>NZ_CP011025.1:1600347-1920417 GCF_000238395.3 Pseudoalteromonas arctica A 37-1-2
GCCATTACCAATTGGGCCGCCTAAACACAATTTAAAGGCAGGGAGCATTTTACTTAATGCTCCACCTTTTTTAGCTAAAACAATACCCGTGCGCAAAAGGCACACTCTGGTGTGTTCTGATTGCGCGAGTAGCGCTGCATTTTCCCAGTCTTTACAAAGCTGGTGGCTAAATTCGTCGTGTGGGTTTTCAAAAGTTTCATCAATAGGGTTACTATTTTGTCGACCATAGAACCCAACGGCGCTTCCAGATATATAAGTATGCGGGGCAGTGCTACAAGCTTTAATAGCTTCACTAATTTGTTGTGTAACACCAATACGGCTGTCGCGTATTATTTGCTTTTGTTTGTCGCTCCAGCGTTTATTTACAATAGGTTCGCCAGCTAGATTAATAACAATATCAACAGTGTTAAAATCTACTGCATTGACATTGCTTACGGCTTTAACTTTATGGCCTAATAATACGTTTGCTTTAGTCGGATTTCGGCTAAGCACAGTAACAGTATTATGATGAAGTAAAAAAGGGCATAAGTGCTTACCAATTAATCCCGTCGCGCCAGTAACAAATATATGCATTATTAATCCTTACAATAAAATAGTAGCAAGTGATTAAAAAACATACTCGCTAGCAAACAGCTTTGCAAATTTATACGTAAAACAGGCTTTTATGATCACTTCGTAATTATTTCATTTAATTACCTTTTGCCTTACACTAAAGCCATATCATTAATAAAAGGATTAATAATTTGGCAAGTTTAACTGGAGTAAATAAAAGCTTAATAGTTTTTGCTTCCTTAGTGGTCGTACTCGCGGGGATAAAAGCGGCAAGTGTAATTATTATTCCGTTTATTTTGGCGGCGTTTATTGCCATTATTTGTAATCCGCTTATCAAGTTTTTTGCGCGCTACCGAATTCCTAAAGGCATTGCTGTTATGTTGGTAGTGCTTATCATAGTTGGCTTAGGTGTAAGCCTTGGCGGGCTTGTAGGGCAATCAATAAACGATTTTTCGCAGCAACTTCCTGAGTATAAAACACAACTCAAAGAAGAATTTGTATGGCTTGTAGATTTAGCATCTCAATACAACATACTGATTAATAAAGAACAGTTAATCAATATGTTCGACCCAGGTAAAATGGTTGATGTAGCCACTAATATGCTCACCGGTTTAGGTGGCGTAATGGCAAACATGTTTTTAATTATTTTAACCGTTGTTTTTATGTTGTTTGAAGGGCCAATGCTGAGCAAAAAAATACACATGGCACTTGAAGATCCCGATAGCAAAATGAAGCAAATTGACCGCTTTTTAGAGTCTATTAATTCATATCTGGCAATTAAAACGCTAGTAAGTTTAGGTACGGGTATTATTGCTGCGTTTTACTTATGGATTTTAGACGTTGACTACTTTGTGCTGTGGGGGGTATTGGCATTTATGTTCAATTACATTCCTAATATTGGGTCAATTATTGCGGCTGTACCGGCTGTATTACTTGCGCTTATTACTCAAGGTCCGTTAATTGCGGGATTGGTTGCTGCAGGTTATTTAACAATAAATACGGTGATGGGCAATATTGTAGAGCCTAAGTTTTTGGGCAAAGGGCTGGGTCTTTCAACGCTAGTGGTATTTTTATCATTAATATTTTGGGGCTGGTTATTAGGTACTGTGGGTATGCTTTTATCTGTGCCCTTAACTATGATTGTAAAAATAGGCTTAGAAGCCAGTGCTGAAGGTAAGTGGGTTGCCACTCTACTAGGCAGTGGCGAAGACGTTGCTAAAAATAACTAACATCTATAACTATCAAGGGTTGTAAAATTAAAGCCCTTGATGGTTAAGTTATCAGTAAATACAGGGCTATTAATTAACAAACAATTTAATAGCGTCATCCACCGCGTTTATTGCGCCTTCTAAATATCCTGCTTCTTGTTTTGCAAACTCACTCGCTACAAAATGAATGTTCAAGTTATTTAATTGCTCATCTAAGCTTGAAAAATCAAATTCTGGGTGCTGCGAAGGTTGAGTTTGATCGTCTCTATTCGCTACAAACTTATCGTCTGCCCAGTCTTTAATAAAGTATCCCGTTGCCTTTTCAGCATCCTTACCATAAAAATAGCTAAGCTGCTGGGCACAGGCTTGAATTAATTGCTCTTTAGTTACTTGGTTTCTTGATAAGTACGGCACACCTATAAAGCCAAATAATGCGGCGTAATTGCCATCTTCAGCACTGGCATCGTGAATTTCGACCATTGGGCCTACGCGACTAAAGCATTGTCCTGATAAGTTTTTATCACGCCAAAATGCATGTTCAAAAGTAGCTATAAATTTGGCTTGTCCTGCCATCCATGTAGGTACACTACTAAGGCGGTTTATGAGCGTTGGAGTAGCCCATAGTTCAGGTGTTAAGTGTGTTGTAACCATACGAGCAGGAATAGCTGAAATTAGTTTTTCAGTAGTAAGGTGCTTTATATTACCTAAGTGATTAACCGTAATTTGCCAGTTATTATCACCTTTTTTAAGCTCAGTGACATTGTGTTCCAATAACACTGAATCAGGATTAAGTTGCTCGTATAAGGCAGTTATTAAGGTATTCATGCCGTGTTTAAGCCTAAATAACTGCATATCTCCAGCACCTGCAATTTGTTGAGGCTCCTTGGCGTTAGGTGCTTGATATAACACATCACCTTTGTTGTATTGCTCAAATATACTTAAGTGGAGTGACTTTACTAAAGCTTGGATTTTTGGTTGATGAGGAAATATCCACGTAGGACCCAAATCAAAACTAACATCGTTATTTATTGGTGATTGCGCAGCAAAAATTCGGCCGCCTAATTGCGATTTAGCTTCCAGTAATAAGTACTCAATATTAAGCAGTTGTAATTTATACGCACTGTATAAGCCGGCCAGTCCGCCACCTATAATTATTACTGGTTTAGTCATTTGTTTACCTATTAGCTATTTAGCAATCTACTAGTAGGTAGTTTGTTTTGATATGAATAAATTGTCAAGTAGGCTAAAGGGAACGAGTAGTGAAACGTAATACCAATCTGCTTATATACGAGGTCTATTTAACGTTAAGAAAATTACGCTAGAACTAGGCAAAAATTTTTGTATCTAGTTGTTCTAAATGAAAAATTTTTAACGACGTTATAGTGCAATTTAATTCGTTAAATTGATCAAAGATTTATGCAGGTTGGTATAACTAGTTTAGTGTGCTTAAGTTACGTTAAAATGGGTGTTTTAGTGATTCTGTAAATTGATTTATAAGCTCTATTTCACAGAGTTTATAGCTAATGGCTGCTGTTGTCGCATTAGGAAGTTTTATTAAGTAACGCCATTGGCAGGCACTCTCAAGGTACTTTTCGTTATTTTTAATGCTGCGCATAAACAACGGCAATACTTGCGTATTGCCTGTGCTTTCTTGTGATTTAGTTAGCTCATATTTGCGCTTTTGTATCCAACTGCCTTGTGCTTGCTTTGCTTTATCAATCTGGCTATCTAGGCATTGAATATACCGCTTAGCTTCATCGGTTGTTGCTTTAGCGGCTAAAGTACATGCTTCATCTGCAAAGCTGTACTGGCTTGTAGTTAATAGCACAATGGCAGTTAGTTTTAATAAATAGTTACTTTTTGTCATTGTAATTAAACTCTAAGATAAATTGAGCGCCGGCTAAGTTATCAGCATCGGTAATGGTAAGCGTCCCGTTATACGACTTAACTAAATCAGATACAATCGCCATGCCTACGCCGTGTCCGCTTTCGTATGTATCGAGGCGAGTACCACGTGTAAGTAAAGATTCACGTTTATCCTCTGGCACACCAGGGCCATCATCGCTAATTCCAATACACAGAGTTTTACTTTGGATTACTTGTATTTCTACTTGCGAGCGACACGCTTTACAGGCGTTATCAATCAAGTTACCGAGTAATTCCATTAAATCTGTTTGGTCACCTAAAAAGTAATCTTTTTCGGTTACGGTGCAGGTAAAAATAATATCTTTATCACGGTATACTTTTGCCATAGCACTGAGTATTGAATCGAGTACTGGCTTAATAGGTGTTTGCTTTTTCCACGTGTCTGATGCACCGGTTGCAGCACGCTTTAATTGGTGCTCGATCATCACATTAATTCGGTCGAGTTGTTCTTGTGCATCGGCATCGTTTGCCAATGGACTTGATTTAAGTACTGCAAGCGGTGTTTTAAGAGCATGAGCAAGGTCGCTTAATGAGGCTCTGTAGCGCTCTTTTTGGCGCTGTTGCGACTCAAGTAGCAAGTTTAGGTCTGCTTTTATTGTTTGCAGCTCTACAGGGTAGAGGCCTTTAATTTCTTGAATATCACCCGATTCAATCGCTTTTATTTCTTTATCGAGTCGTTGGAGTGGGCGAGCGCTCCAAATGAAACCAATCGCCATTAGGCCTGCAATTGCAATCCCCATGATAAACATCCAATCTACAAGGGTTTGCTTAAAGCCATCCATTATACGAAGTAGAGCGTCGTTACGTTTGACTAATATAAAGCGAGCTTGTTCTGATTGATCTATGTTGTTTAAAATTACAGTCAGGCTAAGTTGCCAGTACGCGGTATTATTATACTCCACACGCCTGAAGTCGGCGGCACCGGCTTTGGTTTCTATTTGTTGAGGTACATAGTTTAAATTTACAGCCGATTCTGAGTTCCAAACAGGGTCATCATCGCGGTAAATCATTGCGTAGGTGTCTGAATTTAATCTGTTTAACTCAGGCGCTAAAATAGTGCTGGGCATGATAATACCATGCTCAGTAAAGTCGACTTCAGATATTAGCGAGTAGAGCTGTGCCTCGAGGGTTTTTTCTGTCGCATCAACAAGTGAAGCGTAATACGCTTTGCCAATTGAATAAAATAAGATAGGGAGTGCGACTAATAAAACAAAGACAAGGATAAATCCTTGCCTTATTTTTAACGATATTTGCGGTATTACCACTGGCTTTTAAGCCTGTAACCACGCCCACGTAGTGTTTCTACTGGGTTTAGTACGCCTTCAGGGTCAAGCTTTTTACGCAAACGTAGTACAAATACTTCAATTACGTTTGAATCAAGGTCGAAATCTTGGTCGTAAATATGCTCAGTAAGTTCTGATTTAGAAATTACTTTTTGCGGATTTACCATTAAGTATTCAAGTACTTTATATTCGTAAGCTGTAAGGCTAAGTTCTTTATCATCAACCCATACTTGTTGTGAACGTGTATGAATTTTAATTGGACCCGCAGTCATTTCTGGATTTGCTTTACCAGCACTGCGACGAATTAATGCATTACAACGTGCAATAAGTTCTTCAACATGAAATGGTTTAGTAAGGTAGTCATCTGCACCTGCATCCAAACCTTCTACTTTATCCTGCCAGCGATCGCGCGCTGTTAAGATTAAAATAGGGATAGTAATGCCTTGTGCTCGTGCTTTATTGATTAGCTCAATACCGTCTATTTTAGGTAAACCTAAATCAACTACGGCCATATCAAGCGGGTATTCTGTAATGTGGAAAAGACCTGCTTCACCATCGTGACATAAATCCACGCTGTAACGTTCTTTTTCTAAAGCATTACGTAGGTTATCTGCTAAATGTAAATCGTCTTCAATAACTAAAATTCGCATTTGTTAATCCTTTTTCACTTCGCCGGTTTTTTTATTTATATGTAAATCAACGACGTGGCCGTCAGATTTGAGTATTCGTACGGTATAAAAATCTGTTTTTTCGGTAATTTTTAAGGTCTTACCGCCTATTGTTTTCTTTGCAAGTATTACGGCTTTCTTTTTGTCCACCTCAGCATGAGATGCTTGGGTGGCCGTCGCTGCTTGAGCAAAGTTAGCTAAGCTAACACAAGCAATAAAACCGAGGCTTAATAATACGCGCATAATGGAAAACTCCTAGACCAGACCCACTTAGTTTAATTAACTAAGTTACTAAAATTCAAGTAAAAACGCTAAATTCGCTTTTATCCCAGTAATTTTAATTAAAATCTTGTGAACAAACCCTGAATTACAGTGCAACACACGCTCTTAGGGTTTAATACACTTTTAAGCAGGGAACACTTTTTTGAAAGGTTTAACAATTGTATTTTCATAGATGCCAGCGGCAACGTAAGGGTCAGCTGCTGCCCACTCTCGAGCTGCTTCTATTGACTCAAACTCAGCAACAACTAATGAACCGGTAAAACCTGCTTCTTGAGGATCTTCACTATCGACTGCCGGAAATGGACCCGCAGTTAATAAACGGTTTTGTGAATCAAGCTCACTAAGGCGTGCTAAATGTGCCGGGCGTGCTGCTTTTCTAAGCTCTAAGCTGTTTTCAACGTCTGTTGAGTGAATCATGTACAACATAAGGAATCTCATAAAAATTGTTAAATTTGATTAACGCAATACTACCACAGCGTTGAAAATTGGTGAATTAAAAGCGTATTTACACAGGTTTACACTTCGATTTTATTTTTAAGCTGTAATTGCTTGAAAATCTCTGTGTAACACTGGTAGAGTCGCTGAAATATACAAAATAATAAAAAGGTTTTATGCATGAGCGAAAATAGAGAACGATTTAGTTCCCGTCTCGGATTCATAATGGCAGCGGCAGGTTCGGCTGTTGGTATTGGTAATTTAGTTGGTTTTCCGGTTTCTGCTACCAAAAATGGTGGTGGCGCATTCTTATTAATTTACGCCTTATTTGTCGTGTTCATTTGTTTACCAGTCATGATGGCTGAAATGGCAATGGGTCGTAACGCTCAAAAAGATCCACTTGGTTCGTACAAGCTATTATCTAATAACGATAAAAAATGGAAGCTAGCAGGTTTTTTAGCGGTGCTTACACCATTTATGATTGCTGTGTTTTATATGGTAATTACGGTTTGGATTTTTGGTTACTTAACGCAAACAGGCCTCGGTAATTTAGATTTACTTGCAGATCCTGGCCACTTTGGTGTTTTTATTAATAGTTACACTGTGTTTGGTTATATGGCCGTTGTGGTTATTATTGTTAACTTAATTTTGTTAGGGGGTGTTAAACAAGGCATAGAAAAAGCCGCTAAATTTTTAATGCCAGCCTTACTTTTCATGCTACTTGCCTTAGTTACTTATGTATTAACGCTTGATAACGCAATGGCCGGTGTTAAATACTACATTATTCCTGATTTTTCTAAGATGAGTGCAAGTGTACTTAATGGCGCATTAAGCCAAGCGTTTTTCTCGCTATCGCTGGGTATGGGTATATTAATGACTTACGCGTCGTACATTTCTAAAAAGGATGACATTGTAAGTAGCGCTAAAATGGTCGCTATTACAGACTCACTCGTTGCGTTTGTAGCGGGCCTAATGGTGTTGCCCGCTATATTTAGCTTTGATCCAAACACAGACCCATCAGCACTTTCTGACTCGTCTGTATCAATGATTTTTGTATACCTACCTAAAATATTATTAGCACTGCAAAATGATATTGGTTATGTAGGTGCATCTATTGTTGCGTTCTCATTTTTCTTATTAGTATTTTTTGCAGCGATTACTTCACTTGTTTCAATAGTAGAAGTACCGACAGCAACACTAAGTGACCGTAAAGGTATTAGCCGTAAAAAAGCATTGGGCATCCTTACACTTTCAACCGGTGTACTTACTATTTTATGTACAATGTCGTTTGGTATGATTGACAGCCTTACTTCGTTCACCAGTTATGGCGGCGTTAATAAGAGCTTTTTTGATATTATTGTTGATGTATTTTACGACACAATTTTACCGCTTAACGGCTTAATGGTGTGTTTGTTTGTAATGTACCGCTGGAAAAAAGCACGCTTAACACAAGAGCTAAGCTTAGGTTCGCCTAATTATGCGGGAAGCTTGATGGAAAAGTACGTTAACTTTTCACTTTCAACGTTTATTCCTGTCATTCTAGCTGTGATATTTATAAATACAGTGGCGACTAAGTTTTTTGATTTAAAAATATTTGGTTTTTAAATAGACCTCTTTAAAAGCTTATTGAATAATAAAATGCCGCTCAGCTAAGCTCAGCGGCATTTTTTATAGGCGTTTTTTTACAGGTATCTGGTCTAACTATTATACCAACCTGCATAAATCTTTGATCAATTTAACGAATTAAATTGCACTATAACGTCGTTAAAAATTTTTTATTTAGAACAACTAGATACAAAAGTTTTTGCCTAGTTCTAGCGTAATTTTCTTAACGTTAAATAGACCCCATATATAAGCAGATTGGTATTAAAGATATTTAAAATGAATAAAATTATTATTGGGTTTGCTTTTGCTATTTCATCATTTGGCGCATTTGCACAAAGCGCTGATGGTTGGCCAGAAGGCGGTGCAATGCACACCGGCAATACTTATAATTTAGAGGGCAATAGATACAAAACTAAAATCAGTGAAATGATGGATGAAATTTACCCGCAACTAACTGATGATTACCAAGTTGATGCAGTTAAAGCACAAATAAAAGCATGGGAGCAGTATATAGATGCTACATGTAACGTTGTTGGCATAGCAACGGGTGCTGGTGGTTCTTGGCCCTCAACGTATAGTGTTAAATGCGAAAGAAGCCTAAGTTATGATAGATACTTTGCGACTAAAAATGCGCTAAAGTGTGTTAATAGATTAAGCAAAGAAGAGTTTGTAGGACATAGCGAAAAGTTAAATTGTTTAATTCAAACATTAAATATAAAAATATTTTAAGACCTACATAGCGCTACAGCTAAATTATACAGTTAGCTGTAGCATTTTAGGCTTTATAGCAACTCAATACTTACTGTTGCGCCTTTTTCGATATTGCCGCTTTGTGCTGGCACTACAATTAAGCAGTTAGCTTTACTAAGCGACGAAAGTACACCCGAGCCCTGTTTATTAAACGGGGCAACCACCAAGTCACCTTGCTCGTTAATTGTTGCTGTACCGCGTTGAAAGTCAGCTCTGCCAGGGCGCTTTTTAATAACGGATGTAGTAACCGCGTTAAAACGCATTTTAGGGTTTACTTCACCAAGACCCGACAGCTTTTGCAGTGCCGGCTCTACTAACTGATTAAACGTAACAGCAGCCGACACAGGGTTACCTGGCAAGCCAAAAAAGTAACTGTTACTTAGTTTACCAAAGGCAAAAGGTTTGCCTGGTTTCATGGCTATTTTCCAAAAGTGAATTTCGCCAATTTCGTTGAGCACTTCTTTAGTAAAGTCGGCTTCACCAACCGATACACCGCCTGAGCTTATTACGGCATCGGCAAGTTCGTTCGCTTTCAAAAATGCATTAGTAATGAGTTCTTTGTCATCAGGAATAATTCCTAAATCAATCACGTCTATATTTTTTTGTTGCAGCGCACTAATAATAACAGCGCGGTTGCTTTCAAAAATAGCGCCTTGCTTAAGAGGCTGACCAGGTTCAATTAGCTCATCGCCAGTAGAAAGTACGGCTATTTTTAAGGTTCTTACCACGTCTATATTGGCAATCCCTAAAGATGCAAGTAATCCCACATCAACGGCTTTTAATTTATCGCCTGCTTTTAAAATAACATCGTCGATTGCAATATCTTCGCCAGCAAAACGCACGTTTTCGTTTAGTTCTGGTTGCGCAGTAAACGTAATTTTATCGCCATCAACCGAGGCGTTTTCTTGCATTACAACGCCGTTAGCGCCAGGTGCAATGGCAGCGCCGGTCATTATTCTTACGCATTGCCCTGGGGTAAGCGTTTCTTCAAAAACTTGACCCGCAAACACGCTACCTACTTGTGTATAGGTTAAGCTTTTATCTGAAATACATAGCGCATAGCCATCCATTGCGGAGTTGTTATGAGCTGGTACGTTTATAGTTGATTTAACATCGCTTGCTAAAACGCGATCAACGCTTTGCATTATAGTGATGGTTTCAACGTCTTTAACTGGCGTTATTGAGCCAAGTATATTTTGTATTGCAGTTTCAATTGGCAATAAACCGGGTGCATTGCAAACATCGTTCATATATATTGCTTACTTAAATCATTTTATTTTGAAACAATACTTATAATGTCAAAGCTTTACAATACATGGTTGGGTTATTTTTTGCTTATAGCATGCACGCTTTCGTGCGGCGTAAACGCAAAAGAAACGCTGCAAGTAGCCGTAGCGAGTAATTTTAAAACTGTATTGCAAACCCTACTAAAAAGATCCCCATTACCTAATGTTGACGTGAAAATATCAGCTGCTTCTAGCGGTGTTTTATATTCGCAAATAGTGCATGGCGCGCCATTTGATGTGTTTTTATCGGCCGACGATTTTCGACCGCAATCACTTATTAAAGAAGGCTATGCCGAGCAAAGCAGTTTAATCACTTACGCGTTAGGCGAACTTGCTTTGTGGCAACCCAAAGCTGAAAAAGTAAATGATAAAGTAGCCATTGCTAATCCGCGCTTTTCACCATACGGGCGTGCCTCAGAGCACTACGCTAATAACCATTTTAAAAAGCCAGTAAATTATGTGTACGGTAATAACATTACGCATGCGTTTCAGTTTGTTGAAAGCGGTAATGTAGGAGTAGGGCTGGTGGCTGTTTCATCACTGAAGGCGGCTTACAGTAACACGCAAGATCAAAAATATTTAGATTACACCGTGCTGCCTACCAATCAATATCCCGATATAATTCAACAAGGCGTTATTATTAGCTCGACAAAAAAGCGTGCTAGCGCTAAGCAACTCATGCAATTTTTAATGACGCAGGCTACGCAGCAACAGTTAATTGAATTAGGTTACAGAATAAAGGACAACAATGCTTCAAAGTGATTTAACCGCGCTGTGGTTAACTATAAAACTTGCCTTTATAACCGCAGTGCTCCTTCTTGTTTTTTGTATTCCACTGGCTTACAAGCTTGCTGGCTATAACGGTAAATTTAAACCATTTTTAGAGGCATTAATTGCAATGCCTTTAGTGCTGCCGCCTACGTTGTTAGGGTTTTACTTACTTGTTTTGTTTTCGCCTGATCACGCTTTTGGGCAGTTTTGGTTTTGGCTAACGGGTACTCAGCTTGCGTTTAGTTTTCAGGGCGTGGTTATTGGCTCGCTTTTTTATTCGCTGCCTTTTGTAATGCAGCCGCTTGTGGCTGGGTTTAAGCATATTAATCAAACCTATAACGAAGCTGCCATTGCGCTTGGATTAAGCCCGTTTAAACGCTTTGTACATTTAATTATTCCGCTTTTAAAACCCAGTATTGGTAGCGCATTTGCTTTAGGTTTTGCGCATACATTGGGTGAGTTTGGTTTGGTATTAATGATTGGCGGTAATATTCAGGGGCAAACACAGGTGGTGTCTATTGCGCTTTACGACCATGTTGAATCGTTAAATTATACGGCGGCGCATCAGCTTTCACTTATTTTACTGGCTATTTCGTTTGCCTGTTTAGTGCTGTTATTTAAGTTTAATAAAAGCATTGTAGGGGTTAAGCAATAACATGATTAAGTTAAGCCTTTTTAAAGCACTCAATAATTTTGATTTAGATATAAACCTTGAGCTTGAGTCGTTTAATGTACTCGGTGTTTACGGGCCTTCTGGCTCGGGTAAGTCAACATTACTGCGTTGTATTAGCGGTTTAGAGTCAGCAAAAAATGTTTATGTAAACAATCAGCCAGTGCATGAGCTGCCAAGCGATAAACGCGGTATAACGCTTCAGTTACAATCGTGCCCGTTGTTTCCTCATTTAGATGTGGCAGGTAATTTAGCGTTTACACAAAAACACTGCGGGAATAAACAAACCAGCTTAACGCTAGAATACGTTGTTAAAACACTTGAATTACAAGACTTACTAAATCGTGATGTACAAAGCTTATCGGGAGGTGAGCGCCAGCGTGTAGTATTTGCGCGTACTTTGCTTGCAGGTCAAAAATTTATAATGCTTGATGAGCCTTTTAGCGCGCTTGATTGGTCATTGCGTTTTAAAACGCTTACTAAACTTAGCGAGTTTGCAGTTAAGTTTAATATTAAATTTATAATAGTAAGTCACTCATTAAAAGAGCTGCTATTTTGCTGCGATACCCTTATTCAGCTTGATAAAGGTAAGGTGATAAATCAAGGTGCAAGTGCACACGTTGCAAAAGCTATTTATGCAAACGATAGGCAAACACCGCTGAGCTTAATTAATTACGATGTGGTTAAATTTGATGAAGACTACGGGCTATATCAACTGCAATTACAGCAAAGTGAGCAGCCGCTTTTTGTGCTTCCTGCACTTGTAGATAGCAGTAATAAGCTAATTATAGAAAGTGAGCAAATGTCGTTTAGTGCGTTAAAGCCTGAGCAAACAACGCACAGTAATGTTTTAAAGTCGGTATTAACTCAGGCTGAGCTTATTAATAATAAATGGCAGTTAACGCTCAATGTAGATGGGCAAACATTGTATTGCTTGGCATCAAGACGAGTGTGGGACAAAAACGACTTTAAAGTGGGTGATGTGCTTTATACAACGATCAGTAATCTAGAATAACTAAATGCTGCACACCGCACATTGACTGTTTTTAGCTATTTTAAAACGATTAAACTCCATGCTTAAACCATCCACCAGCAATAAGTGCTCGCTTAAACCACTTGGCAAACCAGCAAGCATTTTTAGCGCCTCAGTAGCCTGAATACTGCCTATTAGCCCCACAATAGGAGAAAGCACACCAGATTCAGAGCAGCTTTGTGTTTGTTCACTAAAAAATTGCGATAAACAACCATAACAGTGGCTGTTTTCATCCATAGTAAAACACGCGACTTGTCCTTCCATACGTATTGCAGAGCCTGACACTAGCGGAACTTTAGCGTTAAAACAGGCGCTATTAAGTGCATTACGCGTTGCTAGGTTATCTGAGCAATCAATCACTATATCAATGTTATTAAATAATTGTTCTGTGGAGGTACTTGCATCAAAAAATGCCTCAATGGTGTTTATGTCTATTTCACTATTAAGCGCGTTAAGCTGTTTTTTAGCAGCACTGCATTTTGAGCTACCAATATCACTTTCTTTATACAGTATTTGCCTTTGCAGGTTGGTCACGTCTATTTCATCGTTATCAACTAAAGTAAGCGTCCCAACGCCAGATGCCGCTAGGTATTGAGCTACCGCACACCCAAGCCCACCCACACCAATAATTAAAGCATGCGATTGCCATAGTCGCTCTTGTCCGTCTATATCAAGCTGCGGCAGCATAATGTGCCGAGAATAGCGCAGTTGCTGCTGGTAAGTTAGCGGTGTTTTTTGCATTTTCAAAATCTCAACCTTTTTTTGAACAATACCAAGTTGTTAAATCCAAGAGCAAGTAGTAACGCTTTTTATTTGCACTCTAACAACCCAGAGCCCTTCACTCATATAGTGCAACTATAACGTATAAAAACAGATGCTGCATGTAACCACATGAAATTAATGGCTTTTAATTAGTGGCTCAGTAATTGCTATATCGGGTTAACTTAAATTTAACAAACATTGGGCTACTACTCATATAAAAGGGTGGGGCATTAATAAAACAATAATACGTTTACGAGGAAAATAAACATGCAACCGAGTTCTGGGTTTAACCTAATATCGTTTAGCGGAAAAATGAAAGTATTGCATCTGAGTTGGATGGTCTTTTTTGTGTCATTTTTTGTATGGTTTAACCATGCTCCTTTATTAGGTGCCATAGCGGGTTCACTTGGGATCACCATGGCACAAGTAAAAACATTACTAATTTTAAATGTAGCGTTAACTATTCCAGCGCGTGTTGTGGTGGGTATGCTAACCGATAAATTTGGTCCCCGTATTGTTTATGCGGCGCTACTTATTAGCTGTAGTATTCCATGTTTTATGTTTGCTATGGCAACCACATTTGAGCAAGCCGCAATAGCGCGTTTTGCTTTAGGCTTTATTGGTGCTGGCTTTGTTGTGGGCATTCGAATGGTGAGTGAATGGTTTCCTGCTAATGAGTTGGGTATAGCGGAAGGTATTTATGGCGGTTGGGGTAACTTTGGTTCAGCAGCAGCGGCTATGTTATTACCAATTATTGCACTTATGTTTGGTGGCGAAGATGGCTGGCGTTATGCAGTAGGTTTAACCGGTGTATTAAGCGTTATATTTGGTGTTATTTGGTATTTAAATGTAACCGATACGCCAAAAGGCGGTACATACTTTAAACCTAAAAAAGTAGGCGCAATGGAAGTTACCAGTAAAGGAGACTTTGTTTTACTGCTTATTATGAAAATCCCTATGTACGGCGCATTAGCATTACTTACTTGGAAGCTTTCACCAACTGGTGCTAACCTAATTTCGGCTAATTTTGTACTTGCTGTGTATGCTTTTTTAGTCCTACTTTATATTTACGAAGTGTATAAAACCTTTGACGTAAATGGTCATATTTTTAAAGAGCCTGTACCTGAGTCTCATCGTTATGAATTTAAGCAAGTAGCTGTTTTAAATATTTTATATTTTACAACCTTTGGTTCTGAGCTTGCGGTTGTCTCTATGTTACCGCTGTTTTTTATGGATGTATTTGCGCTTGATATGGTGTACGCGGGTATTTTAGCCTCTGCTTATGCATTTATGAACTTAGCATCTCGCCCTGGTGGCGGTTGGATTTCAGATAAATTAGGTCGCCGTATAACCCTTATTGTACTTACGATGGGTCTTGCTGTTGGTTATTTTGTAATGGGCTTGGTTGATGCATCGTGGCCTTTATGGCTTGCTGTAGTAGCTGCCATGGCATGTTCGTTCTTTGTGCAAGCAGGTGAGGGCGCTGTATTTGCCGCAGTACCGCTAATTAAACGTCGTTTAACTGGGCAAATTGCAGGTATGACAGGCGCATACGGTAATGTTGGTGCAGTAGTTTACTTAACGGCATTGTCACTTGTTGATTATCAAACCTTCTTTTTCATTATTGCGGGTAGTGCATTACTTGGTCTAGCTGCACTGTTTTTTATGAAAGAACCAGACGGACACATTACCGAAGTAAATGAAGACGGCACCGTTGAACTTATTTCAGTGACTTAAGGCATTATTGACTATGTTTGATGAAACACACCACGCTAAAGCGCTAAAAAATGAACTCAACGTTTCATTTGGCGGGCACAGTGCTAAAGGGTTAAAAGCAGAAAACCAAGATGCGTTTGCAGCTCTTAATACCAAAGCGCAAGAAAAAGAGTCCAAAGGCGTTATTGCCTGCTTAGCCGATGGGTGTTCATCAGCAAAAAATGCTAAACAAGCGTCTCAACTTTCGGTTACTCATTTTATAAATGAGTATTTAAATACCCCCGAAAGTTGGGCGGTTAAAAAGTCAGTGTCGAAGGTGTTAGCAAGTTTAAATCAGTGGCTTTATTCGCAATCGGTTAATTACAATCACCTTGGTCAGCGCCAAGCCGATTGGATGACCACTTTTACAGCACTTATTTTAAAGTCGGCAACGGGTTATATATTTCACTTAGGTGATACGCGTATTACCCGCTTGCGAGAAAATAAAATAGAGGCAATAACACGGGATCACAAAGTAAACGATACGCTAACGCGTGCACTTGGCGCACAACTTCATCAAGAAATAGATGTTTATGAAGTAGACCTTAAAGCAGACGATATTTATATATTAACCTGTGATGGCGTACACGATGTGCTCCCAAACAGCGATATAGCTAAATTAATTAATGAACACGTTAATTTAGATCACACTAATTTAGAAAATGCAGCTAAAGCAATTACCGAACTTGCATTAGCGCGAGGTAGTGACGACAACGTAAGTTGTTTGCTTGTAAAAGTAGAAAATATTGCCGAGCAAAAGTTAGA
The DNA here is from genome assembly GCF_000238395.3 of Pseudoalteromonas arctica A 37-1-2. Taxonomy (GTDB): domain Bacteria; phylum Pseudomonadota; class Gammaproteobacteria; order Enterobacterales; family Alteromonadaceae; genus Pseudoalteromonas; species Pseudoalteromonas arctica. The sequence continues at coordinate 1,616,099 of NZ_CP011025.1, forward strand.
TGAGCTTTATCATTCGCTAACACGACGAAAAATTCCACCTGCGCTTAATGTTGGACAAAAAATTGATGACTACACGGTTATTCGTAAATTGCATGCCAGTAGTCGCTCGCATATTTATTTAGTGCAACAAGCGCCCGATATACCGCCAGTGGTTTTAAAAGCACCTTCGGTTAATTTTGAAGACGATGTGCACTACCTTCAAGGCTTTATAAGAGAAGGTTGGGTAGGGCAACGTATAAACCATTTAAACGTGATGAAAGTACTGAGTACGCAATCGCAAAGTCGTTTTTTGTATCATATTTGTGAGTACATGGACGGGCAAACACTCAGTGATTGGAAGCACGACGTGCCGCACCCAGAAATAACTCAAGTACGCAGTATTATTGAACAAATAGTACATTCACTAAGGGCGTTTCAGCGACTCGATATGGTACATCGCGATTTAAAACTCGATAATGTAATGATAGATGCGCACGGAAAAGTAACGCTAATAGATTACGGCACAGTAAGTGTTGCAGCTATGGACGAGTCGGTTAAACAAATTGCGGATGATTGCCCACAAGGTACTGCCGACTACACCGCACCTGAAACACTTATTACTATGCACGCCGACTTTAAAAGTGATTTGTTTTCACTTGGCGTTATTGCATACGAGTTATTGTGCTCAAAATTGCCTTACAAACCACTGCCACTTAACCACGTAGCGCCAAAAGATTACAGCCATTGGCATTACACAAGTATTCGTAAATACAGAGCCGATATTCCGTTTTGGTTAGATCAAGCCCTTATGAAAGCGCTTGCCCCTAAACCAGAGCTCAGATACCAAGCTTTTTCTGAGTTTATAAACGATATCAACAAACCTAATCCTTATTTAGAAAGTACCGCTAATAAAAGTTCAATAATGAAACGCGATCCAGTTATGGTGTGGAAATGTATTTCGCTGTGTTTATTTATTGCTTTGGTATGTGTATTAATAATTAAAACGTAGAGAACCAAAATGCTTAACGATAAGAACAACTTACCTATTATTTTCATACTGGGTTGCTTCGCTGCGCCTTCAATAAGCCAAGCTTCGCAAACTGATCTTGATTTTAGACTGCGTTTTGAAAGCGTTGATCAAAACAATGCCTTAAAAGATGCAAGCGGCTTAACACTTAGAACCCGCTTAACGCATCAAACAGATGAGGTGAATGGTTTTTCAGCCCTTATTGAAGTAGAAGACACTCGCAGCCTATTGGGCGTAGATGATTACAACAATACGGTGGGGAAAAATACTAATTACTCTGTTATTGCCGACCCAGAAAACACTGAGATAGACCAAGGTTTTGTTAAATATGCCCGCGATGGTCTATCGCTAAAAGTAGGGCGCCAAGTAATAGCCCTTGATGGGCAGCGTTTTGTTGGGCACGTAGGTTGGCGCCAAGACAGGCAAACCTTTGATGCAGCAACCATTAATTACGCATTTAATAACATAGATTTACAATACAGTTATTTAAACAAGCGTAACCGCATATTTGCTGACGATAAAGATATTAAATCGTCCGATCATCTAATTAATGCAAGCTTTAAAACAGACTACGGTAAAGTGGTTTTATACAGTTACTTATTAAGTGACGATGCACTACAAGACGACAGTTTAGACACTTATGGCGTCTCTTTTAACGGTAATAAAACCCTAAACGACATAAAATTTTATTACAAAGCGGAGTATGCAACGCAGTCTGCGTCAACAAGCGTGAGTGATTTTGATGCCGATTACTATGCACTTGAAGGCGCTGTTGATTTAAATGGTTTGGGTATAAAAACAGTAACATTAAAAGTTGGCATAGAGTCACTTGGCTCTGATAATGGCGATTACGGGTTTGCAACACCACTTGCCACGTTACATAAATATAATGGTTGGGCAGATACGTTTTTAAATACACCCGCACAAGGCTTGGACGACACTTACATAAGCTTAAATGGTAAAGCGTTTGACGGAAAATGGCTGGTGGCTTATCACAGTTTTGATGCTAATGAGCAATCAAATGGGGTTGACGATTTGGGTACTGAACTAAACGTACAATACGTTAAACCTATTAATAAACAATACGCAGTGGGTGTTAAATACGCTGATTACTCAGCGGGCGATACCGCTGCTAATAAAGTCGATACTCAAAAATTGTGGGTATGGATGAGCGCTAAATTTTAATCCTCTTTATCTTCTAATATTCACTTGTAATTTATAGCGACACAAGATGGTGCAATTGCACCATCTTGTGGGGCTTTATGCTTTTCACCCCTGCACCAATTTAGGCAACTTGCTGATTTTAAATGCTTATATATTTGGCTTACATATTGCTATAACAATCCTATAACAAATCATTCGATTTCAATTTTAGTCAATTACTAAAGTAGATATCATTTTAAGGTGAGTAAATGCTAAGCAAGCAGCGTGTTGTAGTGGTAGGAAACGGAATGGTGGGGCACCATTTTGTGCAGCAGCTGGTTTCTCAAAATCAAGCTGATGAGCAATTTGAAATTACCGTACTTAGCGGTGAAGACCGTTTAGCGTATGACCGCGTGCAACTATCCTCTTTTTTTAAAGGCAAAACCGCAGACGACCTCGCACTTACATGCAATAAAACCTATGACGATTGGCAAGTACGCTTTCATACTCATTCTAAAGTGGTTGACATAAATCGTGATGCGCAAACTGTAACGACCGCTAAAGGGGAGTCGTTTGAATACGACAAGCTTGTGCTTGCTACAGGTTCATTTCCATTTGTACCTCCTATACCGGGTAAAGATCGTGAGCATTGCCTTGTTTATCGAACCATTAACGATTTACACGCAATAAAAAACTCAGCCCACGGTAGTAAAGTAGGCGTGGTAATTGGTGGCGGTTTACTGGGTCTTGAGGCTGCAAACGCATTAAAGCAATTGGGTTTACAGACTCACGTAATAGAATTTGCACCGCAACTTATGGGCGTACAAGTTGATGCGGGTGGCGGTCGGTTACTAAAAAACAAAATTACAGATTTGGGCGTTACTGTGCATACATCGGTAGCAACTGAGGAAATAGTAGAAGGTGAAAGTTGCCGTTATAAAATGTGTTTTAAAGGCGGCAAAACCCTTGAAACCGACATGATTGTATTTTCGGCGGGTATTCGCCCTTATGATAATTTAGCCCGCGAGTTTAATTTAGAGTTAGGTGAGCGCGGCGGTATTGTAATTAATAATTACTGCCAAACGAGCGATAAAAACATATACGCTATTGGCGAATGTGCACTATGGAATAACTTTATTTTTGGCTTAGTAGCACCAGGTTACGCCATGGCTAAAATAGCAGTTGGGCATATTTTACAAGATACGCAGCAAGGTACTTTGCAAAGTACTGGCTTAGACAATAAAGCCGATGAATTTAGTGGTGCCGATATGAGCACCAAGCTTAAATTAATGGGTGTTGAAGTAGGCTCTATTGGCGATGCACATGCACGCAGCGAAGGTGCAATAAGCTATTATTTTGAGGATCAACCCAATGGTATTTATAAAAAAATAGTCACCAATTCACAAAGTAATAAGCTGATTGGCGCGGTACTTGTTGGCGATACCAGTGATTACGATAATTTACTGCAATATCATTTAAACGACATTGAACTTACCACCGCACCCGAAGCGCTCATTATGCCCCTTGCCGGCGAAATAGCAGAGCTAAGCGCCGACGACTTGCCTGATGACGCCATTATTTGCGCTTGTCATAAAGTAACTAAACACACCATTGAACAAACAGTCGCTAAAGGCTTTATAGATTTGGCAGGTATGCAGCAAAGCACTAAAGCCAGTACAGGTTGTGGAGGTTGTGAAAAACTCGTTCAAAACGTAATAAACAGCGCACTCGCTAAAGCAAGTAACACTATTAACGTAGTTACCCTTAATGAGCCTGTAAAACAGCCCGCATAAATTAAAGCACACTAAAAGAGAGCAGTATGGCAACCGCAAACACGTCACCAACTATAAATAAAACGAGTTTAAAACAAACAACATGTGCTTACTGTGGTGTAGGGTGCGGTGTTGATATTTCACTTTTTAATAATGTGCCAACCAAGCTTGAAGGCATGCGTGAGCACCCCGCAAACTTTGGTCGTTTATGTGTAAAAGGCACCCATTTGCTCGACACCACAGGCAGTGATAACCGCTTAACGACGCCTCTTATTAATAACCAATCCGTTACGTGGGATGAAGCAACCGACCACGTTGCCAATAAATTTAACGACATAATACAAAAGCACGGACCCGATGCGGTGGCTTTTTATGTATCGGGGCAGTTACTTACTGAAGATTACTACATCGCTAATAAATTAATGAAAGGCTACATAGGCTCAGGCAATATTGATACAAATTCGCGCCTGTGTATGTCGTCTGCTGTGGCAGGTTATAAACGGGCTTTTGGTGAAGACGTAGTGCCGTGTACTTACGAGGATTTAGAGCAAACTGAGCTACTTATTTTAATTGGCTCTAATGCCGCATGGACTCACCCGGTTTTGTATCAGCGAATGGAGCGTGCAAAGCAGCTTAACCCAAATATGAAAGTGGTGGTTATTGATCCGCGAAAAACTGACACTGCTGAGCTTGCCGACACATTTTTAAATATAAAACCAGGCAGTGACGCCGCACTTTATAACGGCTTACTTAATTATTTAAATGAGCATAACCACCTCGATACGCAATTTATTGCTCAGCACACAAACGGCTTTGAAAGCGCACTGCAGGAGGCACAAAAATGGAGTTGCGAGGCAGTTAGCGACTTTTGCGATATAGCAATTGAGCAAGTCACTGAGTTTTACGCGCTATTTGCTAACAGCCCAAGTGCGATTAGCTTTTATTCAATGGGTATAAATCAATCAAGTTCGGGTGTAGATAAATGCAACGCCATTATTAATGCACATTTAGCCTCAGGTAAATTACTTAAACCAGGCAACGGTCCGTTTTCGATTACGGGGCAACCCAATGCGATGGGCGGGCGCGAAGTAGGTGGTTTGGCTAATCAGTTAGCGGCGCATTTAGATATTGAAAACGAAGCACATCAATCACTTGTACAACGCTTTTGGCTCTCGCCAACTATCGCTACAAAAGCAGGCAGCAATGCCATCGATATGTTTGATGAAATAGCCGCAGGCAAAATAAAAGCAGTGTGGATAATGGCAACAAATCCAATGGTGAGTTTGCCCAATAACGCCGCTATTAAAAAAGCATTAGAGACCTGCGAGCTGGTGGTTGTATCTGACTGTATTGCAAAAAGTGATACGTTAAAATTTGCCGATGTTGCTTTTCCATCAACCGGATGGGGTGAAAAAAATGGCACAGTAACTAACTCAGAGCGCAGAATATCAAGGCAACGCACGTTAGTAGCGCCTTATTCGGGAGCTAAAAACGATTGGCAAATTATGTGCGATGTTGCTAAAAAAATGGGCTTTGAAGGGTTTGATTTTACAGACCCAAGTGGCATTTTTGAAGAATGGGCACAATTAACCGACTTTGAAAATAACGGCAGCCGATTATTAAACCTCTCTGGTTTAGTTGGGCTCACACAAAATCAGTATGATAATTTAAAACCCATTATGTGGCCTGTTGTTAAAAACCAGCCTTATAAAAACGGTCAGGTTTTTACAAATAACCAATTTAGCACCGCTGATAAAAAAGCGCGTTTTATACCTATAACGCCGCAATTACCGGTGCAAAAAACATCAAATGATTATCCGTTTGTAATGAACTCAGGGCGTATACGCGACCAATGGCATACCATGAGCCGCACGGGTAAAAGCACTGCGCTTTCATCGCATATTACACGCCCGTATATTGAAATTAATCCGCTTGATGCCAGTAAATTAGCAATTAAACAAAACGATTTAATAAGTGCAATTGCCCTAACTGGGCAGGTTACCGCGCATGCAAAAGTAACCGATGCCGTGCGCAAAGGTGAATGCTTTATGCCTATTCATTGGAATAAGCAATTTGCGTCATCAGCAACAGTAAGCGAGTTGTATCAATCGGTAGTTGACCCTCTATCTGGTCAGGCTGAGTGCAAACACGGCGCTGTTAATATAGTTAAAGCACCCTTTGGGCAATATATGCAGCTGTTTGCTAAAAACGAACTTGTTATAAACAGTGATTTTTGGCTCAAAGTTAATGCTAGTAATTGCTTTAATTACCAATTGGCGCTTAATGAGCCACAAAGTGATTTACTGTATTACTGCCAAACCTTAACTGGTTTACAAGGGCAGTGGTCGGCTATGAATACGGCAAAAGCCATGCATGTGCAGTGTATTCAAAACGATCAATTAACGTTTGTTGGTGTTATTTCTAATGAGCAAAAAGAAATATCACTTGAGTGGATAAACCATTTATTCGCAGAGCCATTACTGACTTTTACCCAATTACAGTCTTTGCTTTATGCAACCCCCGATGAAGAATTTACTCAAGGCGTGCAAGTGTGTAGCTGCTTTAAAGTAAGAGAGCAGCCGATTATAAACGCCATTAAAAACGGTGCAAACACAGTCGAGCAATTGGGGTCTGAACTTAAATGTGGGACGAATTGCGGTTCGTGTAAAACACAATTAAGCCAATTAATAAAACAACATTACAAAGCAGGTTCTAGCAGCATTGATGTTGCGGTTGTAATGTAAAGAAAAAAGGAAGCATATGCTTAATGATCAATTTGGTCGGCAGTTTAACTATTTGCGCCTCTCAATAACCGATGTATGTAATTTTAGTTGTAGTTATTGTTTACCAAACGGGTATCAGTGCGATACACCGCGTAATTTTTTAAATAAAAACGAAATTAGCACGTTAGTAAATGCGTTTGCAGAGCTTGGTACTAAAAAAGTGCGTATTACAGGTGGCGAACCATGCTTGCGAAACGACGTAACCGATATTGTAAAGCTTTGTAAAAACACGCCCGGCATAGAAAAAGTAGCTATTACTACAAACGGATTTAATTTATTAAAGAAAATTGATGAATTTGCTGAAGCAGGGCTTGATGCGCTTAATGTCAGTATTGATAGTTTAAATCCGAGTATGTTTAAACTCATAACAGGGCACGACAAACTTAACCTTATTTTAAAAGGGATTGAACGCGCGGTAGAGCTGGGCATAAAAGATATAAAAATAAATGCGGTGCTTGCCAAGCAGTTTAATAAAAACCAGTTGAAGGATTTTTTAGCGTGGGTAAAGCATCACAAAGTTACAGTTCGCTTTATAGAACTAATGGAAACAGGTGACGGCGCAACATTTTTTGAAGAAAACCACTTAAGTGGGCAAACCGTTAAAGCACAATTACTCGACCAAGGCTGGTTACAAGTAGTTAGGGGGAAACTAAACGGACCCGCTGAGGAATTTTGTCATCCTGATTACGATGGTCGTATTGGTTTAATAATGCCGTACAGTAAAGACTTTTGTAAAAGTTGTAATCGCTTAAGGGTGTCGGCGCTGGGTAAATTACACTTATGCTTGTTTGCCGAGCAAGGTATAGATTTACGCGAACTACTCAACGAGGATGATACTGCAGCGACCGTAAAGGCAATTCAAGCTGCTATGGGCAATAAAGAAATAAGTCATGAGCTAGATAAACGCTTAACAGGTGCGACAACTCACTTAGCCATGTTAGGTGGCTAATATGGAAGCTAATGTGAATACTCATATAGAAGCTAATATAAAAGCTAATATAAAAGCTAATATGAAAGCTAATATGAAAGTTAAGCGAGATTTTACAGGCGTTGTGCTTGCTGGTGGTAAGTCATCAAGAATGGGCACAGACAAAGCCGATTTAGTTTTAAAAAATAAAACGCTATTGCACAATGCGTGTGATTTATTAAAAGACGCAGGCGCTAAAAACATACTAATAAGCCGCAACGTTACAAATCCAATCAAATCATTGAACCATTATTCACCGAGCGATTATCCCTCAGAAAAGTACGTTAAAGATATATACCCAAACAGTGGGCCCCTTGGCGGAATTTACTCAACATTAATAGCCACTGAGCACGATTTACTTATTACTGCGGTAGATATGCCTCTACTTACGAGTAGTTTGTTAAGCACAATAGTGCTGGCTTCTCAGACAAATAACGTACAAAGTGTGAGCAATCAATTAAATCAGTCACAAATACATGCTTGGCACTTTGAAAATGAACCGCTACCGCTGTATATTCGTAATACAAGCAGTGTAAAAAATCATTTAAAACACATACTCACAAACGCAAACAGTCATAAATCAATAAAACAGTTTACCCAAAGCATTGGTGTGCAAACGCTTTTATGTAATAAAGCGCATGCATTAATAAACACCAATACACCGGCGCAATTTAAAGCTGTAAATGAGCATTTTGACCTAAGCATTAACCTATTGAGAAGAACATTATGAGCCACACAAGCGATACACAAATACCTTTAAACATTGCCGTACTTACAGTAAGCGACACGCGCGATGCGATTACCGATACTTCTGGTCATTACTTAATTAAAGCGCTAACTGAGGCGGGTCATCACTTAGCGGATAAAGAAATTGTAAAAGATGATGTTTACCAAATGCGCGCTATTGCATCGCAGTGGATAGCCGATGACACCATTCACGCTATTTTAGTGACTGGTGGTACAGGATTTACCGAACGTGATTCAACACCTGAGGCATTTGCGCCGCTGTTTGATAAAAGCGTAGACGGCTTTGGTGAGCTATTTAGACATATATCGTACGGTGAAATTGGTAACTCAACTATTCAATCTCGTGCACTTGCAGGACTTGCTAACAACACCGTTATTTTTTGTATGCCAGGCTCTACAGGCGCATGTAAAACAGCGTGGACAGGCATTATAAAAGATCAACTTAACTCAATGCATAAACCGTGTAACTTTGTACCGCACATTACCATTGGTAAAAAGTGTGAATCGCGTGAGCAATAGTATGTTAAGCCACGTTGACGAAAACGGCCAAGCTAATATGGTTGATGTATCGCTCAAAGACGTAACCCTGCGCGATGCCTCAGCTGAAGCCTTTATTAGCATGAGCAAGCTTGCCTTTGAACAAGTAATGCTTAATCAAAACAAAAAGGGCGATGTGTTAGGCGTGGCACGTATTGCGGGTATTCAAGGCGCTAAAAAGTGCGCTGATTTAATCCCGCTTTGTCATCCGCTTGCACTTACTAAAGTAGCTGTTGATTTTGAACTTGATGAAGCAAACAGCCAAATTAAAATAACCAGCTACTGCAAACTTGCCGGTAAAACTGGCGTAGAAATGGAAGCGCTAACGGCGGTATCTGTGGCTAGCCTTACTTTGTTTGATATGTGTAAAGCAGCCGACCCACTAATGGAAATTAGCGGCATGCGCGTTACTCAAAAAGCTGGGGGCAAAAATGGCAGTTGGCAGCGAGATTAATCCAAACGATGCTATATCTAGCGCCCAAAAAGTAGAGTTATTGTTTTTTGGGCAACTAAAAGAGCGGTTAAAGTGCAGTAAATTAAGCCTTGAGATTACGCAGCCGCTTACTATTTCAGAACTTAAATTAAGATTAGTTAGCCAATACCCGCACTGGCAACCGTGGCTGGAAGAGCGTGAGCTACTTGCAGCGCTTAACCAAACTATGTCATCAAGTGATGAAATAGTAAAAGCGGGGGATGAGCTTGCCTTTTTCCCGCCGGTTACAGGTGGCTAATGAGCATACATATTCAAGTACAAACCGATGATTTTAATGTAGGTGACGAGCACAATACGCTTTGTAGTAATAACAAAAGCGATGGCGCTGTTGTCACCTTTACAGGATTGGTAAGAGAGTTCAGCAGTGGCGATAACGTTATTGCACTTGAGCTTGAACACTATCCTGGTATGACCGAACAACTGCTTCAATCTATAGCAGAGCAAGCACAAACGCGCTGGCAACTGGCGAGAATATGCATTATTCACCGCGTTGGTTACTTAGCACTTGGCGAGCAAATTGTATTTGTAGGCGTAACTTGCCGCCATCGCCAAGCCGCGTTCGAAGGCGCACAATTTATAATGGATTACTTAAAAAACCATGCCACGTTTTGGAAAAAAGAGCACTTTAAAGACTCATCAAATTGGGTTGAGTTTAAACAAAGTGACAAAAAGGCGATGGGTAGGTGGCAAAAGAAGCCATAAATGTAATGTGTGAATAAAGATGCGTTTAAAATTTATCTCAAAAAGAGAATCAATAGAGTCTGCTGCTCTTTGGGTCGCGGCTCTATTAATTTTAGTAATCATGTTAGAGCTCATAACAGGCTGGTCGATAGGTGGAAAGAGCTCGCCGAGTCAATCTAAAAATATTAACCCTGAACAGTTTTGGTTTGAAATAAAATTGCACTGCAGCTTAGTCTTATGGTTGATTTTTAGATCATTTTTTACATTTCCATTTTTTAGAGCTATGTACAATAGCTTGCTTCACTTTAGGGAAAAACACAAAATTATATCAAATATCTTTTTCTATATACTGACCCCCATATTTGTTGTGTTTCTAATTTTAACTTTATTATATATTAACGACTTATAATATTGCTTTGTTGATCATCAAGGATGAATGATGAAAACCTACACTCTCTTATTATTGGCTATTTTTATACAACCGTTCTGTATTTACTTTGCTTTATATGCAAAAGCAAAATATTCATCAGAAAATAAGCCAATTAATCAGCTTGCATTAGGTGTTACGCCAAGTCTTGCATATCTATCTGCAGAAGATTTCTGGGGGGCATTTGTTTTAATGTTTATGGTTACAGCCGTGTCACTTGTTTTATCGTTATTACTAAACTTTAGATATGTGATGACAAGAAAAATAAATACGAGTGCAATCCTAACTTCAATCGTTTCATTCCTCTTAGTAGCAGGTTTCTTTTATTGGTTAGCTGGCCACTTTATAGTTGAAAACTGGTATGAAAAATTTTGGCCTTCGCTTTATTTTTTGGGGCTACTTTTTAGTATTTTTGTTATAAAAATTATTGAAAAGAAGCGAAAAATTAAAGATGGGCTGAGCAATATGCTGGTACTGGCTTTATGTGTTGCTGCGTCAGTTGTTTCTGCATTTGGGGATGCATTTATTTTATGCACACTTATTAATGTATTTTTACTTATCCCAATAGGCGGCGCTATTGTGAGCAGTGGTGTTGACAAAACTTCTGCTGGTGGTATCGCTTTTTTTTATGGTTACGTATTTATTATGAGCTTGCCTATTTCTGGCCTGCTTTATTTAGCGCTTAGCTCTACTTAATACCTATCAAAAAATAGATTTAGATATTATTATAATTTAGCTCTGGACTATTTAAAGTATTAACCAAAGGTTTTATATGAAAATCATCTCGACTAATATCTCTAAAATTAAAACTCTTATTCATAATGGTAAAGAGGTAAAAACGGGAATATTCAAAACCCCAACTAACGAACCTGTTGTTATTGAAAAACTAAACATTATAGGTGACGAGCAAGCTGATTTAGTTAACCACGGCGGGGTAGATAAAGCGGTATATGCTTTTTCGCACAATCATTATGAGTATTGGCAGAAGACTCTTGAAAACGAGAACTTAAGTAGCGGCATATTTGGCGAAAACTTCACGATTTCTGACCTTGATGAAGCGAATATACACATAGGTGACCATATTCGAATTGGTACTGCACTGCTTGAAGTAAGCCAGCCTCGTGTACCCTGTTTTAAACTCGCTATCGCCCTTAATAATAAAAACAGTCTTAAACTGTTTACGCAGCATTACTGCACTGGCGTTTATTTTAGGGTACTAGAGCAAGGCGTTGCAAAAACGGGTGATAGTGTTGTTATCGAGAAGAAAGCCTCGCACGACATATCAGTTAAAAAACTGTTCCAGGCATTTTTTGATAAAAAATACGTAGGTTATGAAGACATACTTTTAGAAGCATTAACTTTGCCAGAGCTTGCTGTAGAGTGGCAAGAAAAGCTAAAGAAGAAGCTTGCTATTAAAAGTGAATAAAGCAGTTTAAAACTGTTTTATTCCCGCGCTATCACTCTTTAAAAAGTGTTGCTGCAACCTATTTATTAAACTTTGAAGAACAGGTCCTGTTGATTGGCTTCTTGAAACAACGCATCCCACAGGAGTAAGCCAACCGCATTGTTCATGAGTAACGGGTAGCGTTACCACTTCAGCTTGGTTTATATACCTCTTAATAGCAAGCTCGGGTACAAGCGCCCAACCAATACTCTGAACTACTAAGTCGATAAGGGTTTGATGTGTATTTGCGTACCAAATTCTAGAGCTAATTGCGTAGCTAAACCATAACTCTTTTTGGCTAAGGCTGCGATGAACACATTGCCTATGGGCTTTTAAATCATTGCTTGTTACAGTCTTTAGCTTTGCAAGCGGGTGTTCTGGTGATGAAATCGTTAAAAATCGAGCTTGACCCAATAGAAAAAAATCCATATCAACTTTTAGTTCCCCATCACTATAAATGATACCTAGTTGTGCTTTTCCTATTTTTACTAAGTTTTCTACATCGTCAGTTGTTGTCGATATTATTTCGAAATTAGTAATCGGGAACTGATCAGCAAGTGGGGTAATCACTTTTAAAATATCTTGATTATTTAGGCTTTCATCAATAGCTATAATTACCTCATGCTCATAATTTTTTGCTAATGCATCCACTTTTTGGTCAAAATATTTTTGCTGATGAAGTATAGAGTATGCGACAGGTAACAATGCCTTACCGCTAATCGTTAAGCTGGGTATATTTTTATTACGCGTAAACAATGTTTGATTAATCGCTATTTCAAGATTAGAAATAGCTTGACTAATTCCCGATTGTGCACGGTTAAGCTTTCGGGCTGTTGCCGAAAAAGATCCTGTTTCTACCACGGTTACAAAAATTTTTAGTTGCTCAAAACTATACATATCATTCAACTTAAAGGTGAGTACTTATTTGCTCATCTTATCACTAAAGGTGATGGCTACTAATTTTGCAAATAATTAAATTATGTCACTATTATTTTCTTTAATTATTTGGCGTAAAAGGGGTTAATTATGGATGCAAAAATGGGGTCGCTAGAGAGGATGTTTCAGGCTGTTTTGTTTGAAGTATTAGCGGTAACGCTATCGATTATTGGTTTGGCTGTATTTACAGATCATGCAATATCGGCTTTATCGGGCACTATGATTATAATTGCAACGATTGCGATGTGTTGGAATTTTGTTTTTAATTGGTTTTTTGACAAAGTAGCTACCGGTGCAAAAGAGCAACGTTCTGTATTATTCCGTATTTTTCACGTGATTTTATTTCAAGGCGGGTTACTTGTTTTTACTATTCCCGTAATGGCGAGCATTTTAAACGTAGGCTTATGGGAAGCATTAATAATGGATATCGGCGTAACTTTTTTTATAACCCTTTACGCTTTTACTTTTAACATAGTGTACGACCACACACGAGCCTATATTTTTCATTCAAAAAATGCTGCATGTTAATACACTTTTTAAATATGGGATGACTTAACAAAGTTTTGTATTTAGCTACTGGTGTATTTGCCAATGCACCAGTACTTTTAGAGGCGTAATATTACCCAAGTTTGCTTTATAGTGGCAAAAAACTAATAAAGGATCTTTTTATTAAAAGTGAATAAAGCTAAATATCAACTGTTATTCATAGAGGAGCTAGTAAAAAAGATAAAATCTGCTATACCTAAGGTTATAAATACTATAATTATTATAGTGTTATTTAAAGATTTTTGGGTTAGTAGCTAAAATAGGTGTCGTATATGAATATCTCAAGAAAACTGATGCTTATTGTAATATTAACTGCAGCAGAGATAAGTATTACTGTCTACTCAGCTTTTGAAATAGCTAAAGGGGCTAAGTTTCATCAACTTAACTTTCTTCATTTAAAGTATACACATCAACTTACCAAGTCAGTTAAAAAAATAGAAAATGATATCCCCATAGATATAAATGCCATTGAGTCGGATATATTGTTAATTAGGCAGCAACCTATTGAATGTATTGAACAAATAAACCCGTTAAATTATGCTGTTATGAAAGTTATTAACACAGATCATACATTAACAATCTGTGAAAACGATATTGAAATTGCTGATAAAGCCTTATTGTCAGTTAATCAGTATAAAAAGGGGGAACTTAGTAGAGACGCTTTTTTACTAAATCTTAATACTTCGCTAAGTGGCTTTAATAAAAATACGGAGCTGTTTGAGGAACCAATTAGAAAAACAGTATCGTTTATACTAATGACGTTAATTCCACTTGTTATAATCATATCTTTTTTTAATATTCTTTTTATAAGTTATCTTTCTCGCACAATATCGAGCTCTATTCGAAATCTAACTCTACTTTTATCAAGTAAGCCCGAAAACAATATTAATCTGGACGATGAACTTGATATAAAAACGTCGGGTGAATTAAAAGCACTCGTTATCGCGGCCAGACAGCGAATTAAAAATGATCTTTTAAATATTGAAAACAGTATTGAACTCAAAGAGATTATAAACAGCCAAACAGCTTCCCTGCAGCAAGCAAATGATGAGCTTGCCCAGTTTGCTTATCGGGCTTCCCATGACCTGAAGTCACCGCTGTCAGGGGCTAAATCCTTAGCGCATTTTGTTATCGAAGATATAAAAGCGGGAGACACAGAGGAGGCAAGCCGAAATGCACTGGTTATTTATCAACAAATGGAAAAGTTAGAAACACTTGTTGTTGATATTTTATTGTTAGCCAAAGCTGAAATTGGTAATGAAGATAAAGATGTAATTGACTTTAATCAGTTAATTACTGATATGAAAGAACGACTGTCTTGGCTCATGAAAGATAATCCTTGTACGCTCGAAACAACAATTAATCTATCAGTACCTATAAGGTCGGAAAAAGCGCGTTTTGCTCAAATTATTGAAAATTTGATATCAAATGGGTTGAAGTATTACGACAGAAATAAAGACTCGCCTTATGTCCGCTGTGACATTTTTAATGAGCAAGAGACGTTTTTTATTACTGTTACAGATAACGGAATGGGAATACCACAAAAGCATCAAAGTGAAGTGTTTGATATGTTTAAGCGATTTCATGCACAGACGAGCACAGGCTCTGGTTTAGGGATGGCGCTGGTTAAAAAACATATTGAGTATTTAAATGGTGAAGTATCACTGCAAAGCTCTGATGAAGGTACGACGTTTAAAATAATAATACCAATGGATAAGCTAACATGACAAAAATTAAACCCCCTATATTAATTGTCGATGACAATGAAGTTGACCGGTATATTCTTAAAAGATTAATTAAAGAGGCTGAATTAGATCTTACAATTTTTGAAAAAAAAGATGGCCAGGAAGCATTAGAATTTCTAGAAAATTATGAAGCTAACAGAAAAGAGTACCCTGATGGATTTCCTCCAATACTCATATTTTTGGACATCAATATGCCAAGAGTCAATGGTATTCAGTTTTTAGAAGAGTTTTCTAAACTGAGGAAGATGATAGAAATCAGCTCGTGTGTGGTTATGATGTTTAGCTCATCAGAAAGAGAAGAAGAAAAAAAGATTATAATGTCACACGATTTTGTTAAAGGTTACCTTGTAAAAGGAAGTTTTCAGGCAGCAGAGTTAAAAGAAAAAGTATTGGCTGTCATCGGTCAGCATTTGGAAAAACACAGCTGATTTGCATGTGTTTTAGGTTTTAACCCGCTAGGCTGTGCCAATTGGAGAGCCTTTAGTTTGAGTATGTGGCACAAACCAAAGGTTTTTAGCTTAAGGTTATAAATGTGTTTGATTTAAGCTTCAATTTTACAAAGGCTCAAAATAACCTATTTATTAAAGGCTTATTTTTTTACTATAGTCATCGAGCAGCAAATTAATTTCGTTTACAGGCATAGGCTTTGAAAAGAGAAAACCTTGCAAGTAGTCTATATTTAATTTTTTACACAGCTGATGCTGGGTTTCAGTTTCGATTCCTTCAGCTACCACAGAAAAATCTAGTTTCTTCAGCATTAAAGATAAGCTCTCGATTATTTTTAATCGCTTATTATTTTCTCCACCTAACGATTGCATGCTTTTGTCTAACTTTACTATATCAATAGGGTAGGAAATAAGGTGAGATATGGATGAATAACCCATACCAAAATCGTCCAAAGCAATCCTAAACCCTTTATTAGACAAAGAAGTTAATATCTCAATCACTTCTTTACTATTTTCCATAAAAGCTGTTTCTGTTATTTCCAGAATAATACTACTGGTTTTTAAATTGTATTTTTCGACCGTCTCTAATAGATACGTTTGTAAAACTTCTCTTTGCAGCTGTATCGGTGAAATATTAATAGATAGAGTTAACGGCGTTTGATAGTCTTTCTGCCACAAAGATAACTGCTTTAAAGCGCTCGCAATTATCCATTTTCCAAGAGGGGCTATTAATCGGCACTCTTCAGCAATAGGAATAAACTCATCGGGGGTATAATTAACGGTTGTATCTGGCCAACGGATAAGGGCTTCGACACCTGTCATTATTTGTGTTTTTGAACAATAAACAGGTTGATAAAATAGCCTAAAGTTTTTTTCCTCTATATGCTCTTTTATACTATTTTGAATATCTACCCGACGACTAAATTCATATTGATATTGCTCTTTGTAAAAGCTTATTCTACTTTTACCACTTTGCTTTGAGCGATACATTGCAATATCAGCACATTTTAGCAGTTCATGAGATTCAGTAGCATCATTTGGGTATATGGCGCTTCCAATGCTAACACTGCAATTTAAAGTTCTGCCTTCATGCAAAAAGGGTTTAGAAACTTCTGCTAAAATTCTATTTGCTATCATACCTATTTGATTAATATTGCAAATTCCACCTATTATAACTGCAAATTCATCGCCTCCTAAGCGTGCAAATCCTTCGTTTTGTCTCAGGCAACTATGAATCCTTTCTACTGTTTGTATTAAAATTTCGTCGCCAACACTATGCCCAAGCGTATCATTAATATTTTTGAAGTTATCTAAATCTAAAGCAAGTAACGCCACGCAGTTTTTAGCACGTTTATTGTTAGCTATCATTACTTTTAGTATTTCTTCAAAATGATATCGATTAGACAAACCAGTAAGCTGATCCCGTTCTGCCATATGCTTTACAGCAAGATAACTGTTGTGCATACGTTGTTCTGCCTCGAAGCGTTTTTTGGCATATATAAGCGCTTTATTTAAACTATCCCTCGTTATATCACCTTTTGGTAAAAAGTCTTGAGCGCCTGCTTCTATACACTCAATAGCCAAAGCTGAGTTCTCTGAGGAGCTAATCATGATAATTGCGGTGTTACCGAGTTTAGGCTTTGCACGCATTTCAATTAGCATTTCAATGCCATCTTCTTTAGGCATATTATAATCGAGTAGTATTATATCAAAGTGCGTGTCTTCAATGGCTTTCAAGCCCTCGGATACGCACGTTACTTCGGTAATGTCATGATGATGAGAGCCATCAGAAATAAGCATTTTTTTAATTAATTTGCGATCAACTAAGTCATCATCAACAATTAAAATATTCATAAGTTCCTTCTAAGAGCAGCATCTACATGGTGCTCGTTTATAATTGATAATTTCATAGTTAAACTTTGGGCCAATAAATAGTAAATGTACTGCCAAGTTTCCCATCGGAGGCTACTTCAATTTTGCCCCCATAATTAATAATGAGCTTATTGGCAATACAGAGTCCAATGCCGCTCCCTTCAACATCATCTCGAGATTGCAATGTCTGAAATAACTTAAATATGAGTGAAAAATATTTAGGGTCAATTCCAGGGCCATTATCTGTTATCTCAATAATGTAATATTGATTAGAGGGGATAAGTGAAATATCGATAACCGGGTGCTCTTTATTGTTATGTTTTATTGCATTACTAATAAGATTTTGAAAAACAATTTTAAAAGGGATCAGCTGTATATCGAGTACTTCGTTATTGGCGTGTATATCAACAGTCACAGCTTGTGGAACTTCTAAAATTTGTTCTATATCTTGGTAAATACTTTCTAAAGATATGTTTGCATGAGTTGAATCACAGCTATTTATTCTCGAGTAGCTTAGTAAATCTTCTAGCAGTACTTGCATTCTATTAGCCCGGCTGAGCACAAGCTGAAAGTTTTCTAGGTGCTCTTGAGGGAGTAAATCTTTACAGTCATCATAAATCCACTCTAATAAACGTTTTATAGCATTTAATGGTGACTTTAGATCGTGTGAAGCAATACTGGTAAATTCATCTAGTTCATCGCTCATTTTTTGTAATTTTTTGATTAGGTGATCTTTTTCAGTTTCGTCTTTTTTTAGCTCGCTAATTGTTGAGTGAAACTTAGAACTGTTTATTTTATCTAATGAATTTTTACGTTGGACTAACTGATTAACAAAGTTTTTTTGTAAACTATTTAAGATTAATTTTTCTTTTTCGGTAAGTAGTGAATCACTTGCTCGCTCGAATATCAACCATCCAAATTTAAGGTTTGAGGGCAAAATAATAGGTGATACCACTCTAAATATTTTAGGAGCATGCTCGATAATCGATTCATTAAAAACGTCATCAGATAGTTGCTCTTTAGCTACTGTTATTTTTGAACCTGATTTATATAGCTCGACAGCACGTTGAGGCATGTTAGCAACAATAGAGAATGAGCTTGCATCAAAAATGTTTAAAATTAGCTCAGCAAAGCTTTTTAAGCTTGTTTGAATGTCATTATCAAGAGAAGTCGTTAATTGCTGCTCATCTATTAATGATACACCTTCTAAATAACTCTCTACATTGGGCATTCAAACTCCTACAACAGTATTAAATAAATATGCCTCATTAAAATGAGATGCAACAAATGATTAACTTATTGTAGTTGATTATTTTGAATGTGTTGAATTATTCACTTTATAAATTAACGCCAAATTAAAGCCTTACCTTATTATAGTCAGTAGCTTATGAATCTATTTTCTAATAAGGTAAAACTAAGTCTGATCGTGAAATTTATAACTGAATAAATAAGTATTATGTAGGGTAGTGTTCTTACTAAAGATCAACATGCCCAAGTAAAAACAGCATATTTAATCGCTCATTTGTACAATTGTTTGCGCTACGCTAAATAAGGTTTTATGTGTATCCATTGCTTGTTTTTGTAGCTGTTTATGGGCTTGCTCTTCAGTGAGCTTTAACTGCTCAATAAGTATGTACTTGGCTTGGTGAATTACCTTTTGCTCACTAATTACTTTTTTAGCATCAAGTAACGCTTGGTTTATTTGTTTAATATGCTGGCTTTGCTCGATAATTAAATCGTACATACTTTTATTACTATTGAGCTTATCGGCCGCTATGTTTTGGCTCACTTCTGGCTCTGGTTGCTTAACGGCTAATTGGCCAAAAGTAGGGGCTATGTGTTGCTCTACCATATTGTTAAGTACCTGCTTATTTGTATTTAAGCTACGTTGAGCACAGGCTATTTGCATTGCTGCGGTATCAATTAACTGATCTGCTATATTTTGTTCAATTTTGTGCATTATATCTATGCGCGTAGTGGTTACTTCGTACCATACTTCGCTAAGTTGTGAGAGCGGTTGAGCGTTCTCGTCATCGAGCTTTTGCAGTAAACTTCTAAGTTGCTCTACCTGATTATTAACCTGATGCGTTGTTAGTGTGCCAAAACATTTTAAAAGGTGCGCATCGGCGTACTCATTAAAAAAGTCAAAGCTGTGGTTTTGCTCTTGTACAAAATGCGCGAGTTGTTGTTTTTGTTCTGTGGTAAATTTACTCGCTGCAAATGCTTGTGCACCACAGGCACGCTCTTGTCCTGCGTATTCTTTACCTTGCATAAAATTAAAAAATGCGACTAATAAGCGCGTTATTTTGGGATCGCTTGCGCCATCAGCTGCCTCTAAAATAATATTGAGTAAACTAGCAATTAACTGAGTGAATGACTGCGTAGCATGTACCGCACTAATGTTTTGTTGTGCTATTTGCTTGCGCAATAACGGTAATGCATCGAGTGCTTGTAAGCTATAGGTAATTAAATTAAATAACCGAGTATGGCCAGTATCGGCGTTGTCGTTTATAAATGTTTGTTTAAGAGAATCATAAAATGCAGTTTGTGCGCTGTCGCTTAAAGGGATTTGTTCTTGTAATTGGGTTTTAAATCGCTCTCGATTTGAGGCCAAAAATATATTACTCATTGCGCGTTCTTTTTGTAACTGATGTACAAAATCGCCTAATTTAGTAAGCGAGGCACAACTGTTTTGTAATTGCTTTAGCGCGTGTATTTCTTGATACTTTGCTGCTAATAAAAACTGTTTTGTGAGAGGATTGCTTGTCGCCATTGGTATTATTCCACACTTTTTTGTTTTTAAAGTGCAACCACTGTTCCAATCATTAATAAATTTCATCATTGAATTTAAAATCAAGCTAATACAATTGCTTAAAGTGTTGTTTTTGTTTGCCACTGTTTTTCTATAATTTAAATTACCATTACTTTTAACTTATTTGGTGCATTTAAACATGTTATTGCACACAACTTGAACCCAAATTAAAAACAAAAAAAGCGCCTACTCCTGGGGAGGTAGTAAGCGCGAAAAGTGCATTATTCATTTTGTATCATGCGTTAACATTTATACTGTTTAATAACTCAGGGCTAATTGCCATTTTATGATTTATTACTTCACCAATCATAATAAGGGTAGGACCTTGAAGGTTGTGTTTAGCATGCTCATTTACTATCAGTTCAAGCGTACTAGTAATTACTTTTTGCTTAGTGGTAGTGGCATTCTCTATTAGTGCAATGGGTGTATTACTTGGCCAGCCCACTGATTGCAAACCGTTGCTTAGCGTTTGTAAGCGCGAAAGCCCCATATAAACCACTAAAGTGGGGTTGTTGTTTGCAGGCATAAACGCGTAATTTTGCCAATGAGGTTGCTTGTTAGGATCGGCAAACTGCGCCGTTAAAAATGTAACACTACGCGCTACATCGCGTGCAGTGAGCGGAATACCCGTATAAGCAGAAGTAGCACAAGCCGTTGTAACACCCGGAATAATAGCAAAATTAATATTATGCTTGGTAAGTGCATCGGCTTCTTCGTTAATACGTGCAAATATACTCGGATCACCGCCTTTTAAACGCACTACGTTTAAGCCTTGTTGCGCGTATTTAACCAGTAGTTCGCAAATGTTAGCTTGGGTCATTGAGTGCTTACCCGCACGTTTACCTACAAATACACGCTGCGCTTTTTTAGGGAGCGTTTTTAATAAATCATCGCTTACTAACCAATCGTATAAAACAACATCGGCGGTATTAATTAAACGCTGCGCTTTTACCGTAATTAGCTCTGCGTCTCCTGGGCCCGCACCAATTATATAAACGTTGCCGCTTTTAGCACTGCGATCATTTGAGCTTGTTAGCTTAGTAACAAGCTTATTTAGCCACACGTTTTCAATACCCGAAAAATAAGACAGTACACTCATAATATTCCCCCTAAGCCACAGCTGTTGTAACTTTTGGTTCAGAGCTTATAAATACACTGCCGTCTTCAATTTTTGCATTAAAAACCGGTAAGTGTATTGCTTCTGCTTCTAAACATTCGCCTGTTTCTAGGCAAAAGTGTTGCTTATATAAAGGCGATGCGACAACTAATTTATTGTCGATTGAGCCAATAATGCCACGCGATAATACATTGGCTTTGCCAATCGGGTCGTAGTTGCTAATGGCAAGCACAGCCGTTGGATTTTGTGGAATGTAAAAAATAGCCACTTGCTGATTATTAACTAATGCGCATACGCCGCTATTAGCCACTAGGTTGTCGATTGTTCCAATATTATGCCAAGACATCAGCTTGCTCCTCTTCAACTTCCATTACTGGAATACGGTTTTGTGTATTACGTTGCTCACGTTTTTCGGCTTCTGTAGCTGGGCGAATTTGGTTACGTTCTTGCACAAATAAAATGTTGTCATCGGTTTCGGGGCTGTTAACAAACTGGCGGAATCGTTTGGCTGCATCTGGGCTTTCAATCGCTTTTTTCCACTCACACGCATAGGTTTGTGTAATTAACTCCATTTGCGCTTCTAGCTCGTCGCAAATGCCTAAGCTGTCGTCAATGACTACGCTTTTGAGGTAGTCTAAACCGCCTTCAAGGTTTTCCATCCATACCGATGTACGCTGTAATTTGTCAGCCGTTTTAATGTAAAACATAATTACGCGGTCAATATATTTAATAAGTGTTGGCGTGTCTAAATCGGTCGCAAATAAATCAGCATGGCGAGGGCGCATACCGCCATTACCACAGACGTATAAGTTCCAGCCGTTTTCGGTGGCTATAATGCCAATATCTTTACTTTGTGCTTCGGCGCATTCGCGGGTACAACCCGATACCGCCATTTTAAATTTATGCGGCGCACGTAACCCTTTGTAGCGGTTTTCTATTTCTATTGCGTGTCCAACGCTATCTTGCACACCATAACGACACCACGTACTACCCACACACGATTTAACGGTTCTAAGAGACTTACCATAGGCATGACCTGTCTCAAATCCAGCTTCTATAAGTCGCTCCCAAATAACAGGAAGCTCTTCTAAGCGCGCACCAAATAAATCAATACGCTGACCGCCAGTGACTTTACAGTACAGGTTAAAGTCTTTGGCTACTTGTCCAATTACAATGAGTTTGTCGGGCGTTATTTCGCCACCAGCAATACGGGGTACTACAGAGTACGAACCATCTTTTTGCATGTTTGCTAGGTATGTATCGTTAGTGTCTTGCAAGCCAACATGAGCGGGTTCTAAAATAAAGTCGTTCCATGTTGAAGCTAAAATAGAGCCAATGGCAGGTTTACATATTTCACAGCCATGACCGCTGCCGTGTTTAGTTAGTAAGTCATCAAAGCTTTTAATGCTTTCTACTTTTACCATGTGCAGTAGTTCTTGGCGTGAATACGCAAAGTGCTCACATACATGGTTGTTTACTTCAACACCGCGACTTGCTAATTCGTTATCAACAACTGATTTTAATAACGCAGCACAACCGCCACAGCCGCTTGCTGCTTTAGTGCATGATTTTACCGAGGCTAAATCGCACGAGCCGCCATCAATTGCACCTACAATGTCGCCTTTACTCACATTGTGACACGAACAAATAGTGGCTGTGTCGGGTAGGGCACTGCCCGATAACGACGGTGCGCCGCCGCTGTCTGGTAAAATTAAACACTCAGGGTTTTCTGGTAAGTCCATGTCGTTAAGCATGTACTGTAATAAAGTATCGTAGTCGCTGGTATCGCCAACAAGTACAGCGCCCAGTAATTTATCGCCTTTTTCACTTAGTATGATTTTTTTATAACAGCCGCGAATAGCATCTTGATATATAAGTTCTTTACAGCCTGGCGTTTTTGCGTGAGCGTCGCCAATTGAGCCTACTTCTACACCTAACAACTTAAGTTTAGTGCTCATATCGGCACCTAAAAACTCAAGCTCGCCACCACTTAATTGACTCGCTGCAACGCGCGCCATGTTGTAACCCGGTGCTACTAAGCCAAATAGTTTTTTGTCCCACAGGGCACATTCACCAATGGCTAAAATATCAGGATCTGATGTTTGGCATTGGTTATTAATAATAATACCGCCGCGCTCACCCAGTTCTAAATCAGCAATTTTGCCAAGTTGGTCGTACGGGCGAATACCGGCAGAGAACAAAATCAGATCTGTTTCTAAAAATGACTCATCCGAAAAATTTAATCTAAAGCGGCTCGTTTCGCCTTTTACTATTTCACTGGTTGCTTTTGATGTATGTACTGTTACGCCGAGTTTTTCTATTTTATTTTTTAGTAGCGTACCGCCTTGTCCATCAAGTTGAACAGCCATAAGTTGTGGTGCAAATTCAACTACGTGGGTATCAAGCCCTAGTTGCTTAATGGCGTTTGCGGCTTCAAGCCCTAATAAACCACCGCCAATAACAACACCGCTTTTACTTACAGCGGCACTGGCTTTTATTTGTTCTAAATCTTCTAATGTGCGATACACCAAACAATGGGGTTGGTCGTTACCTTTTATAGGCGGCACAAACGGAAATGAACCTGTCGCGAGTATCAGTTTGTCGTACGGGTATTGCTCACCGGTTAATGTGGTCACTATTTTTGCTGTTCTATCAATGCCTTCAACCCACTGGCTGGTATGCACATTAATATTGAGCTGTTTGTAGTTGTCGTGAGTGGTAAGTGCTAAATCGGCAGCTGTTTTGCCATCAAATACACTTGATAAGTACACGCGATCGTATGCAAGATTTGCTTCTCCGCAAAGTACAGTAATGTCTGCGTTGGCATCGCTTTGGCGCATTTGCTCAACAAAGTGGTGTCCGACCATACCATTACCAATAATGAGTATTTTTTGCGAGGTTTGCATAGGGCATTCCTTAAAGTGACGGTTTAAATACAATTCACAAAAAAGCCCGCCACAAATACGCAATATGCATAACTGTGTGCGGGCTTCTTTGCCGATGGTTGCTAATAGCAATTGTGCTCACAACCTAAATTTTTGCCGTAAGTAAAACGGGCTTGTTAATAGAATGTTTGCAAAAATACAGCCAGTTTTTTAAGTTATTGTTTAAATAGTATTTAATGTATTTTTAGAGTGAGGATAAAACCCGTTTTGTTATATGTTGGTGCGCGCCTAGCACTAAGAGGGTGCAAGTATTGTCATTATTTTGTGCATTATCAGTCAATAAAACACTCATTATCATTGAGTGTGTATTGAGTTAAATTTAGCCCATAAAATACGCACACTAATTACGAGCAAAATGATAAATACAAACTCAATAGATGCTTCACCTTTTCACGAAGGCGAGCTGGCAATACAAGACAAACTCGGTAAACGAGAAATAATGGAAACATTTGGTAAACGTGCCGTGCGCTCATTTATGCCAAAGCAACATCAAGCCTTTTTTGAGCAGTTACCATTTGTGGTTGCAGGCAGTGTTGATGAAAATGCCGATGTGTGGGTATCTATTGTTTCAGGGCAGTCAGGCTTTTTAAGCGCCCCCACACCCACGTCGTTATTAATGACCCACGCGGTTGATAAAAACGACCCCTTACATGGCACGTTAAATATTGCCGGCTCGCCAATTGGTTTGTTAGGCATTGAGCTAAGCACACGTAGGCGTAACCGTCTAAATGTGCGCGTAGGTGAGGTAATTGACGATAATCAGGTGAGTTTTAATGTTGATCAATCCTTTGGAAATTGCCCACAGTATATTCAAACGCGCGACTTAACGTTTAATAGAGATCCTTTAGTTAAAAGTAGTGCAGTACAAAAAGTTGAATTTAATACACTTGATAACGCAGCCAGTATGTTAATTGACACAACCGATACATTTTTTGTATCGAGTTTTATAACCGCTAAAAACAATCCAAAAATTGAAGGGGTTGATGTTTCTCACCGTGGTGGGTTGCCGGGCTTTGTAAAGCGCGAAGGCAACACATTAACGATTCCTGATTACGCAGGTAACAATTTTTTTAATACCTTGGGTAACTTTTTATTAAACCCAAAAGCAGGTTTGTTATTTCCTGATTTTGACACCGGCAATGTATTAATGCTTACCGGCAGCGTTGAGATTTTATGGGACGGGCACCCAGCGCTTGAAGGCTTTATTGGCGCAGACCGAGGCTGGAAATTTACCCTCACTAAAGGAATGTGGCTTAAAAACTTACTCCCGTTTAGTGCTAAATTTGATGCTTATTCCCCTAACACTAAAATGACGGGCACGTGGCTTGAGGCTGATAAAAACAAACAAGCCGAAAAACTAAAACATACTTGGCAGCCTTTAAAAGTAACTAAAATAATTAAAGAAAGTAATGTAATTACCTCCTTTTATTTAGAAGGGCATAACAATACAACCTTGTTACCGTTTAAAGCTGGGCAGCATTTAACTGTACAAATACCATGTAAAAATAGTAGCAATAACAGTAATAGCAAACCTGTTATTAGAACCTACACCGTGTCATCAAGCCCTCATGAACTATTTTATCGGTTATCTATTAAAAAAGAACTCAGTGGCGAGGTGTCTAACTACTTTCATAATAACGTAAATGTAGGCGACGTTATTTTAGCTAAATACCCACAAGGGCAGTTTTTTATTGACCCAACTAGTACCAAACCAGCGGTACTAATTGGTGGCGGAATAGGTATTACACCTATGATCTCAATGGCTAAACATATTGCACACGAAGGGTTAAGAACCCGCTATACACGCCCTTTGCATATTTTTCACAGTGCTAAAAATAAACAGCAGCGTGCGTTTTATAACGAGCTAAAAACACTTGCAGATACGAGTGTCGGGGCAATTGATTACTACTCACTTTTATCGCAGCCTGAGCTTGATGAAAAGCAAGGCAATGGCTCTAATTTAAAAAATGAGAGCTTTAACTTAAAAGACGAAAGCTTTAATTTAAAAGGGCGCATAAATGCGGATGTGTTTAGGTATTATTTACCACTTGATGATTACGAGTTCTTTTTATGTGGACCTGCTGCGTTTATGCAGCACGTATATAACGAACTGTTATTGCTCGGTGTGCAGGATAAAAACATATTTGCTGAAGCATTTGGACCCTCCAGTATTAAGCGCAAAGTGCTTAACACAAACGAAGCACCTAATAAAAGCAAAGAGATTAGCGTAGAAGAAGCAGACAACACTGTAATTAAATTTAGTAAATCGGGCTTTGAACAGCGTTGGAATAAAGGCGATAACACTATACTTAATGTAGCCGAATCTCATGGTTTAGAACCTGAGTTTGGCTGTCGAAACGGCAGCTGCGGCAGTTGCGCTGTAAAAATAAACGCAGGCGCTGTGGTTTATCGCAATAACGTAAGTTACCCAGTAGAGACAGAGCAGGCGCTAATTTGCTGCGCCGTACCTGCTAAAGGCGTTGAGGAGCTTGATTTAGAGTTGTAGTGTTTTGAAACAAAGTATTAAACTTTAATTTAGTGTAAACTGAAAAGCTTGAGAGGCAAAAGTATTGGGGCCGCTTAACGTTATTAAGAGATATGTGGGTAAGCTCACTTAACGGTAGTTAAGCCTGAAATTGTTTTTTATTAATAATAGGCACAAAGGTGGAAGGTAAGTTGCCTTCCAACCTGATATGTAAACTTTACCTGAGGTATTTATTTATTAATATGTGAAACAGCGGCACACCTAATGTAAGTATAAGTCCCATGGACATGCCTGCTATGAGACAAGCTGCACTCCAAAATGACCACTTTTTCTGAACAGCTTGAAAGTGTTCAATATTATCCCATCTTTTATTTTGCCATGCCCATTCTCGTCCTTTAAAACCTAAGACAAATGCCATGATAAAACCAAGATAAGGAACAAGAACAAGTGCGCCAATCCATGTCCGGTTATGTATTGCCCACGCCCAATTAAATAAAAAGGCGCCCCAGCTCCATCCTTTTATACCTTCTGGTAGCTTATGGCCCTTTCCCATGCCTGAAGTGTTGGCATCACTCTTTATGTTTTTACCAGATTTGGCGTTTGAACGTTTTTTACTCACTTACTCTCTCCTTGAATATATACAATAGTCCTGTAAATTAAATCATTTTTAATTTGTTATTAAAAAATAATAACTTGAATCCTATTTGCATTCAATAGTTTACTGTATTTTATGCAGGAAATGATAAAGAGTTTTTCTTTGTCACTATTACTTATTTACACTGTTTCAAAATCATATTTATGTGTAATTGCTTTACCAGAAAGTATTTTCCTTGTTTTATATAAAAATGTCTGCACATTTTAAGAAACCATTCGCAGGATATATTTTAACTTATTGTAAAATAAAAATATTATTCACTAAATTCAGATTTCACTTAAACAAACACAAAAAAAGAGGCTTAATAGCCTCTTATAAAACAGTATTAAAAACTTAAAAC
Source organism: Pseudoalteromonas arctica A 37-1-2 (assembly GCF_000238395.3). Lineage (GTDB taxonomy): Bacteria > Pseudomonadota > Gammaproteobacteria > Enterobacterales > Alteromonadaceae > Pseudoalteromonas > Pseudoalteromonas arctica. Next base: position 1,643,998 of record NZ_CP011025.1, read on the forward strand.
TAAGCTAGTAAACCCGCTTTTTTTTCAGGCATTGCTATAAAACCATCAAGTTTACGAACGTTGTTTAGCCATCTTAAAATATTGGGATATTGCTCAAGTGATACGCCACCCTCTGGTGCGTGTGCTATGTATGAAAAGTTGGCAATGTCGGCAATAGTAGGCTGAGTGCCTACTAAGTACTCGCGATTTTGTAAATACGCATCCATTGTTTTAAATAATGTGTGGGCAATGTTTATCGCGTTTTGATGATCAAGCTCTGCGCCAAATACAGTGACTAAACGAGCTGCACACGGACCTGAAGCCACAAGCCCTGCAGCAACGCTCAACCAGCGCTGAATGTGCGCTTGAACAGTAATATCTTCTGGGTACCAGGTTCTGTTAGCATCAAATTTTTGTGCCAAATACAGCAAAATAGCGTTTGAATCATTAATAACGTCATCGTTATGTTTAAGTACCGGTACTTGTCCAAAAATATTCATTTTTAAAAAGTCAGCTTGTTTTTGTTCGCCGTTTTGCAGTGCAACATCAACCATATTTACATCAAGATTTAAAAGCGATGTAAATAGCTCTGCACGATGTGAATGACCAGATAAAGTAAAACGGTATAGCGTTAGGTTGCTCATGGGTTATCCTGTTTTTTAATTTTGAATAGTGATTTTTAATAACGCTATTCTTTCACTATTATCAGTATTGAAAAACCGAGCTAGTAAGGAATTAATGTCAATGCTATATTGACAATCATGGATACTATTATTGGCATTAAAACAATCATAGCGGTTGTTGAAACAGGTTCTTTTACAGCCGCAGGCGACAGACTAGGGCTTTCAAAGGCACTGGTCAGTAAGTACGTGGGCATTGTAGAGCAAGACTTAGGGGTTAGATTATTTAACCGCTCCACGCGCAGAATTTCGATTACCGAAGCGGGGCAAAGTTATTACGCAAGCGTAGTGCCTGTAATTGAAAGCTACAGCGAAATGCTCGATAACTTATCGGGTCAAACAGCGCTTGCTAGCGGCAAACTTCGGGTGAGTGCGCCGGTGTCTTTTGGCGAATCAAATCTTGCGCCGTTAATGCCTGAATTACTGAGCCGTTATCCTGATTTAAGTATTGATTTAGTGCTTTCAGACAAAACAATTGATTTGCTAGAAGAGGGGGTTGATTTAGCAATTAGAATTGGCAGTGTGTCTGACTCTAATTTAATCGCGAGGCAAATTACCAGTTACCCTTTAATTTTATGTGCATCAGCAGATTATATTCAGCGTTTTGGCGCACCAGCGAGTGTTGACGAGCTTGAGCAACATGCTACGGTGATTGATAGCAACTTTAAAATAGGTCGCCATTGGCCTCTAGTTTCACCAAGTGGTGAGGCATTAACGGCAAGCGTAAACTCGCGTGTTTCGGTTAATAATCCACAAGCTGTAAAAGAGGTGGTTGTAGCGGGTGGCGGTATTGGCTTAATTCCTGAAATAGTGGTGAGAGACGATATTGCATCGGGTAAGCTTGTACAGGTTATGCAAGGTTATAAAACCTTTGAGTTTGGTTTATTTGCTATTTATCCGCATAGAAAGTTTGTGGCACAAAAGGTTACGTCGTTTATTCATTTTTTATTTGAAAAGTTTGAAGCTAAGCCAAAAACAAAAAAGCCTAAAATCAGTTAAGTGATTTTAGGCCTTTTAAAGTAGGTCATTAAAATATCATTTAAAACAGGTGCTTACTTTAAAGTGGTGCTTACTTAAAACAACTACTTACTTTAATATAATAACTGGCACATCGTTGTTTTCGAGCATTTTAATGGTATTACTGCCCACAAAAAACTGCCTTAACTTAGAGTGCCCAAAAGCCCCCATAACAATCAAATCAATGTTATTTTGCTCTTTGTATTGCATTAACGAGTCGAAAATATTGCCCTCTAAAAAGCTTGCAGACACTTCAAAACCCATACTACTGAGTTTAAATTGAGCGTTAAGAAACTTCTCTTCTAAGTTCTTCTCATTATTATTAATACTCACTAAATGACAATGAAGCCCATGTAATAAACCGCCATCAATAACTTGTTGCAGTGCTTTGTCGGCTGTTTCGCGACCATCGTACGCAATCATAAATGATTTAGGCTGCTTAAACTTTTTAGAAATAAGCAATATTGGTTGCGAGGCGCTACGCACGAGCGTTTCGATGTGTGAACCAAGTGCATTTAAATCAACACGATGATCAACACCATTTCGACCAATAACGATTAAGCGAGTATCATCTTTAAAATCAATAATAGCGTCGATTACATCACCGTGACGTTTAATTAATTCATAGTTTTGAATATGAGCAATTTTTGCTTTTACAGCAACCGAGTCGAGTAATTCATCTGCTAGTTTTAAAGAAATTTTACTACGGTGTTCATCGAGTTTTGTCATTTCTTCAAGCAAAGCCGATTGAGCACCTAAACCAATCGTACCGGTGTAGTTACCTACATTAGTTTGTTGTATTTTTTCAAGCATATGTATAAAGCTAATTGGTTTATTTAGCTTTTTTGAAGCCCAAATAGCAGCTTCGGTTACAGCGTGTGTAATGACAGAGCCATCGATACAGGTAATTATTTTTTTCATTACATTCTCCTTAATGACCGCCAAGTAGTTTATCGACTTCTTTAGGGTCGTTATGTACGCCAAACTTATCAACAACTGTTTCGGTTGCGCTATTCATACCAACAATATTAACTGTTGCGCCTTCGCGTCTAAATTTAATAACCACCTTGTCGAGTGATGATACACCGGTTATATCCCAAAAGTGAGCATGGGTTAAATCTATAACAACATTTGTTACCGCACTTTTAAAATCGAATGACGCTATAAACTGCTCTGCTGAGGCAAAAAATACCTGGCCTACAACTTCATAAGTTACTAGGTTTTTAGTTTCATCGTGCTTAGTTGTAACAACCATAAAGCGACCAATTTTGTTCGCAAAAAACAACGTAGCTAGCAATACGCCAACTAAAACACCAATGGCTAGATTATGCGTGGCAACAACTACAATAACGGTGGAAATCATCACTACGTTTGACGAAAGCGGGTTCTTTTTTAAATCCTTAACTGATGCCCAAGAGAATGTACCAATCGACACCATAATCATTACTGCAACTAATGCCGCCATAGGAATTAAACGCAGCCACTCATCTAAAAACACCACCATGATGATTAAAAATAAACCAGCAATAAAGGTTGAAAGTCGTCCACGACCGCCCGATTTAACGTTAATGATTGACTGTCCAATCATGGCGCAACCCGCCATACCACCAAATAAACCTGCGCCAATATTGGCAATACCTTGACCTTTACACTCTTTATTACGATCGCTAGTTGTATCAGTTAAGTCATCAACAATAGTGGCGGTCATCATGGATTCAAGTAAGCCCACAACCGCAAGACCAATCGAATAGGGTAATACAATTTGCAGCGTTTCGAGTGTTAGCGGTACATCGGGCCATAAAAATATAGGCAGGGTGTCTGGCAGTTCGCCCATGTCGCCAACGGTTCTTATATCAAGCCCTAAAAACAGTGAAACCAGCGTAATAACAACAATACACACTAAAGGAGAGGGAAGGATTTTGCCAATAGTTGGAATATACGGAAATAAGTAAATAATACCTAAGCCCGCTGCGGTCATTGCATAAACATGCCAAGTAACATTGGTCAGCTCAGGTAACTGCGCCATAAATATTAAAATTGCCAGTGCGTTTACAAACCCTGTAACAACAGAGCGCGATACAAACCGCATTAACTCACCGAGCTTTAAAAAGCCTGCAAATATTTGCAGTACACCGGTAAGTAAGGTGGCAACCAGTAAGTATTCCAGACCATGATCTTTAACCAGCGTCACCATTAACAGCGCCATTGCACCGGTAGCCGCCGATATCATGCCAGGGCGTCCGCCTACAAAGGCAATAATAACGGCGATACAAAATGAGGCGTATAAACCTACTTTTGGATCAACACCTGCAATAATAGAAAAGGCAATAGCTTCCGGTATTAGGGCAAGCGCCACAACAATACCAGCAAGCACATCGCCACGAACATTAGAGAGCCAATCTCTTTTTACGTGATCAAACATGTAATAAACCTAATTAGTTAGTTTCCCAAAGTATAGGGGAGTATTTTATTTAAATAACAATGATTCTCGCGCAGATGGCGATTAAGGTTGCACGTAACGTGCTGATGAAAAAGGGAGTGGTTGCCTAGGGCGGCGTAAGTTTCAAGTAAAAAGCTCCTTTTTGATTAGTTTATATTAATAATGCAAACGAATTAAAGGTATCACATATATATTAGCAATATGCTGTTTTGCCTTAAAGACCAAACTTTAATCCAATAATGTTTTTGAATATTTAAAACTCAAACGTAAAACCAAACTCTTTTAATTTTTCGTACACGTTTATGTCAAAACGATAAAGCGTTGCGGCTCGGTGAGCTACATTTGTTTGTTTTTCTTTGCAGTTTATTAGTAAGTTCATTTTTTGAAACTTACGTCTAAAGTTAGGTTTATCGAGTGATTTATTTAAAATCGACTCGTAAATTCCTTGTAGCTCAAGCAGGGTAAATTTTTCAGGGAGCAGGCTAAAACCAATCGGCTCGTGTCTTACTTTGTAGCGTAAGTAGTCTAAGCCACTTTTTAAAATATCGGCATGGTCAAACATTAAAGCCGGTACACTATTTACATCAAACCATTCACATTCTAAAGCATTGTCGCCACTCACAAGGTTGGTTTCTTCAAAGCGAACGAGCGAATAATAAACAATGGTAATAATACGTCTGGCAGGGTAGCGGTCTACGTTACCAAAAGCACCTAACTGATCTAAGTACAGGTTTTCAACACCGGTCGTACTTTTAACAACTCGTAAAGCTGCAAGGTCTAAGTTTTCATCTTTACGAACCCAATGACCAATTAAACCCCACAGGCTTGTTGCAAGGCCGCGGTTATATTTAACCAGCAACACCTTTAACTTACCTTCATGAATAGCAAATACAATATTATCTACGGTTAGATTACTAATGCAGTCATCAGGAATCGATTCTTCGTCGATGTTGTTAGTAATGTTTGATGTTTTATAGTGCATAAATTACTCAGCCAAAGCTATACGAAGATATTGTTATAAAGACTATTAAGGGTATATAAAAGGTGAGTAAAGCGCAAATAAAAAGCTTTTATAATTCCTATTTAAAACAATCAGATAAACCTAAAAAACGTTTACGCCCCATTGTTTGGATAGGAATTGGCTTAGCTACATTTCAACAATTAGTAGGCATTAACGTTGTTTTTTACTACGGCGCGGTACTTTGGCAAGCTGCCGGTTTTACTGAATCTGACGCGTTACTTATTAATATAATAAGCGGCTTTGTAAGTATTTTAGCGGTGTTTATTACCATGTATTTTATAGACAAAATTGGCAGAAAACCTTTTTTGTTAACCGGCTCAATTGGTATGACGGTGACGCTTTCGGTTATTGTCTATGCCTTTTTAAACGCAGATATTGGCTCAACAGGTAACTTAGAACTAGGAGAACAGGGCATAGTTGCTTTAATAGCCGCTAATGCGTATGTGTTCTTTTTTAACTTATCGTGGGGCCCTGTAATGTGGGTTATGTTAGGCGAAATGTTCCCTAACCAAATTCGCGGCTCTGGCCTTGCAGTTACTGGCTTTGCCCAGTGGATAGCTAACTTTTTAATTACTTGGTCGTTCCCTGTTATGCTCACAGGCATTGGTTTAGCTGGGGCTTATGGTTTTTACGCATTTTGTGCGTTTGTTTCAGTCATATTTGTATTTAAGTTTTTACACGAAACCAAAGGCAAAGAGCTTGAACAAATGAAAGGGTAAATATTATTCCTTTAATAAGCGCCAAAACTAAAGCAATAGAACTAGAATAATAGAATTAAAGCAATAGTTTTGGCGTTGTTAGACTGCTTCACTCGTTAAGCTTTCTTTTTACTAAACCCAAACACTTTATAAACTCGCAGTAACTACCTCATTTCTCAATAGTTAAATTACTAATGCACTTAAGTAAATTCCGCTCAAGTGTGCTGGTATCGCTATATGCTCTTGAGCTACTTTTTTATATTGATGCTTAGGAAGTTGGTAGCGCACCAATTTCTGCTCTTTCATTAAACGAGTGCAATATAGCGACTTAACGTTAAGCCTCTCGCTGTAGCAATAGCTGCTATTACTACAGCACCCGTAGAGCCGTCACTTTCTGCGAAACTGCTCTTTACCGTAGCTAATGCTTTAACCTTTTAGAGTTAATACTACGCGTTTTTTACCCAATATTTATAGCCACTACGCTGTATATTAAATACTTCACAGCAACGCTTTAGTAAATCAGTCATAGCTACCTAATTATTAATAAATTATAAGGTGTTGCATTGACTCATTGAATTCACCGTAGCCTTTTTTAGGATTTCCTTTTCTTCTTCAATATGCGCAATACGTTTTTTAAGCACGCGAATTTCAAGTTGTTGTGGCGTCATGGGTGTTGTTTGCCTGTGATGCCATTACGTTTATGTTTTAACTGACGGACCCGTTTATCTAGCGATGATTTACCGACATTCATAGCCTCTGCAGCTTCTCATATTGAATAGTTTGTATCGACGACTAATTGTGCGCATTCAAGTCTAAATTCGAGTGTAAAGTTGGTTCTTGCTCTGTTTTCCAAAGTGTGACCTAAGTTTGATGAGATGGATAATAACATCCCCCAATTAAGTGGTTAAATTAACTACGCCACTGCAATAAAAACATATTTCCTCAAGTAAAAGTTATATCAGTTAATGCCACCTAGTCGTAATTTTCAATACATTTAACTTTCGCAGAAATATTTAACTTTGAAATATATACAGCGAAGTGATTTTTCAGGAGTGATTATAGTTAAACCGATAAGTTAAGAAGCGAAAGTTTTGATATTAATATGTAACCAGTTGGTAAATGAGTAATTTAAAAAGATGTATAAGTTTAACATTCACCTGATGCTGATAATAAATTTACAACTACCTAATCAACAGGGGTCATAATAATGAAAAGAAACATTTACATAAACACGTTACTAGCAGGGACATTCGGTTTACTGCCTTTATCTGATGCAATTAGCCAAGAATTATCTGTGGATCAAAATGATGATGTAGAAGTAATCCAAGTTACAGGTATTCGCCAGAGTATTATCACCGCTAACGAGAAAAAGCGCTCTTCAGAAAACATTGTCGATGGTATTTCCGCTGAAGATTTAGGGGTTTTCCCTGATGCGAATGTGGCCGAGTCACTGCAACGTATTACCGGAGTTTCAATTGACCGATCTGGTGGTGAAGGTCGTTTTATTACTGTTCGAGGACTTGGGCCTGAGTTTAATACGGTATTGGCAAATGGACGTATTTTGGCTACCGAAAATGCTGGACGTGAATTTAGTCTCGATGTCTTACCTGCAGATTTAATTAATGGGGCAACCGTTTATAAAAGCTATAGTTCTAACCTAACCGAAGGGGCGATTGGTGGAACCGTTGATATTACTACTTGGAGACCATTTGATATCAATGAGACAAAGGTAAGTGCTTCTATCGCCGGTACGTATGATACTAATGCTGAATCTTACGATATGAAAGGCTCAGCCCTGTTTAGTACGCTTTTTAATGATGACATGGGTTTTCTGGCATCGCTTTCTTACAATCAACGTACAGTAAGAATTGATAGCGTTTTCTCTGATGGTTATGTTCCATATAGCTTTGATGAAACACAGACCGTAAATGGCGAACCGGCAAATGATGTTTTAACCTTAGCGAGCCAAAGATATCAAGTTTTTGATCAGGACCGTGAGCGCATTGGCGGTACATTGGTGTATCAATGGAAGCCAAATGATGATCAGGTTTTGACGATCGATGGCTTATTTTCGATATTTAACGTTGAAGATAGTAGTACCGAAGTCGCATTTCCATTCAGTGTAGGTCGCGAAAATGGTTTTAGTAATGTTGTAGTTAATAATAGCGGCATGGTTCAATCTGCAACTAAAGATGGTTTTGTTGATGTTATTAGAGCGTCTTCTCCTCGAGATACTACTACCTACCAAGTAGGGTTAAATCATGAGTGGCAAATTTCAAATAACTTGAAAGCGATTACTGATATTGCCTACTCTGAAGCTAAAGGAGATGGGTATGGTAAAAGTCGTTTTTATGTAACACGTGCATTTAGTGAAATGGCGTACTCATTAGGAGGCGACTTTCCTTTAATTAATACCAAAGAAGATCTTACAGATCCAAATATTTGGTCTTCTCATGTTGTAACTAATGCTGGTAATGATACGCAGGATAACGTTTTAGAAGCTAAGCTTGATTTTGAGTACATTGTTGATGAAATGGGGTATTTACACAATATTGATTTTGGTTTTTATTACTCAGAAAGAGAAAAAGACAGAACAGCATCTAGACGAGGAGTATGTGGACGGTGTTTTAATAATGCAAAAGTGTCGATAACAGATCCATCAGTATTTAAAGCATTTAAACCAAGTGACTTTTTAAGCGAAGTGAGTGGTGGTTTTGCAAACAGCTGGATTGATTATGATTTTGACGCATTAACCGCCTATTACCAATCTGAAGAAGCATTAAGTCAACTTTCCACTGAAGATCGAGCAAACGTAGAGACACTGTTGGCTTCTGGGGGATTCGATGCCCAAGCAAGCGAAGGTGCAACCACTAACGTTCAAGAAGATAACTTTGCTGCCTATGTTCAACTAGGGTTTGCTGGTGACAACTGGGATTTAAACTTGGGCGCACGATATATTCAAACCGATCTCACTTCAACCGGGCAATATGTTTACATTGAAAAGTTAATAAATATTGTAAACCCTGATGGCAGCATTGAAAACAGAGATGCTGTTTTTAGTGACCCAGAAGTAAGATCATTTGAGAGTGATTATGATGAAATTCTTCCTAGTGCAAACTTTAAATGGGAGTTTATGGATGTCGAGGGATTAATTTTTAGAGCTAGCTATTCTGACACCATCACTCGACCAACTATTTCAAGCCTGTCAACCAGTGTTACCTATAATATTAATGTAGATGCGGAAAGAGTTAACGCTCAAAATCCAAATTTACAACCATTCAAATCTCAAAACTATGACGTTACTTTAGAGTGGTACATGGATGATTCAACGACGATTACCCTTGCTGGATTTCAAAAAAACCTATCTTCATTCCTCACAATTACAACAGAACCAGTCATGATTGAAGGTGTTCAATTTGGTGATACTCGCCCAAGAAATGGTGGCGAGGGGGAGATCACTGGGATTGAAGTTGCTTACCAACAATTATTTGACCAATTACCTGAACCGTTTAATGGATTAGGGATTCAAGCTAACTACACCAACATAGATAGTACCGCTGATTACAGTGAGTTGGGTGGCGTTGAGGACTTAACATTGGAAGGGTTGTCTGAGCATAACGCTAACCTGATTTTATTTTATGAAAGAGACGCAATAAAAGTAAGATTTGCCTATAACTATCGTTCTGATTATTTAAGTGAGGCGAGCACGTGGCTAGGGGGTCCAAAACATGTTGATGACTTCGGGCAGCTTGATTTTAGAGCGAGTTATGATTTTGCAGACACCATGCAGGTTTACTTTGAAGGAGTAAATATTACGAACGAAACATTAAGCCAATATTACAACCAGGATGAAAGTCAGAAGGTTGGTTATGAAGATTTTGGTTCTCGTTATGCGTTAGGTATACGGGCTCAGTTTTAATCATCACATGAGTAACTCTGCTTCGCTGGAGTTACTCAAATAGGTAATAGAAATGTATTTATTTAAACGATATTTAGCTGTAATTTTTATTTGTACTGGTTTAATCGCGTGTACAAAAGAGAGTGACTCTTCCCTACAAAAAGAAACGGTGAATGTACAGGATAAAAAGCCGAACATATTATGGATATATGTTGAAGACATCTCACCTGACTTTGCGCACGATGGTAATGATTTAGTAACCACTCCAACGATAGATGAGTTAGCAAGAGTCGGTGTAAAGTTTAACAATGCCATTGCGCCTGCGCCTGTTTGTTCTGCAATGAGATCAGCTATGATGACTGGGCAAATGCAAACAAATTTAGGTATTCATAACCATCACAGTTCGCGTACTCCAGAATCAACAATTTTACTCCCAGATAATATAAAAACTGTTCCTGAAATTATGAAGCAAAATGGTTATTTCACTTTTAATAGTGGTAAGGATGATTATAACTTCAGCTATGACCGTTTTGATTTATACAGCGGTGATTATAAGGTGCATCCACTCTACGGTAAGTCGGGTGTAGAAATTGATTGGAACGATAGAGCCAACCCAGAGCAACCATTCTTTGGACAAATCCAATTAAAAGGTGGAAAGCATATCTTCAGTAGCAAGTTTTCTGAAAAAGTGAAGTATCCCATCGATAGAAGTAAAATTAAGTTGCCTCCTTATTACCCAAATGATCCCATTGTTATTGAAGAATGGGCTAGGTATTTAGAATCTCTGCAGATCACAGATAGAGAGGTTGCAAGTGTTTTTTCTCGTTTAGAAAAAGATGGAGAATTAGAAAATACGGTCATATTTTTCTTTGCTGATCATGGTACTCGTTTTTTAAGACACAAACAGTTTTTATACGATGGTGGGCTTAAAGTACCTTTCATTGCTTATTGGAAAGGGCATGATGATAAGTTAACGCCGCAAGTAAGAGACGAGCAAGTAAGTATGCTTGATATAAGCGCAACAACGCTAAGCCTTGCCGGTATCGATATACCTGAATACTTTGAAGGTGAAAACTTATTTTCTGATAATTACCAGGGTCATAAATATGTTATTTCGGCTCGTGATAGATGTGATTTTACGATTGATAGAATTAGATCGGTTCGTTCAGAGCGCTTTAAATACATCCGAAACTTTTATCCTGAACGCTCAGGTATGCAACCTAGTTATAGAGATTACTGGGATCTAACCAAAGTATCTCGCAAGCTTTATGAAGATGGCAAGTTGAATGAGGTTCAAGCAAAGCACTTTTCTCCTACGAGGCCAAAAGAAGAACTTTACGATCTTGAAAACGACCCTCACGAAATCTTTAATTTAGCTGATGACAATAACTTTAAGTCGACGTTATTAGAGCACAGAAAGGTATTAGATGACTGGATACGTGATAGCAACGATCAAGGACAGTACCCTGAAAATGAAGAAGCGTTAAAGCTAATGTTAGGCATTTGGGGAGACACAGCGATTAACCCTGAATACGACGAACTCAGAATTAAATATCCAAATTTATCTGGTTCTCAATTCCCGCTTAAAAATGAAAAGTTTAAGCTTGTTTCTGAGCAGTAGTTTTAGTTTACGCTTGGACTGAGAGCTCCAAGCGTATGTCCTTCAACATTATTTTATTAGGTTAATAATGACAGAGTTATTTGATCCAGTAGAACATCCTCACCGCCGCTTTAACCCTTTATTAGGGGAGTCGGTGTTGGTATCTCCACATCGCGCTAAACGCCCTTGGCAAGGCCAAGAGGAAAGTGTCGATAATGAAATAAAGCCAATATATGACAATAATTGCTTTTTATGTAAAGGCAACACTCGCATTAATGGAGAGGTAAACCCAGCTTATGAAGGGACATTTGTATTTACTAATGACTTTGCTGCACTGCGTGAAAATGTGCCGCAGGTTAAGCATGTAGATCCGTTATTTTCAATGCAGAGCGAACGCGGAACAGCGCGAGTAATTTGTTTTTCCCCAGATCATTCAAAAACACTCCCAGAGTTATCAATTAATGAAATAGCCAACGTAGTGGATACTTGGCAACAGCAATGTGCTGAGTTATCGCAGACGTATCGTTGGATACAAGTATTTGAAAATAAAGGAGCTGTGATGGGGTGTTCAAACCCGCATCCCCATGGGCAAATTTGGGCGCAAGACCATCTTCCTAGTTTAGTTGAGCGTAAGAATATAAATTTAAAAAATTATTATCAGCAACACGGAAGTAATCTATTACTTGATTATGCCAAGCGAGAGTTTGAATTAGATGAGCGTGTAGTATGCGTTAATGATGATTGGTTAGTCGTTGTACCATATTGGGCTGCTTGGCCGTTTGAAACATTGCTTTTGCCTCGCTTCGAACTTACGCGTATGACTGATGTCAGTGCAGAACAAAAAATAAGCTTAGCCAGCATTCTTAAACAGATAACCACTCGCTATGACAATTTATTCCAATGTCCGTTTCCTTATTCGATGGGATGGCATGGTGCGCAATACGATGACGAAGAACACCCATATTGGCAATTACATGCCCAGTTTTTTCCTCCTCTATTGCGCTCTGCAACGGTTAAAAAATTTATGGTTGGCTATGAAATGTTGGCTGAAGCACAGCGCGACATTACGCCAGAACAAGCAGCAGATATTCTTAAGCAGCAATCACTAACACATTATAAAGAGGCTAAAAGATGAACTTTGAGCATAGTGTACGTAATGCATTTTCAACTCACTTTAGTCGTGACGCCGCATTTATTGTAAGAGCGCCTGGTCGCGTGAACTTGATAGGTGAACATACCGATTATAACGAGGGCTTTGTGCTGCCTTGTGCAATTGAGCACGCAACGTATATTGCAATAGCCCCACGCAAAGATAGTATTGTAAATGTTCTGGCTGTTGATTGTGATAATGAAACTGACAGTTTTTTATTGACGAAGCCGCTTGAATTTAACTCTGATCAAAGTTGGAGTAACTATGTAAGGGGGGTGGTCGATGAATTACAAAAACGAAATCATCAATTAACTGGATGTGATATTTGCATTACTGGCAATGTACCCCAAGGCGCTGGGCTCAGCTCATCAGCAGCGTTAGAAGTAGGTATTGCTTACGCCTTTAATCATTTATGTGAATTATCTATAGATCGCAAAGAAATAGCTAAGATTGGTCAAGCTGCGGAAAATAACTTCGTCGGTTGCAACTGCGGCATTATGGATCAGCTTATTTCAGCCTGCGGTCAGCAAAATCAAGCACTTGGTATTGACTGTCGCTCACTAGAGCTAATCGAAGTCACTATTGACCCTAAAATGACTATTATGATGGTTAACTCAAATGTTAAGCGTGGTTTAGTTGATAGTGAATATAACTTACGTCGCCAGCAGTGTGATGCAGGTGCTAAAGCGCTTGGTAAAACAAGTTTACGTGATGTCAGCATTAGGGAATTTGAGCAACAGAAATGTTCACTCGATCCACAAGTTGCAAAGCGTATTGAACACATAGTGTATGAAAACGCACGGACCTTAAACGCTATGCAAGCGTTTACGAATAACGATATTCAACAATTAAGTAAATTAATGGCAGAAAGTCACGCATCAATGCGCGATTTATTTGAGATCACAACATCTCAAATCGACACTTTAGTTGAAATTATCAATAACGTACTAGGTATTCAAGGCGGTGTACGTATGACTGGTGGCGGATTTGGGGGCTGTGTAGTTGCGTTTATGCCCAATGATATGGTGCAAGAAGTAATTGCGGCAATTAGCTCTGAGTATCAAGCTAAAACGGGCCTTAAAGAAAGCATCTATATCAGTTTACCTGCGTCGGGTGTGTGTGTACTTTGATAAAAAATAGCATTTTTAGGCATTATATTAAGCCATTATCGCCTATTTATGAGAAGTAGCTACACCGTACTTGAAAGCTAACCCTCTTTGAGGTTACAAAAATAAAAATTTAGCTTAATTAAAGTTATTTAAGGAAATAAAATGAACACACTGAGATTAATTATATTAATAATGTTGCTCAATTCGACATTACTCTATGCACAAACTAAGCAAACAAGTTTTGAGCTAGGTCCACTCGTGATTGACATAGAAAAAGACGAAAGTCCTTTTTCGATAGAAATAAAAAATATCACTAAAGAGACGGATGTTTATAGCTTTACTATGGTACTCACTGCTGATGAAGCCATAAGCCCACCTAAAACATCAATCAAGTGGCAAACACCATCGATAGATATTGCTGGTATTTGGACTCCAGAGTTTAACAATGACTATATAATCCCAGCGGATTGGAGTAGTAAAAAATTATCTTCAATGCTGACGCAAAATGCACCTACTTACTCTTTATTTGGGCATGATGATATCAATCGTTATACCGTATCGGTAAGTGATGCTGTGAATCTTGTAAATTTATCAGCTAAAGTGCGCGAAGAGGATTCAATGATTTATCATCAACTTGATTTTTTTACTGAAAAGCACAAAGCAGTTAAAAGCTATGAAGTTGAAGTTAGAATCGATATGCGTGAAACCCCTCTTTATACTTCGTTGCGTGATGTAGCTGATTGGTGGGCAAATATGGAGCAATATACGCCAATAGCCGTTCCTCAAAGTGCTTTAGAGCCAATGTATTCTACTTGGTATAGTTATCATCAAAATATCAAACATGATGAGTTACTCGCTGAAAGTAAGTTAGCGAAACAATTAGGCTATGGTGCAATTATTGTTGATGATGGTTGGCAGACCAATGATAGCAATAGGGGTTATGCTTATACTGGTGACTGGGAGCCAGAAAGGTTAACCAATATTGAAAAATTTGTGTCGGATGTGCATGCTCTAGATATGAAATCATTACTTTGGTATTCAATCCCATTTGTTGGCGATAAGTCACAGGCGGCACAAAAATTTAAAGGTAAATACCTTAGCCATAGTGAGTCATTAGGGACTTATGTTTTGGACCCGAGATACCCTGAGGTTAGACAATATCTTATAAATCATTACATAAAGGCAGTAAAAGATTGGAAGTGGGATGGTTTAAAATTAGACTTTATTGATCAATTTAAAACATCAGACGATACAGACTTAACTATTGGGAATGGTAGAGATTACGCGTCTGTATATGAATCTGTAGATAAATTAATGTCTGATTTAGTTTTTGAGCTAAAGAAAATTAATCCTGAAGTAATGATTGAATTTAGACAGCGATACATTGGGCCAGCGATGCGAAAGTATGGAAACATGTTTCGTGCTACAGATATTCCAAATGGTGCAGTAACAAACAGAAAACGTATTGTCACACTAAGACTTTTAAGTGGTGATACCGCAGTGCATTCCGATATGTTGATGTGGCACCTTGATGAACCTGTAGAGTTAGCCGCTTTGCAATTATTAAATATTTTCTATTCTGTACCGCAGTTGTCAGTGCGATTAAATGATTTACCTACTAGTCATTTAGATATGGTTGAATTTTATACACGTTATTGGAATGCAAACAAACATGTCTTACTTAGCGAAAATTTTCAACCTCAAGGTATAACAAGTAACTACCCGCTAATTAGTAGTTATAAGGGTAATAAACAAATCATTACTCTATATGGCGATTCGGTTGCAACCCAAACCAATAATATAAGTAACATAGATATCGTAAATGCTAAAAAAACGAATGAAGTGATTTTAAAACTTAGCAAAAATACATACAGAGCAGATGTAGAAGTATATACACCGACTGGTAAGCGAGTGGAAGTTTATAGTAAGGTCGTAAACGGAAACTTACTAATGTTGGATATTCCTGTATCGGGTTTAGCTAAAATAAAATTAATAAGTAAATAATACATTTACTGATGTTAAAATGAATACTCAATTTATTTGAGTATTCATTTTATTATTTAACGAATTTAATTATTAAGAATAAAATTGATATAGTTGGTATAAATACAGCCCTCGAAGCTAAACATTCAGGCGTTTAAACTTTTAATACTCTCCAGATTATGGTCAATTACCTATATGTATAAAAAAAATAAAGTATGGCAATCCACTTTTTCTTTTGTGCTACTTACAGTCATAAGCTTTGTTTCATTTTTAACATATGGCGAGGCAACTACGCAACAGTGTGTATCGTGTCACCAAGAGCAGGTTAAAGACTGGCAAAAATCACATCACTTTCACTCAATGGGGTACGCTGACGAGGCAACCGTTTTAGGGAACTTTAATAATCAAACCTTATCGTATCTTGGTTATACCGCTAATTTTTATAAAGAAAATGATAAATTAATGATTAGTATTCCAGATGATAAAGGGATAGGTAAACCTTATCAGGTATTATACTTTTTCGGTTATGAACCTTTACAACAATACATGTTTGATATGGGAAAGGGGAAAGTCCAACTATTTCCTTTTGCGTGGGACTCGCGTGCAAAAGAAGATGGCGGGCAACGCTGGTTCGTACTGCATCCAGATGCCGACTCTAATAATTTGTTTCATTTTTCGCAGATGGGACAAAACTGGAATTATATGTGTGCAGATTGTCACTCAACAGATTTCAAAAAAAACTTTGATTTAAAAACTAAAAGTTATGATTCAACTTTCAGTGCAATTAATGTCAGCTGCAATGCGTGTCATGGGGATCCTAAAAAACACCTAATTTGGGCTAATAATATAGACGTAAATAATGTCAGCGGCACTGACGCCAGCAAAGGTTTTTCTGAATTTATTGGTAAAAGCTCCCCCTTATTTCAACGCCAAAGTGATGGCAGTATGAAAAGCGTGGCGTCTTTGCAACAATCAAAACAAGTAGCTATGTGTGGTACTTGCCATTCAAGGCGTTCATTTTATAAAGACCGAACCTCTCCCACAGAGTTTTTAAGCCAATTTCAGCCAAGCTTACTCACCCCTGAACTTTATTATGTAGATGGTCAGGTATGGGATGAAAATTATGTATGGGGGTCCTTCACACAAAGTAAGATGTTCGAACGAGGAGTTACTTGTACTAATTGTCATAACCCCCATACAGGTAAACTTAAATTAAAAGCAAATCAAACATGTACCCAATGTCACGGAGCTGAATCTTTTGATACTCCCAAGCATCATGGTCATAAAATAGGCTCTACAGGAAGTCAGTGTGTTGACTGTCATATGCCCACTACAACCTATATGCAAGTTGATGAGCGTCGAGACCATGGTTTTAGAGTACCTAGGCCAGATTTAACACGTGAAACAGGGGTACGAAATGCATGTAATGACTGCCATAAAGATAAAACTGCAGAGTGGGCCGAGACGGCAGTAAAAAAATGGCACCCTAATTCAAAATATATAGGGAGTGATCACTTTGCACAGTCTTTCTATGCAGCCGATAATAATTTTCAAGATGCTACTACCAAGTTAAAAGCGATAGCTCAGGACAGTAAACTTCCCGATATAGTTCGCGCTTCTGCTATTACTCGTTTAGATAAAGTATCGAATAAAGAACATTTATTATTTGATCTAAAAAGTAAACTTGATGATGAGCCATTAAAAAATTTGGCACTAATAACTGCCAGCCAAGATGTCACTATTTATCAAAAATGGCAATTGCTGCACAGCTTACTTGATGATAATCACTTACCTATACGTATAAATGCAGCCCGAAGCCTAGCTATTTTATTAACTGAACCCTATTTTAACAATATGAGTAAACGTGATATTGATCGTTTAATAAATGCTCTAGATGATTATAAACAAGCACAAAAATATCAAGCAGATAGAGGTTTTTCCCATACAAATTTAGGTAGTTTGGCCTTAGATTTAGGGGACTTAAAAGCAGCTGAAAAGCACTTTTTGACCGCGATTGAGATAGAGCCTATTTATTCACCTGCATATACTAACTTAGCTGAACTATATCGCCAGCAAGGTGATGAAGTAAAAGTACAAAGTATTTTAGAAGGTGCTATAGATAAAAACGATAAAGTTGCAGAACTATACTTTGCTCTATCAATGAGTTTGATTAGAACAAATAAAAAGAATTTGGCAAAGAGTGCGCTTAAAAAAGCCACAGAATACGCAAGTACAAATGCCCAATATCATTATACATATGCACTTTTATTACAAGATTTAGGTCAGTTAGCTCAAGCGATAACATCTTTTGAAATTGCTTTTAATATTACCCCAAATGACTCCAGTATAACTTATAGTCTTAGTAAGGCTTTAGCTGCACAAAAACAGTATGCCAGAGCGCTATATTACGCCAATCATTTAGCTCGATTAATCCCAAATAATCATGAGGTAGATCGATACATCAAACAATTGACACTAATGAAAGGTTTGAATCATTAATCGCCTTGATAACAGTTAAAACCCCGACTTACTTATAAAGTAATATTACGTTGAATAAGATATCTTTTTTACTTTGCCCTTTGTTTATACCAAGGGTAAAGGTTAACAATATTTAGTGCAACGTTGATACTACACTCCTATAAATTACCTACTTCATATCAAAAAATAGCTTTTATACATTAAAAATTGAACCGTAATACTGTTACACATAGTATTCAGAATAAGAATAAATATGTGCTCAGGTATATTTATATATCAAGCTTAATACAATAAAATCTAAAGGCTTAATATGAAACTAGAAACACTCGATATTAGTATTTTTGTCATATATATAGTAGGGCTATTAGCCGTTGCTTTATGGATATCTAGAGATGAAAAGTCTCATGAAAAAAATACAGAAGATTACTTTTTAGCTGGAAAAAGTTTGCCGTGGTGGGCTATAGGTGCCTCGCTAATTGCTTCAAATATTTCAGCAGAGCAAATTATTGGGATGTCTGGTTCAGGATATGCGATAGGGCTCGCGATTGCTTCTTACGAATGGATGGCAGCTATCACGTTAGTTATTGTTGGAAAGTATATGTTACCTATTTTTTTAAAAAATAAAATATATACGATGCCTCAGTACTTAGAGAAAAGATTTGATAATAAGGTTAAAACTACATTAGCTCTTTTTTGGTTAGCTGTTTATATTTTTGTTAATTTAACGGCAGTTTTATGGCTTGGTGGGCTTGCAATAGAAACCGTAGCAGGTGTCGATTGGTTTTACGGCATGGTATTTTTAATTCTATTTTCGATGGCTTACTCCCTGTACGGTGGCCTTAAAGCGGTAGCCTATACGGATATAATTCAAGTTGTTTTACTTGTTTTTGGCGGACTATTTTTAACCTATTTAGCTCTTGATACAGTGTCAGGTGGGTTAGGGGTATTTGAAGGCGCTAAAATTTTAACGAGAGAATTACCAGAACATTTTGATATGATTCTGAGCTCTGACAATGAACATTATCTAAGCCTGCCAGGTATTTCTGTTTTAGTCGGTGGTTTATGGGTAATGAACCTCAGTTACTGGGGGTTCAACCAATATATAATTCAAAGAGCCTTAGCCGCAAAAAATGTAAAAGAAGCTCAAAAAGGTATTGTGTTTGCTGCATACATTAAATTACTCATGCCAATAATAGTGGTTCTCCCTGGTATAGCCGCAGTATTAATATATCCCGATTTAGATATTTCCGATCATGCTTACCCATCTATGATGTCACTAATGCCAATTGGTATTAAAGGATTGGTTTTTGCAGCATTGGTAGCAGCTATCGTTTCTTCACTTGCATCAATGACAAACAGTATTTCAACTATCTTTACAATGGATATTTACAGTAAGTTGGTGCCCAATAAGACACAGACACATTATGTGAAAATTGGCCGAATTGCTGTCTGTGCATCGTTATTCATTGCGCTTGTTGTTGCAGAACCTTTTTTAGGCAACTTTGACCAAGCCTTTCAATATGTACAAGAGTTCACGGGCTTTTTTACTCCCGGAATAGTGGTCATATTTTTATTGGGAATGTTCTGGTCAAAAGCAACCTCTACAGGCGCATTTTCTGCTGCAATTGGCTCTGCCATTTTTTCAATATTGTTTAAAATATATATGCCTCATATTGCATTTATGGACCGCGTAAGTATTGTTTTCATCTTATGTTTAATTGTGTGTATTGTCGTATCGCTTCTTAATCAAGAGGTTCAGGAAAATAACACAGTGAAATTAGATGAGGTCAGCTTTAGCACGGAAACTAGTTTCAACGTAGCATCATTAGGTGTGATTATTTGTCTTGTTGCGTTTTATGTAACCTGGTGGTAACCAACTTGTTTATATTGTCATAACGATGAAATATTGGTACATATATCATCGTTATCAATATGTCCCCCTTTTTTACTTATTAAAAAAGAGGACAAAATAAAGTAGGTGCAATTGAATGCTAAACTGGATAAATAGGATTATACCAAGGGATTCAGGGCCATTAGAGGTCCAAGGTGAGGATTCTAAATTTGGTTTCCAAAAACATACCCCTAAAATAATGGAGCAAAGTCACTGGCATGGGCACATCGAAATAAATTTTCTGTTTAACTGCTCTGCAGAGTACCTTATAAATGGTCATTATATAGATGTGCCCGAAGGAAAAATGTTAATTTTTTGGGCTGCAATACCTCATCAAATGACTAATTTCACAGGTGATGGGTACATGATTAATATCTACATTCCTCTTCAAGCTTTTCTGTCTTGGAAACTACCACATGATTTTATTGAATTATTATTAATAGGAGAAGTTGTTTTATCAGACAGCTTATACCCAAATGATGAATTAATTACACAAATGTGGGGAGACGATTTAATCAAAAATACGCCATCGTTAACCATGCAGGTGATTAGTGAAATCAGAACTCGTATTTCCCGTATGGCATTAGAAAAATATAAAACGTACGGGTTTGTAGAAAGGGTAGTTAAAGAAAAAGGGCAAGCGGCTATAAGGGGAATAAACCATGTCCAAGCCATGCTCGCTTATATAGCGGAGCACTATGATGAGAAAATTAACATCGAGGATGTGGCTGGTGCGACAGGTTTACACAAAAATTATGCAATGAAGTTATTTAGTAGAGTGATGAAGGTGAGTATTAAGCACTATGTCAATCAGCTCAGGCTTCAACATGCACAGGCCCTTTTGGTTGATACACAAGAACCAGTTATTAATATTGCAAATAAAGCAGGGTTTGGCTCGGTAAGCCGATTTTACGATATGTTTCAAAAAGAATTACACATGTCACCTTTAGAGTTTAGAAAAACAATGCTTAAGCATTGAGTTATTTTTTAGGAGGGTTTTATGTTAATTGTGTAAGCTATTTAATGTTATGCGTGCTCTAATTTAATTTACAAACATTGCTTTATAAATCAAAAAATAAATGTAATTACTATTAAATAAGAGAGTAAGTGATGAAAAAATTATTTCTTTTAGTCTTTTTAACTGCGATCACAAGTTGCAAAGCAAATGCGCTGAATAAGACCATTACTTCACCCAATGGTGAAATAGAACTCACAGTTAACACTGATGGAATTGATCTAAAATACTCTGTAAAAGCGTCTGGTGAAATTATTCTTAAAGACGCTAAGGCAAATATAGCATTTGAAAAAGATGGATTATTATTACGTAACGATAAATTCAAAAATAGTACTACACAACATGTAGACGAAGTCGTTAGACCCCATATAAAACAAAAATCTGCAACCATTCATGATAATTATAATCAGTTAAACTTAGCGTATGAAACTGGTATCACTGTTCAATTTCGCGTATTTGATAATGGGGTTTCTTATCGGTTTATTAGTGACAAAAAAGGTGAATTTAAAGTTGTTAATGAAATTGCAGAGTTTAAATTTACGAAAGATTTACTTACCTATTATCCTCAAGAAAAAAGTTTTTACTCTCATAATGAAAGAACATATTTAAAGAAAAATCTATCAGAATTAGGTGATGACAACTTGGGAAGTTTGCCCCTATTAGTTGAAGGCTCTAAGTTCAAAGTAGTCATTACAGAAACGGGTTTGCGAAATTACCCTGGGTTATGGGTCACAGGTAATAGTAAAACTTCATTGATGGGTACTCACCCAAAAAGAGTGCTATCTTCGAGCTTGAAAGATGGCTCAGACAGAAACGAAAATATTATTAAAAGAGCAAAAGATATTGCGTTAATAACTTCAAATGAAAGTGAGTTTAAATTTCCTTGGAGAGTGATAGCGATAAGTAAAGATGATAAAGAACTGTTAAACAACCAATTGAGCTACTTATTAGCACAAGAAAGTGAAATTGATCCAACATGGGTAAAACCTGGAAAAGTTGCATGGGATTGGTGGAATGCAAATAATCTATATGGGGTAGACTTTAAAGCGGGCGTAAATACTGAAACGTATAAATATTATATAGATTTTGCTGCACAATATGGTCTTGAATATATAATTTTAGATGAAGGTTGGTATACATTAGGCAATGCTTTAGAAATTGTAGATGATATTGATGTACAAGAAATTGTTTCATATGGTGAGTCTAAGAATGTAGGCGTGATCCTCTGGGTTGTATGGGAAACTCTTGGTAAAGATATGGATAATATCCTTAAACAGTACCAAAAGTGGGGTGTTAAGGGCATCAAAGTAGACTTTATGCAAAGAGATGATCAAGACATGGTTAACTATTATTGGAAGGTAGCTAAAGCAGCGGCAGATACAAAGCTACTTGTTAACTTTCATGGCTCATATAAGCCAGCTGGATTACGAAGAGCGTATCCAAATGTTATTACTCGAGAAGGTGTTCGCGGTTTAGAGCACAATAAATGGGGTGACTACATTACGTCGGAGCATAACTTAACATTGCCCTTTATACGTATGCTCGCCGGTCCTATGGATTATACTCCAGGTGCGATGGTTAATACTCAACCTGAAAACTTTCACATATCATTTAATAGACCGATGAGTAAAACAACAAGAGCCCACCAAGTAGCACTTTATGTTGTGTTTGAAAGCCCACTTCAAATGCTTGCTGATAGCCCATCTAACTACAGGAAAGAACACGAGAGCACTCGTTTTATAAGTTCGATACCATCAGTTTGGGATGAAACCGTTGTTCTGTCGGCTAAGTTAACTGATCATATCGTTATGGCAAGACGTTCAGGCTCTGACTGGTTTGTGGCTGTATTAGGCAATAGTGAAGGGCGAGAGTATGAAATAGACTTTGGGTTTTTAGATGATGGTCAATATAAAATGGAGCTTTTCAAGGACGGTATTAATGCCGATAATTATGCAAGTGACTATGCAACTTCAACATTAGCGATTGACTCAAAACTTAAGCACAAAGTTCAGCTGGCACCAAATGGTGGCTGGGTTGCTAAGCTGCATAAAGTAGCAAACTAGATGACGCAGTATAAAAACTTATTCGCTTCTTTATTCTCGGTATTTGTTCTATTAGGAATGGTAATTTATGGCTTGATAGTAAGGCCATTTTTATTAGAGCAAACAGCGCTGCCTTTAGAAGTTGTATTTCTTTTATCGTCCATAATTGTGGTCACACAAGCCTTATACCTTGGGTTTACGTGGAATGAAATAATCACAACAGTAGTCGAAAGAATATCCAAGGCTCTTCCAATAGTTATGCTCTTATTCGCTATAGGAATACTTATTGGAACGTGGGTTTTGTCTGGGACAATTCCTTATTTAGTCTATTTGAGCCTTGAACTCGTCTCTCCCGAGCACATATATCTTATCGCTTTTATAGCATCCGCAGCATTTTCATTATGTTGCGGGTCTTCTTGGGGGACCATCGCGACAATTGGCTTAGTGTTTATTACTACCGGTAAAATTTTGAACGTAGATTTGGGGATATTGACAGGCGCGATAGTTGGGGGGGCGTATTTTGGGGATAAGCTGTCTCCATTATCTGACACAACGAATGTGGCTGCCATTTCTGTAAACGTGGATGTGCAAGCCCATATTAAAGCAATGCTTATAACCACACTACCTGCTGCTATAGTATCTTGTATTTTATTTTTTATATTAGGTTATTTATATCCAGCAGATATGGGTGTTTCAAACTTATATGCTTTAGATGAATTAAAAGAAATCTTGCCAAATATATTTAGTTTTAACTATTTATTATTTTTACCCCCTTTGATTATCTTGGTTGGCTCAATTAAAAAAAAGGAGCCTTTACCGACTCTAATCGTTTCATCCTTATTGGCATCTTTACTCGCTATTTTTTATCAAAATAGCTCGTTTGATGATGTTGTTAATACAATTCATAGAGGCTTTTCAATAGATATGTTGGCTGCTGCTCCTACAACCCAACAAGTTTTTCTTGGTAACTTATTGAATAGAGGTGGAATATATTCATTAATAGAGCCGATTGTTATAATTCTAATTGTTTTTATTTATGTAGGTACCATCAGTAAGTTAAATGCGATACCCACTTTGATAAATGAAATCATTCCAAAAATTAAAAACCCAAGCAAGCTGGTATCCATTACATTAATTTCCTCTGGGTTAACAAATGCGCTCACTTCTAGTCAGTACGCAAATAGCTTTATCGTAGGGGAAGCTTTTTCAAGAAAGTATGATGAATTAAATATACCTAGAACTGTTTTGTCTCGATCTTTAGAGGACACAGGAACCATGATTGAAAGCCTAATCCCGTGGAGCACAACATCAGTATTTATTTTTACCTCCCTTGGAGTTGGGGTATTGGAGTATTGGAATTGGCAGTTTTTATCAATTATAAATATTTTTTTAGCATTCACTTTTGCTTATTTGGGTATTGGATATGCAAAAAGTAGATCTGATTTGGAGATAGATAATGAATAAAGAGCACAACTTTGTTACCGATTTAATTCACGATAGTAATAAAGAAGGAGAGGCTTACGGTGCGGTTGTTCCTCCTATCTATCAAAACTCTTTATTTACATTCAGCTCTTGGGCTGCTTTGGAGCAAGCATTTCAGGATAAAGTAAATAGTCATATTTATACTCGAGGAAACAATCCAACTGTCACCTTTGTAGAAAAGAAAATAGCTAAGCTAGCGAAAGGCGAAAAATCAAAGCTGTTTGCCTCAGGAATGGCTGCAGTTTCATCAGGTATTTTGCACTTTATGAATAATGGCGATCACATGATCACCTTAAAAAATATCTACGGTCCTGCACATAGCTTACTTAATAATTTTATGCTTCCTAAGATGGGAGTTGAAGTAACTTATGTATCTGGAAATGATATTGAAGAAATTAAAAACAGCATCCAACCTAATACCAAGTTAATTTATTTAGAAAGCCCCACATCAGTTACGTTTATAATTCAAGATATTGAAAAAATAGTAGAAATTGCTAAAAAAAATAATATAGCAACCGTAATTGATAATTCGTGGGCCACGCCAATATTCCAAAAAACATTACCTATGGGCATTGATTTAGAGGTGCACTCGTGTTCAAAATACTTAGGTGGGCACAGTGACATTATTGCCGGTGCTTTAATAGGCAGTACAGATGTTATAAATTCCATAGCTGGGTGTGAGTATGAACTTTTGGGAGCTAAACTATCACCCCATGAGGCAAGTTTATTACTGCGTAGTCTACGTACTCTAGATATAAGAATGGCTAAACACCAAAGTAATGCATTGTTTATAGCAGAGTTTTTAGAAAAACATGAAAAGATAAAAAATATTACCTATCCGGGGCTTAAAAGTTTTAACCAACACGAGCTTGCTTGTAAACAAATGAGTGGCTTTAGTGGGTTAATAAGCTTTCAATTAAATACTAATGATTTAACTCAAATTATTAAATTTTTTGATTCTTTAAAACTATTTCAAAAAGGGGTCAGTTGGGGTGGGCATGAAAGTCTTATTTATGCACCTGCAATTAGCTGTATAAGAGAGTTAACTGAAGAGCAAATTAATATGATGGGCATTACTCTAGGTGATATGAGAATATCAATTGGGTTAGAAGATAAACACGATTTATTAGATGACTTAATTCAGGCTTTAGATCTTATTTAAAGTAGGCGAAGGCTTTTAATACTAAAAACATGAATGCCTTACTGTAATAAACACTGATATAGCGACTCCAATAACACAATTATAATCCTGTTATTGGAGTATTGAGTTCACTCTATTTAACCTGAACTCGGGTTAAGGTTTTTTATAACTAATTGAATTATAGTTATATTTTAATTTAATTTAATTTGTTTTCTCTTCTCTAGCCAAAGACTTTAATGAAAACAAGGCGAATTTACGCGTCAATAGCTGGCCTGTTGCAAGTAAAGTCAACGCAGTTAGCGCCGAAAATAACTGCTTGAGATAGGTTTATTATCCGTAGCTCAGGTTATTTAGAGGGAATAACATGATGAAGCGAATAACAAAGTATTAATCAAGGATACCAACGAATATTTGCAGTCTATTTTTAATTCCCTTTATGTAAACTTTGTCAGTTATCTGTTGTTAGCTGGTATGATGTCACTGGTTTTTTGCGGCTCAATGTTATTAACTGATGGCGTATGGACGTAATCAGCTAAGCAGCTGTCATAACATTATCTAAGGTGATTAATTTTGATTTCTTACAATAAAAACAGACTATTATTAACATTATGTGCAGGATTTATTGTATCAGGATGTACTGAGAAAAAGGTCAATAGCGAAGCCGTGTCAGCCAAGGTCGATAGCACGCCTACACAACTCATCGGCACTCATGAACAACCAAAGCAAGAGTTGCTTCAGGCTCTTTTGTTCTTTGAAGATAGCTGTGGCTTTGTAGACGGTGCAAAAAATAATGGCTTTGACGTTAGTCCTAGTAAAAAAGAGTTTGAGACGTTCAAATCTTCTTTTATTGGTCATGATTCTAATGCCGCATTTGAAGACCAATACTATCTAAAACCATTGTCTAATATACCTAAACCGTACCGTAAAGCCATTGATAATATTCAGGTTGAGCAGGATGAAGAAGGAAGTATGCGTTATAGTATGTACTTCAAAAATGCGACCTACCGCGACCATGACCTCGACAAGCTTGTGATTTTCTTTAAGCCTGAAACTGATTATGCTTACGATACGTTGTATTTTAAAAATAAGAACTTTGTCGATTTAAAGCCTTCATTCAAACAAGTCTATGTAGATTGGTTGGGTGGTTATAGCGGCGCTGTTTTTAACTTAGAAAATAACTCAGTGACCTGTGATTACAGCCGTTAGAGGGGTGTTGATTTTTACGGCATTAAAGAGCAACACTAATATAAAGTATAATTGAATTCACCAAAAACTTTACGCGTACCCTCATGCCAAGATTAATGTTGATAGACGGGACATGGAATGTCTTATCAAAAATAAAAATAGGCACACAATTTTTCCCGCACGATACAGAGGCGCTCTCTACACTTCAACAACATGGCGTTGGATGTTTTGGGTTGAGTTATTACCTGCTTGTTTATTTTTAATCGCTTTATTTTTTATCCCTGAAAGCCCTCGATACTTAATTATGGCTGGTAAAAAAGACGCTGCTGCACGTGTTTTATCGTCATTATATGGTGCTGAAACTGCCGCTCTTAAATTAAATGAAATAGTACAGTCGCTTGCTGACGATAAACACCAACCTAAATTATCTGATCTTATTGATAAACCTAAAAAACGTTTGCGCCCCATTGTTTGGATAGGAATTGGCTTAGCTACATTTCAGCAATTAGTAGGCATTAATGTTGTTTTTTACTACGGCGCGGTACTTTGGCAAGCAGCCGGTTTTACTGAGTCTGACGCGTTACTTATTAATATAATAAGCGGCTTTGTAAGTATTTTAGCGGTGTTTATTACCATGTATTTTATAGACAAAATTGGCAGGAAACCTTTTTTGTTAACCGGCTCAATTGGTATGACGGTGACACTTTCGGTTATTGTTTATGCCTTTTTAAATGCAGATATTGGCTCAACAGGCAACTTAGAATTAGGAGAGCAGGGCATAGTTGCTTTAATAGCCGCTAACGCTTACGTGTTCTTTTTTAACCTATCGTGGGGCCCTGTAATGTGGGTTATGTTAGGTGAAATGTTCCCTAACCAAATTCGCGGCTCTGGCCTTGCAGTTACCGGCTTTGCCCAGTGGATAGCTAACTTTTTAATTACTTGGTCGTTCCCTGTTATGCTCACAGGCATTGGTTTAGCTGGGGCTTATGGTTTTTACGCATTTTGCGCGTTTGTTTCAGTCATATTTGTATTTAAGTTTTTACACGAAACCAAAGGCAAAGAGCTTGAACAAATGAAAGGGTAAATATTATCCCTTTAATAAGCGCCACAACTAAAGCAATAGTTTTGTCTCAAGATAACAAGCTGTGGTTTTTAGCTGTTTACAAAGGTAATTATTAGTGAAATTATTAGGGATGTAATATACGCCGTTTAAGTGTGTTATCCCCCCCAAATGGGGCTGAGTAAGTTGTTATCCCTCAAGGAAACTGTAATGAAATATGATGATGCATCTTGGCACTACGGCGGCGACTTTCCAAAGGGTTTGCCCTGTGAAAAAGGTGCAACGCACATGGCGATGTTTGTTTCGTGGTGTTTATTGAATAATCTTGCAGGCTCAATTCATGCCGAAGAGTTTCCAGAATCTCTTACTCAGCTAAAAACCAGAAAGGTATCTCCAACGACATGGTTCATTGACAATTGCGACGAAAAATTTACTGATGAAGACCTTAACGTTATTGGTAATAGGTTTGCTGAATATTACTATGAATCCAAAGACGGTATGTTTTATGAAGATTACGAGTCGACCTCTGACGAGGATCTAGAAACTTTGTACCATTTCGAGGACAGTTGGAGTGCTTTCGATAAATTATCACCGATTTTGAAAAAAAGATTTGACGAGTGGTCAGCAACTGAAGGATAAAAAAATTAAGGTGGATTTGCCACAAAGTGCTTTCAAACCGCTTATTGTAAATGTTAGGTATATCTTTTATGCGGAATTTGAACTCAACTGAAATTGAAATAATGACTAAGTTGTTGAAAATAGATATCTCTCTATTACTTGTCAATCCAATTAATGATGGTGGAATGGGGAGCTTAGCTATCGGTGATAACTATGAGAATCGTCAACTTGGTCAAGAGGTAGCTGAATATATATTCAAGGACCTTGATGGTACTCCTGTATCTGCATCGTTAAATATAGATAAGCAAGGCAATTTATACGAATTGGATATTTGGAAAGTAGATTTTTCTCGAACGCAAATGTACACATACAAGAGAATAAGGTTCCCACCGTCCATTTATCACACATAGCCGGAGTTGATATAAAAGCCAAACGTTCAGCTAGCCCAATACAAAGCTCATTAAATCTGTTCTACAAAGTAAATCATTAAGTTAAAACCTCAGTAATTAGCGAGTACTCCCTTTATTTCAGTTTGAGATACCCAAGTTAGTAATACTTATTTCTGATATACTCAGCCAGCACTTTTACTCAAAAGGTAATAGTCTTCAGCTTGCAACTCAATGCAAGTTAACTCACTGCTCTTCATTATTTATTGTCAAAATTACACCTTTGTAAAATACAGTTGGTTCATCCGAGCCAAAAACGTACAGAAAAAACACCGCCTAAGTTTATTGGCGAAGTATGATGATTCGTTGATGAACTCAAGCGTACTTACTTTATAAACAGGACTTAGCATGAGTGAATTAACTATCGGCGTTATCGGAACATCCCGCAAGACAGATGAAAGACGGTATCCTATTCACCCAGAGCACTTATTACGAATTCCCGAAAGTCTTAGAAAACAAATGGTGTTTGAACAAGGCTATGGCACCGCTTTTAATGTTAGCGATGAATATATTGCAACGTTAACGGGTGGCATTGCATCTCGCAGCGAAATACTTACCCATATTGGCACTGCTATTATTGCAAAGCCTGTACTTGCTGACTTAGAAGAAATGCGCGAAGGAGGCACTATTTGGGGCTATGCCCACTGCGTTCAACAGCATGAAATAACACAAGCGGCGATAGAACGTAAACTTACCTTAATTGCTTTTGAAGATATGTATGTGTGGTCACCACAAGGAAATGCAGGGCGCCATACTTTTTATAAAAACAATGAAATGGCAGGGTATTGCGCTGTAATACATGCTTTGCAACTTAAGGGTATTGATGGTCATTATGGCGATCAACGTAAAACGATTATATTTAGTTTTGGTGCAGTGAGTAGAGGCGCAATTTACGCTCTTAAAGCGCATGGTTTTAGAGATATTACAATTTGTATTCAGCGTCCTGATCACGAAGTGCGTGAAGAAATATTAGATTGTCATTATGTTAAGGTACGAGAAGGTCTTGAAGGAGAGGCTCGCATGATGGTTGTTGAGCATGATGGGACTAATCGACCTCTTGGCGATCTAATTAGCGAAGCCGATATTATCGTTAACGGGACTTATCAAGAAACAGCTCATCCGGTTAACTTTGTAATTGAAACAGAGGCCGACTGCTTAAAACCAAACAGCTTAATTATTGATGTTAGCTGTGATGAGGGGATGGGATTCTTTTTTGCAAAGCCGACAACGTTTAAAAACCCTTTATTTCGATATAACAACACGGATTATTATGGCGTTGATCATACACCGAGTTATTTATGGGAAAGCGCGACGCGTTCAATCTCTGCGGCGCTCATTGTATATTTACAAACGATACTTAAAGGTGCTTTGCAGTGGCAAAAAGATGAAACCATTCGCCGTGCAATAAACATTGAGCAAGGAATAATTAAAAATACGGCTATTTTGGCATTCCAAAACCGCGAAAATATTTACCCTTATAACGTAATAACACAATGATTATATCTATCTCTAATCTAATTTTACGTAAGATTAATTAGGGGTGTGCACTTCGTCTTAATGCTAGTAATTTTAAGGCGAAGTGTTTGTTGACTGATAGTAAAACTGGAGAACTTAAATCTTAAAAGTTTTTATAAAACGAACACCCACAATTTATAAGGCTACCTGATATGCCTAACGATTCTAAAAATATACTAAATCGTGGCTTAGACTATATGCACGACCCATTTTCTAATTTTATGCGTGCTCAAACCACCTCTAGTCTGTTTCTTCTGGTATCTACAATCATTGCACTATGGTGGGCAAATTCAGCTTATTCAGCTACCTATCTAAACTTAGTGCACACGCCTATTGGGATCTCATTAGGAAACTTTGAGCTAAAAACCTCGCTTAAACACATTATTAATGATGGTTTGATGGTGATATTTTTCTTATTGCTTGGGCTTGAAATAAAAAGAGAGGTACTTGCTGGGGATTTAGCTGAGCCCAAAAATAGACACATGCTCATTTTTTGCGCCATAGGCGGAATGGTCGTGCCGGCTGGTATTTATTCGCTGTTTAACTGGGGGCAAGATTCACTGATTGGTTGGGGTATACCCATGGCAACCGATACTGCGTTTGCATTAGGTGTGCTTACAATTGTAAGAAAACATATACCAACAAGCTTGTTGGCCTTTATTGTAGGTCTTGCGATTGTTGACGATGTGGGGGCAATACTCGTTATTGCCGTGTTTTATACCCAAGAAATATCGGTGATGTATTTGTCATGCGCCGTTGTTCTATTTACTTTTTTAGTAGCCGCCAATTATGCCGGAATAAGGCAGCCGCTTTTTTACATTATCATTGGTCTTGCCACCTGGTGGATGATGTTACAGTCAGGTGTTCATCCTACTGTAGCAGGTGTTGCTATTGCTTTAACGGCTCCTGCACGCTCAATGTTGGGCTCAGGGAGGTCGCTTGAAAAGGCAAAAACAACCATTACCTCTATGCAAAAAGAAATAGAGAAAGTAGATGTTCTGGCTAGCAGGCAGGATCATAAACAGGTACTCGAAATTCGTGATTTAGCCG
Organism: Pseudoalteromonas arctica A 37-1-2; assembly: GCF_000238395.3. Lineage (GTDB taxonomy): Bacteria > Pseudomonadota > Gammaproteobacteria > Enterobacterales > Alteromonadaceae > Pseudoalteromonas > Pseudoalteromonas arctica. Next base: position 1,675,496 of record NZ_CP011025.1, read on the forward strand.
AAAATGCAGGTACACCTTTGCGTCGTTGGGAAGATGTGCTGCACCTGCCTGTCGCACTATTTATTTTACCGCTGTTTGCTTTAGTTAATGCGGGTGTGGTTTTTAACTTTAGTTCATTTATTGAAAGTCTCAGTGATCCCGTTGGCTTAGGTATTATTAGTGGTCTTGTTGTTGGTAAGTTTATTGGTATTTCGGGTGCGTGTTGGCTTGCTTTACGCTACAAAATAGGTTGCTTGCCTGAGGGTATCAATCTTCAGCATGTTATCGGTGCTTCACTTATCGCCGGGATTGGATTCACCATGTCTACCTTTATTGCTACGTTGGGGTTTGATGGGCAAGCCGAGCATCTTCATAACGCAAAAACATCGGTTTTAGTGGCTTCGGTTCTTTCTGCAATACTTGGGGTTTTATATATTCGAGTGGTTGCCTCAAAAAAGAGCAATAAATCAATTAATTCAACGCCATAATAGGGCGTGAAGGGGCTAATGGGTATTCAATAATGTGTACTCATTAGTTGTACTTAACCCTTTATTTATCAATTAAACCTATTGTTTAAAACACGCTATGTGGCGTACCGAACAGACCAATTAAAATAAATACGCTAACGTCTTACTAAGGTTTTTTGGCTTTAAATTAATCTATAAGTGCATGAATTTAAATCTTAAAACTATTCCTTAAAGCATTACCCCTAAATTATTACCCTTAAATTATACAGAGGAAGTTATCACCTAGATTGCGCAGCACGCTAGCGCTTTAGGCTAGGGCTTATGACAATCTAAAGTAGTAATAAGGCTCCATATTTTTGGTTTCTTAAAAAGGAGAATATTATTTCTACACAAAACGAAAATAGTCCAAATTCTAAAAGTAAAAGCGGTCCGCCAGATATCGATAAAGTGATGAGCGGTGCGTTTAAAAAGTATAAGAAGTTGCTGAGTGGAAAATTTAGCACAAGTTTAACCATAGTACTGTTTTTGGGATTGATTGCTACAGGCTATAGCGCAGTCTATACCGTTCCCAGTGATTCAGTTGCTTTGGTATTAAGGTTTGGTAAGTTTCAAGAAATTCTACCTGCGGGCTTACATGTAAAAATCCCATTAGGTGTTGATCACGTCACAATAGTGCCTACTAAGCGGCAATTAAAGCAGGAGTTTGGTTTTTCTACTCCTGGAGCCTCCGACCCAGATCAAAATATTAATCCTGAAAATAATATTCGCTCATTTGCGCCAAAAATTTCACCTGCAACAAATCAACGCGAAGAAACCCAAATGGTAACTGGCGATTTAAACACTGCGCTGATTGAATGGGTAATTCAATATCGGATAGCCGATCCCCAAAAGTACTTATTTGAGGTGCGCGACCCGGCAGGCACTTTACGATATGTGTCTGAATCAGTTATGCGTGAAGTTGTAGGCGATAGAACTGTAGATGAAGTAATTACCATTGGCAGGCAAGGGATTGAAATTGAGGCATTACAAAAAATGCAGGCATTGGCAACCAAATATGTAATGGGGATTAGTATTGATCAGGTTCAACTAAAAAACATTAATCCACCGGTACCAGTACAAGGGTCGTTCAATGAAGTTAATCAGGCTCAACAAGAAAAAGAAAAGTTGATTAACGAAGCGCGTCGCGAATATAACCGCGTTATTCCGCTTGCTGAGGGGGAGCGCGACCAACGAATAAGAGAAGCTGACGGTTATCGCCTTAAGCGAGTTAATGAAGCTGAAGGCGACGCTCTGCGTTTTAATGCGCTGTTTGCACAGTACCAACTGGCACCTGAGGTAACACGCAGACGAATATATATAGAAACAATGACAGATGTTATGCCCACGATAAAAAATAAAATTATTATCGATAGCGAAGCACGCGGTGTATTACCTTTACTCAATTTAACTTCACTAAAAGGACAGCAGCCATGAAATCTTATTTAATCGTTGGCAGCAGTATTTTAGCTGCACTTGTAGGGGTTACTTTGTATAGCGCTTTATATACGGTTAACGAAGTAGAGCAGGTCGTTATTACTCAGTTTGGTAAACCGGTTGGAGAGCCAATTAGAGAGGCGGGTATTCAACTCAAAATGCCTTTTGTTCAGCAAGTTAATTTTATTGATAAGCGCGTGCTGGAATGGGAAGGAACACCTTCTGATATGCCGACCAAAGATAAGCTTTATATTTCTGTAAGTCTTTATGCGCGGTGGCAGGTTACCGATCCGTTGCAGTATTTTTTACGCTTAGGTGATGAGCGAAGCGCACAATCTAGGCTCGATGATATTTTTGGTAGTGAAACGCGTAATGCAGTAGCGACACACGAATTAATCGAAATTATTCGTACAACAAAAGATCGCCAACCTTTGCGTGACTCGTCACTCACCGAGGCTGAAAAAGAGCAGAATATTGGTAGTTTAGTGCCTATAAGCATGGGACGTTTAGTTGTCGAGCAAGATATATTTAATGAGGCGGCAAAAAAAGTAAAAGTATTTGGTATTGAGCTTATGGATATTCGCTTTAAACGTATTAATTATAATGAAAGTGTACGCCCTAAAATCTATGAACGTATGATCAGCGAACGTCGTCAAATAGCAGAACGCTTTTTGTCAGAAGGAAAAGGCGAAGCTGCCCGTATACAAGGTAACAGAGAGCGAGACTTAGATAAAATTCAATCTGAAGCCTACCGAGCAGTAACAGAAATTAGAGGTAAAGCTGATGCTAAAGCAGCCGCTATTTACGCCTCAGCCTATAACAAAAATGATCAAGCAGTCGCATTTTATGCATTTACCCGTTCGTTGCAGGCGCTTGAACTTGCCCTTAGCCAAAACACAACATTGGTATTATCGACCGACAGTGAGCTATTTCAGTATTTACAACACACTCAGGTGAGTGAGCCTAATCCTAAAAATTAGCATGCTTCATATTAAAATATTGTATAGATATCATCAAACTTAGGAGCAATAAATGCAAATTGAAACAATTAGAGATGTACTCAATTGGACCGTTTTATTTCACAAAAACTTAAAAGATAGCCTAAACAAGAGCTCTAAACAAAATAAGGATGAGGGAGCACGAATGATGCTTCGCTACCTATCTGAGCATGAGGAGAGTTTAGAGAATATTGTACAAGGATTTGAAAATACGGCAGACGTAAAAGCGCTAAACACCTGGTGTTTTGATTACATCGAAAAGCACTCAATTATTGAGCGCGTTGATTGCAACTCACTCTTTGAAGAGCTAGATATCTCAGACATTATGGAGAAAATAGTAAACCATCATGAACAAGTTATTGAGTTATACATTCATATATATTCTCGTGTAGATATCGAAAGCGCAAAAACGTTGCTTGATACAATAAAAGATATTGAAGAAAATGAGATAAAAAGAATTGTGCAATCGGCTAACCGTTTTTCAGATATGTAATAGACTGATTGAACTGGCAATATTAGTGTATTACTAAGGTGTCAGTTCAATAAAATGTATGTGATATCAATTTATATCAAGGATTTTTTCTTTTAATCGAGTTAAGTAAAATGATTCGGTGTGCTCAACATATCCGGACAGTCAATCCTAGTTACTAAGTTATACCAATTTGCTTATACGGGGTCTATTTAACAACGTTATAGAGTGATTTAATTTGTTTTAATTGTTCAAATATTTATGCAGGTTGGTATTAAAATGAGAAGCAGATGATATGGCATGACTATGAATCTACTTACTTTTCATTAGATTATTCCCTCAATTTAATATCTAGCTATAAAGGCTGTATCCTTTTATTTAATATAATACAAAATAATTAAATTTGACTGTACTAATACGGCAGTTGCTTTACAGTTTAAGATCTTGGCGACTCAAATTAGAAGGTTACAACAGACTCATGCGGTTATCTCTAACTCAATCAGCAGCAAGTATTTTATATTTAGGCTTTATTCAGTTTTTTGTTGTTGTAGTAATTTTGGGTGGGTTGGAGAGTATTTTACTTGAAATACCTCTGATGCCTATAATTTCTATTAGTACCGCTTTAATATCGCTAGTTTTAGGCTCAATCTTAACTTTATTATTTAATTTTAAATTTTCAAAAAAAATTAAATATGTGACTCCTGTATTAGGCATTTTAGGATGTGCTTTTTTCTTAAATTTTCAATTGAGCTTATGGGGAGTCGTTGACGAAAAGTTTTTTTTAATTAGTGATAATCCATTTATTTCTGCTTTAAATGCCGTTATGGTTTTTTCTTTTTTCTCAGCGCTCATAATTAAAATTTTATGTTCTGCAACGATAACTAAAGGGGCTAAGTTTACCAAAGCAGTCATGTTTTTAGTTATCTTTACGGGTGTGTCTTTATGGTACGCTAGTGCAGTAAAAACAGTGAGTAGTGAAGAAGAAAAAGCACGAGAAAAAATAAGCTTAGTGGGGACAATGCTTAATAAAAACCTTGATGAGCATAAAAAGTCATTATCTCGGATTAAGTCGAGATTAGAAAAAGTGAGTCATGATAATTTTTTAAAGCTTGCCGCTGTTGATATGAAAAATTATGCGAGGGATTATAAAATCATCAAAGGGATGCTTATTCTTGATGAAAATCTTACGTTAGTTGAAGGTGACATATTTTCTAAGCAATTTATTTCCAGTGGATTTCTATCAAGTGATTCTGTAGTGAACTGGTTAAATACAACTACGGATGAAGTTAGATTTGCAGCTAATTCATTAACGTTGAAAACGAGTACGCCGACTATTATGTTTTCGATACCTATAAATTCAGTTACTGGCAGTAAGTATCAAGTTTTAGCTTTACTAGACATGAATTTATTAATTGAGAACAGATACATAGATTATCTAAATACGTTTGATGTATTTATTGAATTGACGCCTCAAGTTTACTTTTCTGTTAATGCTAAAAAGCAAAACGTATACGATTTAAATATACTATTGAGTTTATACAGTGACTATATTGTAGAAAAAGTCGATGTAATGGGCATTTTAAAGCACAATGTATATAGTTTTATTAATAACTACTCTGCATTAAAAGAAAGGGCAAAAGTCGAACAAATTATAATTTGGCTTACTTTCATCTTTATCTATATTTTTATACTCGCTTCAGACTCTTCATACCTACTAAAACAACAATCAAAAAAGCTGTTTAAAATGGCTAAATATGATGAGTTAACAGGGCTAATTCGCCGAGATGCGCTAGATGATGAAATAAACGCTAAACAGTCTAAGCAGGCCAAAGCGTTAAACTCACCGTGTGCAATGGTTTTTATAAACCTAGATGGCTTTAGTTCTATAAATAATAGTTTAGGGCATGCCATAGGCGATAAAGTTCTCAAGCTAGTTGCAAGAAGACTTAAAAATAACGCGCTGACAGCCGACTCAATAGCACGCTTTGGTAATGATGAGTTTATTCTTTATTACAGTAATATAAGTAAAGATAAACTAAGAGAAGAAATATCAGTATTAATAAGCTCTTTAGCAAACGTTTATTATTTAGAGGACGTTGATATTTATCTTACAGCCAGCGCTGGTATATCGATGTCTAAAGAAAGAGTAGGAAATTCAAAAGTACTATTACAGCATGCAGATATTGCTATGGACAGTGCGAAAACCCTTGGAGGGAATCAGCTTTGTTTTTATCATAAGCTAATGGATGATAAGCATAAAGAAATAGTCCACATTAGAGGAGAGCTTCAAAAAGCGCTTAAAGATGGTGACTTAGAAGTGTATTACCAACCAATCCATAGTTTATCTGATAACAAAGTGATTAGTGTTGAGAGTTTGGTGCGATGGAAAAGTAATGGTGCGTATATTTCCCCGGCTATTTTTATACCTATAGCAGAGCAAACGGGGCAAATATTAGAAGTTGGCAAACAAGTACTAGCACAGGTACTTAAAGATATGAGTAATACTGCGCAGTTAAAAAATATTACTGTGGCTGTTAATTTTTCACCCCAGCAATTACAGCTGCAAGGGTTTGTTGCAAATATTTGCCAATTAGTCTCTGATAAATGTATAGAGCCACATCGGCTCACCGTTGAAGTGACTGAAACAGTCATGTCAGAAAAAGGGGTTATCGAAGGCGTTCTTAGAAAGCTGATGGCTAAGGGCTTTAACGTTGCGATTGATGACTTTGGCGCTGGATATTCTAGCCTTTCTTACTTGTCGAGGCAGCCTGCTAATATTATAAAAATAGATCGGGAGTTCACGATTGGTGCTGAGCATGAGGGCCAAGAACGCGCTTTATTAGAAGGTATCATCAAGATTTGTACAGAGCTTAAAAAAATAGTGGTCATTGAAGGTGTTGAAAATGCTGAGCTGATCGCCTATTTATCTCGATTCAGCAGTATAAGGGTTCAAGGCTATTATTTTTCCAAACCAATACCTTTAAATAATCTTATTGATTATATTAATAGCCTAAATAAAACAAGTCATCATAAGTAAAACGAGAACAATCAATTATTACCTTACAACATGGATTAACTCGCCAGCTATGGAGTAATAACATAGCCACGAGCGTCTATCTTTTTACGGGGATATCATTTAATAGCTTTATGATAGCGCTGTTATTACCGAGTTTAGCTAAGTCTAACAGGTAGCTTTTTTCTAGCTCTTGCATTGACTGATCTGCTAATAATTCTTTTACCGATTGTTCTTCCCCATTTGCTATTGAAGTTTCTAAGGCTGCAAAGTTTGCAATTGAGTGTTTAATTTCATTAGTCATAATAAGTCCCGTTTGCTGTGTTTTGTTAAAGCTTCGTTTTAAAAAATATTTATATAAAACAATTGTATATTATAAGCTCGCTTTGTTAGTGAGCTATTTTATTACCTAAAAATAGCTCACTTAATTAAGCGAATTGGTATTACAGTATCACCGTACATACTGCAATTTAACTTATTGAATAACAAATAAGTCCATAAAGCTGTTTACTGGCGTATTTTCAAGCTTGGCTTGATCTTTACAAAGGGTAAATATGGTTTGGCATTTTTGGGTTGCAAGGCGTGTTGCTAAATTAGATTTGAATTTAAGCTCTAATAATGGAATGCCTTCCTCACGACGACGGCGATGACCCAAAGGGTATTGAACAACCACTTCTTCTGTTTTACTACCATCGTTAAAGAAAACTTGAATTGCATTGGCAATAGAGCGTTTGTCCGCCTCTAAGTATTCAGCTGTAAAGCGTTTATCTTCTAACACCTCCATTTTGTCGCGTAGTTTATCGATGATAGGGTGCGTGTTGTGAAAGTCGTCCTCATAATGATCGCTAGTTAAGTTCCCAAATGCCAAGGGAACAGCAATCATATATTGTAAGCAATGGTCGCGGTCAGCTGCGTTGGCAAGCGGTCCTGTTTTAGAAATAATGCGTATGGCTGACTCGTGGGTGCGGATCACTATTTTCTCAATATCGTCTAAACGCGACTTTACTTGAGGGTGCAAAATAACGGAGGCTTCTGCTGCTGTTTGCGCATGAAACTCTGCTGGAAAAGAAATTTTAAACAAAATGTTTTCCATTACATATGAACCGTAACCTTGGGAGAACGAAAACGTGCGCTCCGCTTCAGGCTTTAGTGCTTGGTCTTTATTAGTTTTGGAGAAAGAGACATCATAAAACCCCCATTGCGCAGCTGTTAATGCACTGGGTATACCCATTTCACCGCGCATTGCCATATCAGCTAAATAAACTGCTCTGGAAGTTGCATCGCCCGCAGCCCAAGATTTACGAGACCCAGTGTTTGGCGCATGACGATAAGTACGCAGTGCAGAACCATCAACCCATGCTTGAGATATGGCTGCCATTATTTGCTCTCTACTGCCCCCCATCATTTTTGTGACAACAGCCGTTGAGGCTACACGCACCAATAATACATGGCATAAGCCAACACGATTAAAAGAATTTTCTAATGCGATAACGCCTTGAATTTCATGCGCCATAATCATGGCTTCAAGTACGTCTCGCATAGTCAGGGGAGGCTGTGAATTTGCGATTCTGACTTGAGACAAGTGATCGGCTACAGCTAAAATAGCACCTAAGTTATCAGAAGGGTGCCCCCATTCAGCAGCTAACCACGTATCGTTGTAATCGAGCCAGCGGATGGTACAACCAATGTCCCACGCTGCTTTAACAGGGTCGAGTACGAGCGAGGTCCCTGGTACTCGTGCGCCATTAGGAACAACGGTCCCTTTGACAATTGGACCAAGAAGTTTGGTACATTGTGAAAACTTTAAAGCGAGCAGTCCACAGCCTAAGGTATCCATTAGACAATTACGTGCAGTGTTTAGTGCTTCTGCGCTTGATACTTCAAACGTTAATACATAATCAGCGATATCCTGGATAACACTGTCGTAATCTGGGCGAGTGTTATTATCTGTATTACTACTCATTTTGTATCCTTAATTCGTTTGTTTATATTTTACTTGGTTTCAATTTATTAGAAGTCACTGAGTAAACGCTTAGGTGAACTTCATGCTTTTGCTTATCGTTTTCAAGTGGAATATAAGTTGATTCAAGCGCCATACCGTCAAGTATTAGCTCACTTTTATTATGTTTTTCATCCCCTATAATTTGCTCAATTGTAATATGGTAACAGGTGCTCTCGAAGCGATAGTCGATTGAGTAGGTGCTCCAATCCTCTGGAATACACGGTGAAATGGTTAGCTTATTTCCTGTTCGTGTTACACCTAATAAAGATTCTATTATTAGTCGGTATAACCAACCCGCTGATCCGGTATACCAAGTCCAACCGCCTCGTCCAATATGCGGATCAACGGCATAAACATCGGCGGCTACGACATAAGGTTCGCCTTTATAGGTTTCAACTTGTCCGGCGTTTTTAGCATGATTTAATGGATTGATTATATTCATCAATTCCCACGCTCTTTTTTTGTCGCCTTGTTGAGAAAATGCCATGCTTGCCCAAATAGCGGCATGCGTATACTGCCCGCCATTTTCGCGCACGCCCGGGACGTAACCTTTTATATAACCAGGGTTCATTTTTGATTTATCAAAAGGCGGATTGAGTAATTGGATTAATTTATCATCGCTATTGACCAAATGCTGATACAAAGACGACATTGCTTGCGTAGAGCGCTCATTATTAGCTGCACCAGAGAGCACTGACCAACTTTGCGCTATTGAGTCAATAGTGCACTCTGGGCTTTGTGATGAGCCCAGCGCGGTTCCGTCGTCAAACCATGCGCGACGATACCAAGCGCCGTCCCATGCGTGTTTAGCTAGGTTATCTTGTAGTTTTTGTGCTTCATCGTCACAACGAGTAGCAAACTCTATATCGCCATGTAATGCAGCAATAGGTGAAAATTCTTGTAGTATTTTATATAAAAAGAACCCCAGCCAAACGCTTTCGCCTTTGCCGTGTATTCCAACAAGGCTCATACCGTCATTCCAATCTCCTGAGCCCATTAACGGTAAACCTTTTTCTCCAAAGTGTAAACCATGCTCAATTGCCAAGACGCAATGCTGATAAAGGCTCGACCTTGCTGCACTCACAGAAGGTAAGTCGTAATAGGATTCTTCGTCGTCTTTAAGGGGGCGACCTTCAATAAAGGGCATTAGCTCATCTAAAATAGTTATGTCATCAGTGCCTTTAATGTAACGACACGTAGCTAATGGTAGCCATAAATAATCGTCTGAACAGCGTGTTCTTACACCGCGCCCTGATGGTGGATGCCACCAATGTTGCACATCACCTTCGCTATACTGACGTGTGGCGCAGTACAGTATGTGATCCCTTAGTAATGAAGGCGAAGCATGTATTAATGCCATGGCATCTTGTAACTGATCGCGAAAGCCAAACGCGCCACCACTTTGATAAAACCCACTGCGAGCCCAAAAACGACATGCTAAAGTTTGGTACACAAGCCAGCCATTTGCTAATACATTCAATGCAGGGTCGGGGGTATTAACCTGCACACTGCCGAGTGTTTGCTGCCAAAAATCAGTGACTTTTTCGAGTGCAATACGTGCTGAACCGGGTTTTCTGAGTTTCAAAGCAAGCGTACTTGCTTGCTCTTTATTTTGCGCAGCACCGAGCCTAAAAATAATTGTGCGCTCTTGTTCACTTTGCAGTTCAAAAGGGACTTGAATTGCACCGCACGGATCGAGTGCCGCTCCTAAGTTGCCAGATAAATGAGTACGAGTCATTGCCTGGGGGTCGTGTAATGTTTTATTGCGACCAATAAACTCGCTACGGTCTCCTGTTAGTGTTCGTGACATATCATCAACGTCAAAAAAAGCAACTCTGCCACCAAACTCTGAGTTATAGGCATTAGAGGCAACCAATGCACCGCTCTTAGCATCAATTTCTGTTACAAGGTGTAGCGCTGTTTTAGAACGAAGATCGCCAAGTACCCATTCAACATAACCTGTTGCACTTAGGCGCCTGGTAGTTAATGAGTTGTTTTTAATTTTTAATACCGAGTATTTTACGGCGTCGAGTGTATCTACATACACACAAAGAGAGGATTCAATGCCGGTTTCACTGTGCTCAAAGGTACTATAACCAAAGCCATGGAGGGTTATATAGGGATTAGCCCCACGTTTTGGCATCGCACAAGGTGACCAAAATTTACCTGTATCTTCATCACGTAAATAAAAGGCTTCGCCACCAGATGAGCCTGTAGTGTCTGCACTCCACGGCGTTAAACGAAACTCATGGGCGTTTTCGCTCCACGTATAAGCAAAACCATTTTCGTCAATAACGCTGCCAAAATGTGCGTTTGCTAACACATTAACCCAAGGCAGAGGGGTTTGATTCGCTTCGGTGGTGGTAATAATATATTCGCGACCATCTTCACTAAACCCACCCAGTCCATTATTTAAAAGTAAGTTTTTTTGAGTATTGCCAAGCGCTTGATTGATTTTGGGATGTAATGCTTGAGTTGGGATTAGTCCCTTTACGTTTTTCTCTGCAAGCGTTCGACGGTTTACTTGCTCTGCCAATGTGCCACTTTGATCAATAATAATCCGCGAAACGGCTTGTAACAGTATGCGGTCTTCATTCGAAATTTGTTCTGCTGAGCGAACGAATATCCCGCCAGGGCGATCAATATAATGAGACTCAGTACCCGTTGCGATTAGCCCCATAATTTGGTCTTGCAAACCTTGTCGGTAACCAACTTGTTCTTCATTCCAAATGACTAAATCAGCGACAAGCCCTTTTAAGCGCCAATATGCATGGCATTGAATAAGTTGGCGGGCAATTTCAATATTATTACCGCTGGCTACTTTTAATAATATGATAGGTAAGTCGCCAGAAATTGAGTAGCCCCATAGTCCAGATTGTCCTCGACGATTTTGTATTAATACAGATGCGTTAGCCCGAAGAGTTGCATTGGCATACAAAATATACCCAGCCAGCTGCCGGTAGAGTTGAGCATCTGCTTCATTGGCGTTAATTTGGCGTAAGGTCACATCGCTATGAGTCCATGCTAAATCAAGTGCTCGATCGGTAATGTGATGATCTTGATATTTAGCAATTAACGCAAGGCAAGCCTGTCTACTTTGTGCCATACCCGTTATTACATCGAGTGTTACTACACTGCCAGCAAGTAAAGCCACAGGAGCACGAATAGCAACAATAGGATCAAGCACTGACCCTTGTTTAGCGTCAAGTTCGCCCATTTCTAGCATTGCTTGTGGTGAAACCAAAGAGCGACCTCTACCAATAAATTGCATGCGATCAGTTGTACAAGACAGGGTTCCGACTTTTGTTGTACTGCTATTTACGCGTGTTGAAAGTAAATGAAACATCCAAGGTGTTTTTTCATCAGCAGAGCGTGCACGACGAGTACATAAAATGGCATTGCCACATGGAAGTATTTCAGTTTGTACAAACAAATTACTAAATGACGGTTGCATAAGGTCGGCTGCAGGGTTTGCCATTACAACTTCTGCATAAGTGGTTATATCAATTGTACGGATATCGGGTGAGTGATTACTTAAGCGTATACGACGAAGTTCAATATCGTCCTCCGGAGAGACAACGATTTCAGTGTAAGTTTCTATATGTTGATCGCTTCGGCGAAACTCAGCGCGACCTTCAGAAAATGATGCGCTATACGACTGGGCTGGTTTTAGCGTTGGCTGGTGGGCTGCCGACCAAAAGTCGCCTGTGGCTGTATCTCTAATATAGACAAATGTTCCCCAATTGTCGCAAGTAGGATCCTCACGCCACCGTGTAACGGCTAAGTCGGTCCAGCGGCTGTAGCCACCTCCTGCATTTGTAAGCATTACATGGTAACGACCATTTGAAAGTAGCTGTACTTGGGGTGTTGGGGTAATGGCTGGAATAGGTGGATTAACCTTTATTTTTGCATGTTCAAATAACGCCCCGCTCTCTGCGTATTGGTCTATATGAGGTTGGAATATAGATGTTTTAGGCACGCGCTCTTGTAGTAATAGCAAAGCTGATTGCAGTAAAGGGTCTGATTCAAAGCGTTTTTGCATAGGCTGGTCAAGTAAATGATATGCCAATGCAAGTAAGCTCATACCTTGATGGTGAGCCATAAAGGAGCGAATGACTGCGCTTTTTTGATCTCTGGATAAACGGGCAGGGGTGTAATCTATTGCCTCATACAATCCGTAATGTCCCTCAAGTCCACTATCAGCTAACAGTTGAAGATTTTCGCACGCGGCTTGTGGGTTAACCATTAATGCCAATGCAGACGCGTAGGGAGCGATGACGAGGTCTTCTGATAAGCCTCGTTTTAGCCCTAAACCCGGTACGCCAAAGGCATGATATTGAAAATTAAGAGAAGCATCTACCGTATTGTATGCCGACTCAGATATGCCCCACGGTACGTTTTGTCTTTTTCCATAATCAATTTGTCGGGTAACCGCTGCACGGCAAGTCTGTTCAAGCAATGTACCGTCGTAGCTAGGCATAACTAACATGGGCATAAGGTACTCAAACATAGAGCCACTCCACGACACCAGCACCGGCTCGGCGCCAGCGCTGGTTAGTAGGCGACTTAGAGCGAACCAGGTTTGCTGTGGCAATTTACCTTGTGCTATAGCAATAAAACTGGCTAAACGTGCTTCAGATGCCAGTAAATCGTAAAAACTGGTGTCACGTCGATGCTCATCTACGTTATAACCAATAGCCAATAAATGGCGAGACTCATCATATAAAAATGCATATTCCATTTGTGCAAATTCAATCGCTCTGTTGGCTAATTTGTCACATTGCGAAATGCAATCTTTGGCAAGCTGTGTACTGGCTAAAGTATGAATACGTAATGAAGAAAGCCACTGAGTTTCGTCGGATGGTAATACCGATGATAAAAGCGCATCAATTGCGTTAATAGTGTCGGGGCAACGTTTAACTAATTGCTGCATTGTCAAAATATTAGAATCAAGAAATTGCAGTTTTAAGCTAACTGGCGGATTAGTTAGTTTGAGCCATGGCGAAAATAAATAGAGTTCGTTTAGGGTACGCTGGCATTGCCTTTGTAAGTCTTGAGTCCATACTTTATGCTCTTGCGACTTTGTATCTAAATCATTAGTAGCGTCTTGCTTTATATTCTCTAACAATATTCGCGCATTATTATTGAGTGTAATTAAGTGCTGTTCAACGTCATATAGATTTGTAGGCGCAGTGATACGAACAGCGTTAAGTATTGAGCTCATGGCATTAATAGCGGTATCGATAATATTGTTTTTATTTTGCGCTGAGTCTAATTGCAATGTTTTAAACAAGTTTGCCACAATAGCCAAAGTGATACTTATGCCTTCAAACATTTGTGGGTGAACAATAGGTTTAGAAGGGAGTTCTTTTAATGCTATTTGTAAAGTTAAAAGGTGACCGGCTAAGTTACCGCTATCTACTGATGAAATATAGCGCGGTGGCAAAGGTTGCAATGTTTGTGTGTCGTACCAGTTATAAAAATGCCCTTCGTGACGCTCGAGTTTATCGAGGGTATTAAAGCAATCTTGCGTGCGTTGAATTAAATCACTTTGTACAATAAAACCAAAATCATAGGCGCTAACGTTAGCCAGTAAAGACAGACCAATATTAGTAGGCGATGTACGGTGCGCAATAACAGGACCGGCTTCCTCTTGATAGTTATCGGGAATTAACCAATGATCGTCTGCAGTGTTAAAGTGGTCGAAAAAAGCCCATGTTTTACGGGCAATAGTTTGTAAAAATAATTGTTGCTTGTCGCTCAGTGGCGCTAAATTATCGAGTTTAGGCTCACTAAACCACCATGTTATAGCCGGTGATAAAAGCCATAATAAAAGTAGAGGAAATACAGCTAATATATTTGTAAAAGTTAAGTGTAAAGGGGCAAAGTAAAGTAGCGAAGCGATTAAAGTAATCGCAATAAATGGCGCAGTCCACATAGTGTAATAACTATTTATTAAGGCATTTACTACATGATTAGATTTATGATCTGTGACATGCCACTCTAATAAACGACGTTGAGTAAACAGCATTCGACCCGCACTACGTAATATTGCGGTTAAGTTAAACACAGCCTCAAAAGGTAAACATGCTAAACGAAAACCGATTTGAATAAGTTGACGAACAAAGCACTGTAAAACATCATGCAAATGATGGGACATCAGCATTTCTGCGGGTTTGCGCATCGACGAAATTAGCGCGCTCAGCAATGGCGGTAATAAATAAATAGCACTTATGGCAAGGGTCCATTTCAATGGATTAGCTGCTGTAAACCAACCTACCGTAAGTAATAAAAAGATTGCGAGTGGTTCGATACTTCGACGTAAATTATCAAGAATTTTCCAACGTGATAAAGGTGACAAAGGATTTTGACATTTATCGCTTCGAGTGTTTAAAACACGAGGAAGTAACCAGCGCACAATTTGCCAATCTCCTCTGATCCAGCGCTCACGCCGACACATATCAGTGTTGTAACGTGTAGGGTATTCTTCGTACAAGTGCACATCACTAATCAACCCCGAGCGAGCATAGCAACCTTCGAGTAAATCATGGCTGAGTATTTGGTTTTGTGGTAAACGGTTACCAAGTGTTTGTTCAAATGCATCTATATCGTATATACCTTTACCGATAAATGAGCCTTGTGAAAAGAGGTCTTGGTATACATCGGATATTGAACGCGTATATGGGTCGATACCCGGTTCTTCACCAAATAATTGCGAGTAACGAGAAGGGTTATGTCCCGATAGACTTGCTGCCATACGTGGTTGTAAAATGCCGTAGCCGCCTACAATACATTGTCTTTTTTCATCAAATCTTGGTTGATTTAAAGGGTGCGCCATGGTCGCAACTAACTGACGGGCACAATCTCGTGGAAGTTGTGTATCGGTATCTAAAGTAATGACATATTTAACTTTTTGTATAGCGTTAATATCACCGACGATAAGTTCAAATGCATGTTCTATTGGGTTTCGAAGTAGTGCGTTTAGATCTGATAATTTTCCGCGTTTACGTTCAAACCCCATCCAAATTTTCTCTTTTGGATTCCAGGTTCGTGGGCGATGCAGTAAAAAAAAGCGACTTTCTTGCTGTAAAAGAGAAGGCTCTGCATATTTGGCATTAAGGTTTTCTATACCAAGGCGTACTTGCGATAGCAACGCTTCGTCTGTGGGGAGTGTTTGTTGCTCTGCATCAGTAAAGTCGGTCAGTAGAGCAAAGTGTATATGTTGATCGCGATTACCTAAAAATCTAACTTCGAGTACTTCTAATAACTGCTCAATACCTATAGAGCTGGTAAGCATTGTAGGGATTACTACGAATGTTTTATTTTGCGCTGGCATCCCTTTTGAATAGTCCATTCTGGGTAATCGTTGTGGGTCGACTAGCAAGGTAACTATCCAGTTTACGAGTGCTGAGGCTAATTGACTTGCTCCGAATAAAGTTAAAATTATTAAAAGAATAAACTGCCAGTGAGGTATGTTATCAGGAACGACCATAGCCATAAAAGAGGCACTAATTAGGGCTGTTAAGGATATAATTGCTCCTAAATAAAGTATTAATGTTATACGCTTGGCTTGCGAAAATAACGTTTTCAAAATAGACGTTTTTACTGTTATGCGCTGCTTTAATTGCGTAATACCTTTATCAATTAAATAGTAGCCTACATGGTTAGGCGCAAGCGTTGTGTTTGATATTGTTTGGGCTTGATCAGCCTGCTGGGCTAATTTTATTGCTTTTTTAGCTATATCGACTTCTGAAAATGAGCTTCGCTTAGCGAGTTGATCTATGATTTTTCTGTAACTATCTCGCGTGATAAAGTCCATATAACCATACACACCTTCTATATCTTGGCGCAAAATGTGTTCTACAGCGCTATGATCTTCTACAAAATCCGCCCAGTTCATCGCGGTCAACCAGCGTAAGCTACTAATGTTATTGCTAATTGAGACTTGATCAGCGGCTTGTTGCTGATTCTCTTTTTGTACTAGTTGTTCTATGGTTAAACTCGAATCAGCTAGTTGTTGTTCAATCCAAGTAAGGGGAAGTGCTAATGCCGAACCATGCCCTTGTAATAAACGAGTTAGCTCTGCTACAAAAGCGCTTTCCATAGGAGGCTTTGAGCGTGCCATGTCGGCAATAACTAAAATTAAACTATTAGGGTCTTGCTCAGCAATTTCTAACATTTGATTAGCCCACTGTTGGGCTAGATTTAGGTGCTGGCGTGCGATTATGATACGTGTACTTACGCGTTGTAGGTTTTCAATTAAGGCTAACCTTAGCATAATTGGAATGGCCCAGAGTTCACCAAGGTTAAGCGTTGTTACTGTTTGATACGCGGCTAAAAATTGCGCTAGAATTTCGCTATCTACACGTCCGTCGCCATGGGAAATTACATTTAACGCAATATCATAAACTCGCGGCATACCTAAAGAGGCACCTTGCTCTAAACGTTGCAGTTCCTGACTATAGTGCTTAGGTAAATGAAGCCGAGCGGTACGAATTTGCTCTTCAATAAGATAAAAATTATCGAGTAACCACTCACCAGAGGGCACTATAGGCTGCTTTGCTTTAACGGCAATGGTTAATAAACTATTGGCTTTAATCAGTACTTTTTCGTTTTCGTCTAGGCGCTCAAGTAGCTGATCTTGAGTGTTTTTAGCATCTAAAATATGACTTTTTGCTAGTGATTTTGCATGTTTTTCCATTTGTTCAGCACTTAAGAGCTCTGATCGAATGGGGATTTGTTCTTTTTGGGGAGCTGATTTAAGCCAAGGGAAAAATGGCGAAAGGATGTTGATAAGCTTATTTTTATTCATCGTGGTAAATACTTGAGACTAAACGTCGTAGTGAAGATATTGACGGTTAAATTTATCACTGGATTTAAAAAAAGATGTTTTAAATTATTTTGGTTATTAGAGGTGAGCAAGTAATCATTAAAAATATTCATAAAGTTTATCTTATTGTTGAATACATACATCAACATATAACAAGCTTCGTTAAGGGTCGGTTCGTCAACACACATAGTTTAATAGTAGAGTTCTATTTTGTGTTTTATAACAGTGAGTTGTCGCCATGTTATGGTGTGGATTATCTTTAAATGTCATCAACCATTATGCATATATATCAACTAAAGGCAGATAAATTTAGACTATGTGTGTTAGCGTACATATTCGCCTTGTTATATTGAGTATTTTATTATTTCAGTGAAGTACAGCTGGGAGTGTCGGCTTATATTTAAAGTGAATAAACGTATATAAAATAATAAAGGCACCTTAAAATTCTTTAATAAAAATAGAACAATTTTTATTATCAAAAAGCAACGACCTTTCATTTCTAGCGCCTAATAACTGTATAAACAAATCCGAGTTTATTATTAAAATATCCTGACTTACATACTTTCAAAGCCATTACTTTTAGGTTTTATTAGTTATAAGTTGGGCATATAAAAAGGAAATTCACATTAGATGGGTCAATTGAAGAACACACTGCTTAATGCTTTATCTACTGACGCACAACACCGCATGTTTCCGCTTTTAAAGCGAGTCAATTTATCCCTTGGAGAAGTTATTTATGAAACAAGTGAAAAGCTCGATTACGTTTATTTTCCAATAGATAGTATTGTTTCATTATTGTATGTGATGATTGATGGCTCATCTGCTGAAATATCAGTTATCGGTAATGAAGGGGTTGTAGGTATAGCTGTATTTATGGGGGGAGAGAGCACCCCCAATCGGGCTATTGTGCAAAGTGCTGGTACTGCTTATCGCTTACCCGCTTGTGAATTACGCAGGCAATTTAATAGCGAGCCTGATATGCGTATGCTCATGTTACGTTACACGCAATCATTAATTACCCAAACAGCGCAAACCGCAGTTTGTAATCGTCATCATAGTATAGTGCAACAACTAAGCCGCTGGCTTTTACTATCGATTGACCGTTTACCGAGTAACAATTTAATAATGACTCAAGAGCTAATAGCAAATATGTTAGGCGTAAGACGTGAGGGAGTAACTGAGGCCGCTGGTAAACTACAAAAGCTGGGTATTATCACTTATAAACGTGGTCATATTAGTGTGATAGACCGACCTCAATTAGAATCTCAGTCATGCGAGTGCTATGAGGTTGTAAAAAGAGAAACAGACAGGTTGGAGTCTTATATGGAAAAAAAACCTAACGTTAGAAAACTATCCATTATCAGTTAATATATTTTGGTATCTAATAAGTTTATTTACATAAAAATAAAATCCGGTAATAGCTTCAAAACAGCCCAGCAAGTTGCTCATTGAGCCTGGGCTTTAAAATTTGTGTATGTTCTGCTGTTAGTGGGCTTTTTACATTTAACCTACTTTGGTAGTTGTCCGTCTACTTCCTTTTCAGCCTCAAGCCAATCATTTAAGTGATTGTCACCGGTAAAGTCACGATCACTAGCTAATGAGTAAGCTTTAGCTTCAATCATGTCATGTCGGCTGAGACCTTCTTTATTCAAATTAGATTTAGTTTTTGATACTGAATTACTTGAGATGTTATTACTCATGTGATTATTCCTAAAATATTACTCGATAAAATAAAAAACTTAATACCAAATTAAAACATTGAGTGTAGTTACATTATTCTCAATCTTAAGTGGAATGTAAGCTCGATTTATCATAGTAATACCAATGTGCAATAATACTTGATCAATTTGAGGGCTTAAACCTGACGCTAACTGTGTTAAAAATTTCTGAAAAAGAACAACTAAATAACGAAATTTTTGCCTTGTTATCGACACGGTTTTCTTACCTCAAAATAGCTCACTTAATTAAGCAGATTGGTATAAAAGCAGTACTACGTATAGCTTAAAAGACTATTCTACAATTTGTATGACCGCTTTATCGTAATGGCTTTGTAATTTTGAGTCTGTGCCACAGCGAACATAAATTACCCATTATCTGTATTTATAGTAATTTTGAGAAGGTAACGAGGGTTGAATATATGAGCTTTAATAATCATTGTTTGGCGCGATACCGTACAGAGTCAATATTAATAAACTCATATAATAAAATATAAAGTACTTAAATTATTTTAAGGACAGCGCGTGCAAACAGTTCCCGATATCGTATTTTTACTGGATGTTGATAATACATTGCTCGATAGCGATACTATTTTAAGCCATTTGAAAGATTTTTTAGAAGGTGAATTTGGTTGTGAAAATAGTGACCATTACTGGTCTATTTTTGAAAAACTTCGTAAAGAACTCGGTTATGCCGACTATTTGGGCGCACTACAGTGTTATCGAATGGAACATTCTGATGATCCGAGATTGCATCTGATTTCTTCTTTTTTAATTAATTATCCATATAAAGAAAGGCTTTATCCTAACGCACTTGCTGTGATTGAACATTTACAACAATTTGGCCCCACCGTTATTTTGTCTGATGGCGATATTGTATTACAACCACTTAGAATTTTACGCTCCGGTTTATGGGATGCAGTGGAGGGAAGGGTGTTGATATATGTTCACAAAGAGCAAATGCTTGCAGCAATAAAAGAGCAGTACCCCGCTAAACATTATGTAATGGTAGATGATAAGTTACGTATTTTAGCTGCTATGAAAGCGCAGTGGAAAGATGATTTAACAACTATATTTCCACGTCAAGGACATTATGCCCACGATATTAAGCAGCTACTGACCTATCGAAAGGCGGATACGAGTATTGATAGTATAAGTGATTTACTCAACTACGGTTTTTCTTATAAAGTGGATTTAATTGAATACAATTTAAATTCAAATAAAAAATTGATGTGTATTGATGTGTATTGATGTGTATTGCTCTTATTTTATTTGAATTTTACCTGATTTTTACAAGTAACATTTGGAGGAAATATTTTTAAGTATAAAAGCAAATATCGTCCTTGAATATTTGCTTGGTAAGAGTGTTATAAAAGGCAGATTAAGACACGCTTGTTTTGGAATTTGTGCCTGTTTTAACTTTGTTTATTTTACTGTTTTAGCAATTTTTTCCCAGTATGCAGCAAGTTCATAGTGATGAAAAACAGCTGCTTCAAAGTCCTGAGTTATCTCTTTATTTGGCTCATATACCGGCGCATCTTTTATCGCTTTACGAACTAAATCAGTTGAAATTGAGTTGTCGAGCCATTGCACTTCGTAAATCCATGCTGACGGGATAAGTGCTTGATGTCCTCCCCACCAATTGCTCGTCTCAACAATTAGGTAACGAACCGCCCATGTATTTTCTTCAACTAAAAATCCTGATACATGGCCAATGTCTCCGTCTTTAGCGTGTATGTTATAGCCAATAATAGCTTTGCAACTACGAAGATTAGGATCCCCTTTTTGATCATGCTGGCTTTTTATACTTTTATGAATTAGATTTGCGCTGCGGGCACCTTCGACACTATGTTCAAAAATGTCATTGCCAGGATATAAGGAGTAGGGATATATCCCGCTTCCCCAAAAATTAGTACCGATCCAGTAGTACGGGTATCCATAGTAGTTTAGGTAATCCATTTCATGTTGTCGTGAAACGGGTTTATTAGTATCAATACCAGGACTATTTTTAACTTGGTCTTTACTGATTAAAACAGGGAAAATCTTTTCATCCCAATTTGGGTTTTGCACCGCAATAGGGGAAATTAAAACTTTGCGACTCGATAGCCACGTGCCTGTTTCTACAACAAAATAACGTATCACCCATGCTAGGTCATCAAACAAAAAATCTTTTTCTTTGCCTACAATACCGTCACTAGCAGCGATTGCACAACCTTCTAAGTCTTTCATACTACGTAACATAATAACGATCCTTTTTAGTGGGTTATTTGCATTTGTAATGCATTATTTTTGCAGTTTTTAACGCGCTTTTGCTTATCAAGTGCTTTCTTCTTATTTAGGGCACGTTTATCTTTTGAGGTTAAACATGCGCAGCCCTTTGGGTTTGTCCTAGAGCGTGAGCTGGATGCGGAAGCTTTGCTCGGTTTTTACCGAGCCCGCTAGGTTGCAAACCTTGCGCCGCGATTAAATAGCCTCTAGATAGAATAAATTTCTATCTTAAAAGGTCAACAGACCCTAATGCTTATCTATAAAAAACCATGCTTTATAAGCTGTAAAGTACAAACGATAAGTAGATTAATATTTCCAGTTTCGGCTTTTGAAAAACAAAGGTCTGTGCGCTGACGAACAAGCAATGTTATTTTTCATTGATTTTTAGGTAGCGCTATAACAAGAATAATTAGAACGTGCGAAGTGTATTTTTAAAACTGGCATTATATTTGAGTGTTAGCGCACGGACTCTATGCTTATTTTTGAGTAGCGTGGCTTTGTGACTGACTTTTATTCGCGCTGTAAGTGTTGAGAATACTCACTTTATTCAGCTAACTTTAAATAAAGTAATCGAGCATATAATGTTAATACATAATAAAAAGAGAAAGTTGGGTGCTCCAGCATTGGGGCTATATAACGTGCGCAAGTCGAGAAAACATAAATATAACACTATTTCTGGGCCGTCACCCAAAGTTGAATACGTTGCTGGTGTTTTAGCGCCAACAAGATCAAACAATGCTGTTATACGTTATATAGATTATTCAGCTAGCCGTATAGAAGCCA
The DNA here is from genome assembly GCF_000238395.3 of Pseudoalteromonas arctica A 37-1-2. Classification (GTDB taxonomy): domain Bacteria; phylum Pseudomonadota; class Gammaproteobacteria; order Enterobacterales; family Alteromonadaceae; genus Pseudoalteromonas; species Pseudoalteromonas arctica. Next base: position 1,697,493 of record NZ_CP011025.1, read on the forward strand.
AAGAGGTTAGCGATATTGATGAGTTTTTAAAAACTCCCCAACCTGAGTGGGCAACGGTGAGGTGGATCCACGTGAGTAATACAGACTCTTATATTGTTGGTTTACTTCAACATCATTTCGCATTTCATACGCTCACCGCAGAAGATATTTTACATGTACCTCAGCGACCTCGTATCGAATTTTTTGACGATCATTTATTTGTTGTATTAAGCATGTTGAAGCTAGAGACGCATGAGCCCAATAATACAATCCTTGATATTGAGCAAGTTAGCTTACTTTTATATGACAATGTTTTACTGAGTTTTCAAGAAAAACCAGGAGACGTGTGGCAATCCGTTCGCGGTCGTTTGCATACAGAAAATCGTCGTATTCGCAAAAATGGTACTGGTTATTTACTTTATGCATTACTTGATGAACTGGTTGATAAATGTTTTCCGGTACTTGAACAATATGGCGATATCCTTGAGGAACTTGAAGTAACAACACTTGAAAATCCAACTCCCCACGTACTGCACCATATCCATAGTATTAAACGAGAATTGGCATTATTAAGAAGAATTGTTTGGCCTATGCGAGAGGTTATCGACCATTTGTATCGCGAGGAAGGAGGCAGAATAGATGACTCTACGCGCCCTTACCTTAGAGATGTGTATGAGCATAATATTCAAATTGTTGAAATTATTGAGTCATACCGTGAAATGGTAAGCGGTTTAAGTGAGCTATACATGTCAGCTATTTCAAATCGTATGAATGAAATTATGAAAGTGCTTACTATTATATCTTCTGTTTTTATACCGTTAACATTTATAGCTGGAATTTATGGAATGAACTTTAAATACATGCCAGAGCTAAACTGGACTTGGGCATATCCCGTTTTGTGGTGTGTTTTTATTTTGATAACGGCAGCAATGATATTTATTTTTTGGCGTAAAGGTTGGCTTAATAGAAATTAACTTTAATAGAAACAAAATTTAATAGAAACAGCAAGTATATGCTCAATAAAACAACTGCTTATGATTAACAATAATAAATGCGTACGCTAGCGAACAGAACCAATAATATCACTCACTTACACTCATTGTATTAATTGGGGTGTAAGTGTTTTGCGCTCCATATTTTAAGTGGAGATTAAAATGGGTCATGAATTTTGGAGTGAGTGGTACTCAGGTTGGGGTTGGTTTTTATGGTTTGGTATGTGGTTATTGCTCATATCGAGTTTAAGCCATTGGGGTTATAGCTACCGAACCCATAGACGCTATGGGTTAGAGTCTAATAAAACAGCAATTGATATTCTTAATGAAAGATACGCCAGCGGCGATATTGACAAAAAAGAATTCGAGCAAAAAAAACAGGACATAACTACCACTGCGTAGTTAGTGCGCTGGCTAATCCTCGCCATGCTCTTATATAGAGCATGGCTTAAGCATTTTTGGATGCGACAAGATGGAAACCCTGCATATGATTCTTCCTTCATTAACATCAAAAGAATTAGAGTTAATTGACGCATATTGGCGTGCCACGAATTACCTGTCGGTAGGTCAAATTTATTTATGCGATAACCCACTTTTAGAGCGCCCACTGATACTAAGTGATATTAAAAATATGTTGCTTGGGCACTGGGGAACAACACCCGGGCAAAATTTTATTTATGCGCATTTAAATCGTGTTATTAAAATACACGATCTAAATATGATTTATGTATCTGGCCCAGGGCATGGCGGGCAAGCTATGGTTGCTAATACCTATCTTGAGGGCACCTACAGTGAAATTTACCCTGATATAAGCCAAGATAAAGCAGGTATGCAAAAACTGTTTTTACAGTTTTCGTTTCCCGGTGGCATTCCTAGTCATGTATCGCCCGAGTGTCCTGGCTCGATTCATGAAGGTGGCGAGCTGGGCTATTCTTTGAGTCATTCGTTTGGAGCTGTATTTGATAATCCAGACTTAATAGTTGCTTGTGTGGTGGGTGATGGTGAGGCAGAAACAGGGCCTATTGCAACTGCATGGCATTCTAATAAGTTTCTTAATCCTATCAGTGACGGTGCTGTTCTCCCTATATTGCATTTGAATGGGTATAAAATTGCCAATCCTACCGTTTTAGCGCGTATTACCCATGAAGAATTAGAGCAATTAATGTTTGGTTATGGCTGGAGCCCTATTTTTGTTGAAGGACATGAGCCTGAGCTAATGCATCAGGCTATGGCTAAAGCACTTGATGTCGCAATACATCAAATAAAAAAAATAAAAAAAGATGCTCTCGATAATAACGATCCAACTCGTCCACGTTGGCCAATGATTATCCTCATTTCACCTAAAGGGTGGACGGGTCCAAAGCTCGTAGATGGTTTTCAGATAGAGGGAACATCGCGTGCGCATCAGGTTCCTATTTCTAGCCCATCAGCTCATCCAGATCATTTGCAATTATTAGAAAGCTGGCTGCGTAGCTATCATCCAGAAACACTTTTCGATTCACAAGGGCGTTTATTACCAGAGCTTGCTGAATTGGCCCCAACGGGGAATCGCCGTATGGGAGCAAATCCTCATGCGAATGGTGGGTTGCTGCTAGAAGATTTACATATGCCTGATTTTCGCGATTATGCATGCGAAGTAATCTCTCCTGGTATACGCGGAATTGGTGATACCAGAGTTTTAGGTCCATTTTTGAGAGATATAGTTGAGCTTAATGACGAGCAACGTAATTTTAGAGTATTTGGACCCGACGAAACAGTATCCAATGGTTTAGGTGCACTGTTAGAGGTAACCGATAGACAGTGGAATGCAGCAACCCATAGCAACGATGAGCAGCTTTCGCCTAGTGGCAGAGTAATGGAAATGCTGAGTGAACATCAATGCGAAGGTTGGCTTGAAGGATATTTATTAACCGGCCGCCATGGTTTGTTTAATAGTTATGAAGCGTTTATTCATATTATTGACTCGATGTTTAATCAACATGCTAAATGGTTAAAAGTGGCGGCAGGGTTACCATGGCGTAAAAAAATAGCTTCACTTAATTATTTACTGGCATCGCATGTATGGCGACAAGATCACAACGGTTTTACCCATCAAGATCCGGGTTTTATCGATCATGTTATTAATAAAAAAGCTGAAATTGTGCGCGTTTATTTACCGCCTGATGCTAACTGCTTGCTGTCGGTAATGGATCATTGTTTGCGAAGTCGTCATTACGTTAATGTAGTTATTGCAGGCAAACATCCTGCTCCGCAATGGTTAGATATGGTGGCAGCTGTTAAACATTGCGAGGCAGGGATTGGCATTTGGCAATGGGCGGGTAATAGCGTAGATGCAACACCTGATGTGGTGATGGCTTGTTGTGGTGATGTGCCAACATTGGAAACTATGGCTGCCGTTATGATTTTACGCGAGCATTTTAGTAATCTTAAAATTCGGGTTGTTAACGTGGTTGATTTGATGCGTTTACAGCCTAATACCGAACATCCTCACGGGTTAATCGCAGAGGATTTTGACACTCTGTTTACTATTAATAAGCCGGTTATTTTTGCATTTCATGGCTACCCTACGCTTATTCATAGGCTTACGTACAAGCGTAATAATCATCATAATATTCATGTTCGCGGGTATAAAGAAGAAGGCACTATTACAACTGCTTTTGATATGACGGTATTAAACGAGATTGATCGTTTTCATTTAGTGTTAGACACACTGGAACGCCTGCCAAACTTGGGTACAAAAAGAGACGCACTAAAAAAACAGCTTGAAGAAAAGCTTATTGAGCATAAAAAATATATTAATAAGCATGGGCAAGATCTCCCTGAAATTCGTAATTGGCAGTGGCAGGCGCATCAATGAATTTTGTAGCTCAATCCACGATTAGTAAATTTGAAAATCTCGGTACAATTACCGCTATACGCGGCAGCGTAATTGACGTGCGTTTTGACACAAAGCTACCTGCGATTAATTCAATGCTTAGTGCTGGCGAAAATAAACAGTGTATTTTTGAAGTGCTAGAGCAGCGCAATGAGCATCATGTAAGAGCAATTGCGCTCACGCCTACACAAGGACTTGCGCGTGGCATGGAAGTTGTTGACAGTGGTGGACCGTTACTTACCCCTGTTGGTAAAGGAACCTTATCGAGAATGTTTGATGTGTTTGGTAACACGCTTGATGGCGGTGGTGAGCTTAAAGATGTTCAGTGGCGCTCTGTACATAATAAGCCAGTGCCATTAACCGAACGGTCAACTCAATCAGAGATTTTTGAAACCGGTATAAAAGTAATTGATGTGCTGGTGCCGTTAGAACGTGGTGGCAAAGCGGGATTGTTTGGCGGTGCAGGTGTTGGAAAAACAGTGTTATTGACTGAAATGATTCACAATATGGTGGGCAAGCACAAAGGTGTTAGCCTATTTTGTGGCATAGGTGAGCGCTGCCGTGAAGGCGAAGAGCTTTATCGCGAAATGAAAGACGCGGGCGTTTTGCCAAACATGGCGATGATTTTTGGGCAAATGAACGAGCCACCTGGGAGTCGTTTTAGGGTGGGGCATGCAGCTTTAACTATGGCTGAGTATTTTCGTGATGATGAGCAGCGAGATGTGCTGTTGCTAATCGACAATATATTTCGTTTTATTCAGGCAGGCTCTGAGGTATCGGGCTTAATGGGGCAAATGCCTTCAAGGCTTGGTTATCAGCCTACTATGGGCACAGAGCTTGCCGGCTTAGAAGAGCGAATTGCCAATACACAAAATGGTGCTATTACTTCTATTCAAGCGGTGTATGTACCTGCCGATGATTTTACCGATCCGGCCGCAGTTCATACATTTTCTCATTTATCGGCTTCTATTGTGCTCTCTCGTAAACGCGCTAGCGAAGGATTATTTCCGGCTATAGATCCCCTGCAATCTAATTCAAAAATGGCGAGCCCCGGGGTTGTGGGAGAGCGCCACTACTTACTTGCACAAAAGGTACGTAGCACCTTAGCGCAATACAATGAACTCAAAGATATTATTGCTATGTTAGGGCTTGAACAGTTATCAGTTGAGGACCGCAACATTGTTGGACGCGCAAGGCGTTTAGAGCGTTTTCTTACTCAGCCATTTTTTACAACAGAGCAATTTACTAGTTATAAAGGCAAACTTGTTAGCCTTGATGATGCGCTAGATGGGTGTGAACGCATTTTAAATGATGAATTTAAAAACGTGCCAGAGAGTGCACTTTATATGATAGGTGCCATAAGTGAGGTCAGAATAAAATCCACAGTAAATAATAATGAGGATACAAGCGGTGACGCAAACTCAGATACACCTTAAATTATTGCTGCCGTATGAGATATTTTTCGACAGGCATGATGTGACTCATGTTGTTGCCGAAACAAGCGAAGGATCGTACGGATTTTTACCCAATCGCCTTGACTGTATTGCGCCTCTAACCCCAGGTATTTTGACATTTAATTGCGAAAAAGACGGTGAGATATTTGTAGCCGTAGATGAGGGCGTATTAATTAAAACAGGAAACACTGTGCTGGTATCGGTGCGAAGTGCCATATTAGGTACTGATCTGGCGACACTTCGCAGTGCTGTAGATAAAGAGTTTTTGGCACTCAATGAACAAGCACAACAAGTAAGAACAGTAATGGCTAAATTAGAAAGTAGCTTTTTAAATCGTTTTCGACTTTAACCACTAAAAGCTATTTATTTATGACAAACAAAAAAGACGACCTAGGTTCAAAAGACTCACAAAGCAGTTCATCAACACTTGCAGAACAAGTAGAAATAAAAGCCCAGCGTAAGCTAAAAGCAAGGCTTAACTCTCATCAAAAAATATGGTTTGGTTTAGGAATGATGGGCCTCATTGGTTGGTCGGTTGCAGTGCCTACCATACTTGGTGCAAGTTTAGGTGTGTATATAGATTCGTATTATGAAAGCGATCATTCATGGACATTGGCTTTATTGGTGGCGGGTTTAGCACTTGGGTGCTTTAACGCGTGGCACTGGATGAGCAAAGAAGACAGCGCGATACATCAAGATCAACACGGTGATAATCAGCAAAAGGATGACGAAGATGCATGAGCTAGTCGGCGTATTAATTATTGTTAGTGTAGGTCTAATGCTTGGTGCCTTATTTTTTGGTGGCCTATGGTGGACGGTGCAAAAAAGTATGGTATCGACTCACCCAGCGCTATGGGTTGTGCTGAGTTTATTTATACGCATGGGAATTACTTTAAGTGGCTTTTATAGTGTGATGACGAGTGACTTATTATCAAGATCTTGGTTGCAATTACCACTGTGTTTATTTAGCTTTTTGATAGCCCGTTTTATTACCACTTATGTTACCCGTACTGCATCAACCTCTCATTTAGCAAAGGTGACACATCATGCACCTGAGTCCTGATACGGTTATTTATTGGCAAAATGGTTTTTTAAAACTCAATGCAACCATCGTTTTCACTTGGGTTTTAATGTTGGTTTTGGTGATTAGTTCGATATTGATAACCCGTAAGCTTTCAACCACGTTAAAGCGTTCTCGTTGGCAAAATTTTTTAGAAATTATAGTAACGGGGATCACACAACAAATTGAAGACGTAGGCTTGAATGACGCTAAAAAATACCTTGGCTTTTTAGGCACACTGTTTTTATTTTTAGTAACCGCGAGCATGTTTACCATTGTTCCGGGTTATGAGCCACCCACGGCATCGTTATCGACTACAGCAGCACTGGCGCTCACCGTATTTATTGCAGTGCCTTTATTTGGTATCAGTGAACAAGGGCTTGGCAATTACTTAAAATCTTATATGGCTCCTACTTTTATTATGTTGCCATTTAATATTATTAGCGAATTATCACGGACACTTGCTCTGGCTGTGCGGTTATTTGGCAACATGATGAGCGGGGCAATGATCATTGGCATTTTGTTAACCATTACACCCTTTATATTCCCAATCGTAATGACGGCACTGGGTTTGCTTACAGGCTTAGTACAGGCTTATATTTTTACTATTTTAGCCGCCGTTTATATTGCTGCGGCTACGCGCTCAGTAAAACCAGCCAAACAACGAGTTAATTAATCACGTATTTCTACACATCATACTTGGAGAGAACATGGATAGCATGACAATGATAGCAATGGCATCAATCGTTATTTCAGGAATTACAATTAGTTTTGGTTGTTTAGGTCCATCGCTTGGCGAAGGTAAAGCAGTAGCAACGGCATTGAGTGCATTAGCACAGCAACCTGATGCATCAGCAACTATTACGCGCACGCTCTTTGTAGGCCTTGCGATGATTGAATCGACCGCAATATACTGTTTTGTCGTGTCGATGATTCTTATTTTTGCCAATCCGTTTTGGAACTACGCTATCGCACAAGCTGCAGGAAGTTAAACCATGCTAATTGATTGGTTTACAGTTGCAGCCCAAGTGGTTAATTTTTTAATTTTGGTGTGGTTACTAAAACGCTATTTATATAAACCAATTTTGCACGCTATTGATAAGCGAGAAGAGCGTATAGCCGCTGAGTTAGACGATGCTGAAACAAACCAAAATGAAGCACTGGCGGAGCGTGAAAAGTTTTTTCTGAAAAATGAAGAGTTTGAACAACAACGTACACAAAAGATGCAACAAGTAAGCGTGAGTGCTAAGCAAGCAGAGCAAACACTTATGTTAGAGGCGCAAAAAAGAGTCCAAAGCTGGGGCACTAAATATCAACAAAATATAGTAAAAGAGACTGATAATTTAAAGGAGTCTTTAAGTCGAAAAGTTAAGCAAGAGGTATTTGCTATTAGTCGCAAAACCTTAACTGAACTGGCATCAACAACTTTAGAACAACAAATATGTGAGGTGTTTACAGCGCGCTTATATAAGCTTGATGACGACAAAAAAACCACTTTAGCGCAGGCGCTAAGTACAAATAGTGAATTTGTACCTGCCTTAATTCAAAGTGCGTTTGAGCTAACTGAATCTCAGCGTTTAGCACTTAAGAATGCTATTAATACTGTGTTTTCAAAAGATATTACCATTAAATTCACCACCGATGAGAGCCTTATTAGCGGGATTGAGTTATGTGTCAATGGACAAAAGCTGGTGTGGAGTATTGACGATTACTTACAATCAATCGAGCAGGAAGTTGATATGTTACTAAAACAAAAAACAGCTCAGCCTACAACTTCTCAACCTGTTGATAAGTGATGAGTGACCTTAGCGAAAACACTCAAAATAAAAACACAAAAATACACAGTTTAACAAACGCGTTTGGTGATGTGTTTAAGCACATTCAGCAAGGGCTAAAAATAGTTAACTCACAATTGAACTTACATGAAGTTGGTATTATTACCAGTGTATCAACGGGTATTGCGAAGGTATCGGGATTACCTGGCGTTGGCTTTGAGGAACTAATTATATTTCCCGGTAATGTGCTTGGAATTGCGTTTAATATTGATGAAAAAGAAGTCGGTGTTGTGCTTTTAGGTGAATACGCCCACTTACAAGCTGGGGATGAAGTGCGCCGCAGTGGTCGTGTAATGGATGTAGCGGTTGGCAATGCGCTATTAGGGCGAGTGATAAACCCACTTGGCGAGGCACTAGACGGTGGAAGCGTTATACAAACCGAGCAGCGTTTACCTATAGAGCGTCCAGCTGCACCAATTATGGACCGCTCTCCTGTTACTACGCCTTTGCAAACCGGACTTATTGTAATCGATGCGATGATCCCAATAGGGCGAGGACAACGAGAGCTTATTTTAGGTGACAGGCAAACAGGTAAAACAGCTATAGCCATAGACACGATTTTAAATCAGCGAGAACAAAATGTAATTTGTATTTATTGCGCTATTGGTCAGCGGGCATCAACGGTCGCTAAATCAATAGCAATATTACGCGCGCAAAATGCAATGGCTTATACGGTTGTTGTTGCAACAGAGGGTAATGAGCCACCGGGCTTACAGTATATAGCGCCTTACGCTGCAACCAGTATTGCAGAATATTTTATGGAGCAAGGACGTGATGTACTTATTGTATATGACGATTTAACTAAGCACGCAAGAGCTTACCGCGAGTTGTCTTTGTTGTTACGACGACCGCCCGGACGAGAAGCATTTCCAGGGGATATTTTTTATATTCATTCACGATTACTAGAGCGTGCGACCCATTTAAATAAAGAACGTGGCGGTGGTTCCTTGACCGCACTCCCCATTATAGAGACCGAAGCTCAAAATATTTCAGCCTATATTCCAACTAATTTAATTTCGATTACCGACGGACAAATTTATTTATCACCCTCATTATTTGCTCTAGGTGTATTACCAGCCGTTGACGTTGGTAAGTCGGTTTCTCGTGTGGGCGGTAAAGCACAGCGTGCTGCGTTTCGTGCAGTTGCTGGCGATTTAAAGCTTGCATATGCTCAATTTGAAGAGCTAGAAACCTTTGCTCGTTTTGGTGCCCGACTTGATGATGATACACGGCGTATAATTGAACATGGACGGCGTATTCGAGCGAGCTTACATCAATCTGAATCATCACCTATGCCAGTGCCTGAGCAAATTATGCTATTACTCGCACTCAGTAATGGCTTTTTAGATTCGATTGAACTGCTAAAAATAAACGACGCAAAAAATATTCTTAAAAAAGCAGTTGCGCAGTTAGACGATACTTTGTGTGATAGATTTGATACCGCTAAAAGCTTAAGTGATGACGATCGACAAACAATTGTTGAGTTGGCTAAGCGCGCACTTGTTGATTTTGAGCCTGAAAAGAAGGCAATAACAACATGAGCAATAGTGCCGCTAATTTACGCCATAAAATAGCCAGTGCAAGTGATTTACAAGGCGTGGTAAAAACGATGAAGGCACTTGCTGCCTCGAGTATTGGGCAATATGAAAAATCGATTAGCTCATTGACCGATTACTACCGGGCAGTTGAGTTAGGATTAAGTGCGAGTTTGCGTGATGACATGTCATTTCAATTTTCACCACAACCCGAAAATATAAATGAAAGCAGAGTGGGTGTGATCATATTCGGCTCAGATCAAGGATTGGTAGGGCAATTTAATGAAAGTATTACCGACTTTGCAATTAAAGCGCTAAGTAACGAGACCCAGCCACCTCTAATTTGGGTAGTAGGCGCACGTGCTGCATCTCGACTTACCGATGCCGGCTTTAATTTAGTAAAAGTATACACAGTGCCAGTGAGTGTTCACGATATAGATACCTTAGTTAGGCAAATTCAAATAGACAGTGAATCAAGCTTAATTCTTAATCCTGGTTGCGGTGTATTGGTGTTTTATAATCAACCTAAACAAGGCGCGCTTTATGAATGTGTGTCTCAGCGATTACTCCCACTTGACGAGCAATGGCGAGATGATTTTAAAAATATTTTATGGCCAACTAAAGCTTTGCCAGAAGTACTCTGCAAGCACTCTACAACAATAAGAGCATTGATCCGCGAGTATATTTTTATTTCTCTTTATCGTGCATGTGCCGAGTCGTTAGTCAGCGAAAATAGCAGTCGTCTTGGCGCAATGCAACGCGCTGAAAAAAATATTGAAGAGCTACTTGATAAGCTTTCGAGTGAGTTTAATACTCTGCGTCAAAGTACCATTGACGAGGAGTTGAGTGATGTACTTGCAGGTTATGAATTACTAAATAAAATAGACTAGAGGCTGTTGATCTTAGAGGTTGAATTTGCAGCTCTATGTGTTTTTTTAATCAAAACATCGCCTATACAGTGCGGTTATTGACTCTTTGTAACTCGATTTTTACTTATTCTTACAAAAATGTAAGCCATTAGAGTAACGCAGAAGCCGCTACCGAGCCCAATAGGTTACAAATCGCGCACGATTACCCCCCTGTAAATTGAATGAATTTTAATCATGAAATGTCAACAAAACTCACAAGGATAATTTACAAGAAATAAAGCTATAACCTGGTTGTAAGGGATTGTTAATTAATGATTAACTGCTGAAGTTGAGTGTTCAATAGTGGGTAGTGCTTTTTCTTTGAGGTATTTTATTATTGTTGTGAACTGGTATGACTGAGTGGATTCGAACTGCTGACCCTTGGACCGGGTGATCAAGAGTGGGTAGTGCTTTTTCTTAGGTTTTTTTATTGCTTTGAATTGGTACGACTGAGTGGATTCGAACCACCGACCCCTACCATGTCAAGGTAGTGCTCTAACCAACTGAGCTACAGTCGTACAATTTTTGAGGTTTTACTTAAATTTTGATACGACTGAGTGGATTCGAACTACTGACCTTTGGACCGGGTGGTCAAGAGTAGGTAGTGCTCTTTCCTTCAATTATACGTTTCATTAATGTTGGTACGACTGAGTGGATTCGAACCACCGACCCCTACCATGTCAAGGTAGTGCTCTAACCAACTGAGCTACAGTCGTATTACTTTATTTAAGTAGGTGTTAATTGCTTAACAACGGCGGCTAATATATAGCGTGGCGGTTAGTGAATCAAGCAAGTTTGTTGTTTTTGAGTTTATTTGCCGTTTTTTTATTCATATTGGGCTTATTTCACACGTTTTATAAAATACTTGCCACCAAACCACATGTTTTTTAGCTGAGCTTTTTAGTAAGTTCAGTAAGTTACTTGTCGAGTCCGTTTTGACTAAGTTATTAATTTGAGGGCTTGAGATACTTTCGTTAAACCAAAGCTCATTATAAAGCGGTTGTAGTGCCTCTAGATAACCAGTTAACTGCGCTTGATAGGGCTGAATTTCTTTTAGGTAAAACTTTTGAAATACATTGCTTATGATTTTTGCGTTTTTATTATTTTTATCCTGAGGGCACAGCGTATTAAAGTTTAATGTTTTTACAAACTGCGTGGCGTTGTTATTTAACACTACCTGCTTGCGGACCGATTGAATGAGTACTTGGTTAAATTGAAATTTATTAAGCTGCTCGAGTGCACTAAAAATAGAATCACCATTAATTTCACTAAATTCTTTAGCCTTAATTTGTTGCTTAATGAGTACAAGTTGCTTTAGCGCAAGTACGGTATCACTAAAACCAGCAGGTTCAGTAGTAAGCTCGTTTGAAGTGAGTTGCCAGGTACGATTTAGCTCAGGCTCTTTAAATAACATGGTGTTAAAAAAGTGCATTAGGTGTGTTTCTTTGTAGTTTTTGGCTGCGAGTATTTTTGTGTAACTAGGACTATTTTTATCAAGCGTGTTTAAGCAAACCTGCGCACTTTTAATAAAGTTTATTTGATATTTTAATTGCCCAGCAGCGCTGGCGGTTTTTCCTAATTGGTTATTGTGCTCACTTATAAGCACGTTAAGCTTACATTGGCTAATGCCTGCAAGCTCAACAATGCTCAGTGTTAAGTCACTTTGTGCTATTGGGGTAGGCTGCAGTAAGGGGAGTTGCTTGAGTGGCGCAGGCTGTGTTGGGCTTGTATCAACTGTGCTACTTAAGCGTTCAATATAAGTAACGTTTATACTACTTTGTGGTTTGTTGCAGCCAGTAAGCGTTAAAAAATACATTACCAGCAAAGCAGCTGGTAATGTTTTAAGGCTGAGTTTATTAGTTTTGATTGAGTGAATCAATTTTAAGAAATTCATATTTTAGACGTTTTTTTACCGTTAGCATTAATAAAATAGCAGCGACACTAAGTCCCACTATTATCCCAGTCCAGAAACCGTGTGGCCCCATAGCTGGCACAATTATGTCTGTTCTTGCCAATACGTAACCTAAACAAAAGCCGATTAACCAATACGATATAAACGTAATATACGATATAGGCGTGGTGTATTTTAACCCTCGGAGTATGCCATTTGCTGCAACTTGAAGTGCATCAGGTAATTGGTAAATACACGCTAAAATCATAATTGATGAAGCCAATGCCATAACAGCGGGGCTGTCGGTATACAGTTGGCTAATTAAATCACGACCGGCAAACGTAATAAGCGCTAAAAATAACGCCACAGCAATGGCTAAAATATAGCTGGTAGAAACCGCAACTTTTAATTGAGTCATGTTCTTTTGGCCGTATAAGTTACCTATACGAATGCTAATAGCGATTGATAGGCTCAGCGGCATCATAAACAGCAATGTAGTTACACTGGCTGCTATTTGATGCCCCGATATAGCTACTGCACCTAAATGCGCTATAAATAGCGGTATACACGCAAATAAAGTGACTTCAAAAAAGGTGGCGAGTGAAATTGGTATACCTAACTTAGTAATAATACCAATGGTAGTGAAATTAGGTTTTTCGAATGATGAAAGCAGGCCTTTAGCATCTACTTTTTTACTCATTTGGCAGTAAGTGACTTGTGCTATTGCCATAACAGTTAAAACAATTGCAGTGGCAATGCCACAGCCCGCGCCGCCATAAGCAGGAAAACCAAATAAGCCATTTATGAAAATATAATTTACCGGAATATTAACAGCTAAACCTAATAGGCTTATGTAAAACGCGGGCTTGGTCATTCCCATACCTTCGGTAACGTTTCTGTATACCGTAAAAATTAAAAATCCAAATACACCCCATTTCACAAAGTGAATGTAGTCAATGGCAAGGTTTGCAATTGCAGGCGTTGTATCGAGCTTAAAAATAATAGCATCTGCTAAATGGGCAATTCCAAAGCCTGTAAAGCTCAAAATAGCGGTTAAATAAAGCGCTTGTTGAAAATAGTGGCTAATGCCTTTGCGGTCATCACTGCCCGAAAACTGCGCAATAATACCAGTAAGCGCTAATAAAATACCTTGAAGGCCAAGTAATAAAGGGTTCCATATTCCTGTTGCAATAGACAGTGCAGCTAAGTCAGTAGGGCTAACTTGGCCTGCCATAATTGTGTCGACGACCGACATTAAAATAAGTGTAACTTGCGCTAAAAAAACAGGTAAAGCGAGGGAAAGTAAACGCTTGGCTTCCCAATTGCAAAAGGTCATAAAAACAGCTAGTTGATAAAATAGGGCGTAATTGTAATCTATTGGGGTTTAAATAAAAATCACAGTAGTGAATGATTTTATGAGTTGATACGTTAAACTAGCACTTTGTAATAATTTAAAGTGATTTTATGTTTACAGGAATAGTGCAAACGCAAGCTACGGTGGTCTCTAAGACTCAAACAGACGGTGTTTTACGCTTAGTTGTATCGGTGAGCGATGAGTACGTTAAGCATTTAGATTTAGGCGCAAGTATTGCTATTAATGGCTGTTGTTTAACAGTTGTGCAAGTTGAGCTAAGTAATCACGATGTGGTAGCGCAAGTGCATTTTGATGTGATTGACGAAACCCTAAAGTTAACTAATTTAGGACTGCTTGAGCTAGGTAGTTTAGTTAATTACGAACGCTCTGTTACGTTTGGTACTGAGCTAGGTGGGCATATAGTGTCTGGGCATATTCATTGTACGTCACAAATTTCTCAAATAGTGAAGCTTGAGAACAACTGCAAAATACAACTCAGCTTGCCAAAAGAGTGGCAAAAGTATGTGTTATATAAAGGGTTTGTTGCGATAAATGGCGCAAGCTTAACCGTGGGCGAAGTTGATGAACAAGGTTTTTGGTTACACCTAATTCCGGAAACGCTCGCCATTACAAACATTGGTGCAGCGCAAGTGGGTGACAAGTTTAATATTGAAGTTGATCAGCAAACTTACACTATTGTAAATACGGTAGAAAACTACTTACGCCATCAGGCTTAAGTTAAAATATTTGTTCGTCGTCACTGTCTACGTGTAGCTCTAATTTATTGTTAGCATGATCTATATGCATATTTAAATGAATTGGGTTACAGCAGGCAGTGCAATCTTCTATGTAGTCTTGATCGCCCATGCTTGCGTCTAAGTCTAAATGTATGTGGTGTCCGCAGTGTGGGCACGTTATTCGTTGTGATAAAAAATCTTTCATAATCACTCCAGTTATAAATAATTAAGTTAGATTCAACTTAATCGCTTACAGATGAACGCCTACTTACTCATTAAATATAGTGCTGAAATGCAGCTTATGACACTTATTTTATACCTTCAAACACCAGTTTTTCTATATGTTGTTTAGCTTCAGTAAGATAGTGACCGGCAAAGATGTTAGCGTGATTTAAAATAGGGTATAGCTGGTATATTAACTTACGTTTTTCGTAATTTTGAGAAAGCGGGTAGTGCTGGTTATAGGCGCTATAAAAATCTTTTGGCAGTGGCGCAAATAGTTCGCTCATTGCAATATCCACTTCCCGATCACCATAATAACAAGCCGGGTTAAATACCGTTGGCTCTGCTTTTAAAAAGCCCATATTGCCTCGCCAAAAATCGCCATGCAGTAATGAAGGCTCAACTTGATGACTATGCAGCTGTTCTTTAACGGCATTAATTAAGCGCTCGGGTTCAATAAAGTTAATGCCTTTTTCAGCGAGTAACTGTAATTGCCACCCTATACGTTCTTCGGCGTAAAATACATCCCATTTTTTATGCCAGCGATTAGGTTGTATGGTAGAGGCTATATAGTTGTCTACATCAAAACCAAACATGGCTTGGTCGTGTTTTTGATGCATTTTAGCAAGGCTGCTTCCCATAGTTGCCCACGTGTTGTGGGGTTGTTTATCTAAAACAAGCCACTGTAAAACAATAAACGAAAACTCTATATTTGCACCGGTTGTAATACATTCAGGGACTTTAAAATTACTATTTTGCGCCAAAAGCTTTAAGCCAATAAATTCACTTTCTAAACGTTCAAGTTCGCTTTTTAATGCTATTTTAACGAAGAAGTTATGCGTACCATCGGTAACATAAAATAGTTTGTCGGTATTTGTGTTTTGTAATTGGCGTTTATAGGTGTGTTTAAAGTCAAAATTAATGGCTTGGCTGATGTGCTCATTTACTGTTTTCCACATAACAATTGCTCACCTTTTAAACAGATACTTAAACTATGGCAAAAAGGGATTAATTTAACAATCTAAACGTTGTAAAATTAATGACTATATTGAAAAAATTACACTTACTGTAGTGGAGTAAAAATGAACAAAAGTTTAATAACCAATTTGCTAGCGGGTTTATGTGTTGTTGTAGGTTTTATGTTTAACCAAGCAATTGTGTTATCTGTTGGTTTATTTGCACTTTCTGGCGCGGTAACTAATTTATTAGCGATTCATATGTTGTTCGAAAAGGTCCCGTTTTTATATGGCTCGGGTGTTATTGCGCTTAAGTTTGAAAGCTTTAAAGTAGCTATACGAAACCTAATATTAACGGAGTTTTTTTCAGAGCAAAAAATTAATAATTTACTCAATAAAGCGCAGCCCAACATCGATTTTGAGCCAATAATTAGCAATGTTGATTTAAACCCTGCATTCGACAATTTACTTGTCGTTATTGAAGAATCTCAGTTTGGTAGCATGTTAGGTATGTTTGGCGGCACAGCGGCAATAGAGCCAATGCGTGAAAAGTTTATTGAAAAAATGCAGCTGTCGCTTGGTGAGATTTCTCAAACTGACGATTTTAAAGCATTAGTAAGCCAAACACTCTCACAAGGTAATAGCGCAGAGAGCCTACATAAAACGGTGCTTAAACTAGTTGATGAGCGCTTAGATGAGCTTACCCCCAAAATGGTTAAAGAGATTATTCAAACCATGATCCGCGAGCACTTAGGCTGGCTTGTTGTTTGGGGTGGTGTGTTTGGTGGTTTATTTGGTTTAATAGCGGCCGTGATTTAAATATAGCTACTGATACCAATTAAAAAAACAATCATTTTATCGCATTAAATAGCGCAATTACTGCGTTAAAAATTGTTCGTGTACGAGTGCATGGATGCAGGAGGTAGAGCAATGCAGGGAGCAATTAGTGATAGCAACTACACGTTATAATTTCGCCTTGTTATTGCGCTACTTTATTAGCGCAATAATAGATTACTAATTTAATGTAATTGGTATGACTTATTTTTTCAGGCTGTTATTATCGCCCCCATAATTTAGTCGTGTTTTTTAGGAGCAACGGTGAGCAAAACGTTAGCCAGTTATTATCAGCAAGCATACGCTTGCGATCAGCAGCATTTTAACCAGTGTTTTTATTGTGGCTGTGAAGCGACAGAGCGCGACCATTGTCCGCCGCTGCATATGCTACAAAGCATTGTTGATTTAGGTGAAGAAGCTGATTTTATATCTATTCCTGCGTGTTATGAGTGTCATGCACTTTTACATAACGAAAGGCTGATGACGATTGATGAGCGTTTCACTAAAATGAAGAAAAAGCTTGCCACTAAATACGCAAAACCTCTGCGTGTTTATAACATGTGGGAAGAAAACGAACTTGGCGACATGAGCGATGAGTTTGCCCATAGTATTCAAGCGGGTATGAAATTAGGAAAAGAAGCCGCTGAGCGTTTAGCGTTTACTGGTTTTAGCTATGCCACAGAAGATGCCAAAGTAGCAGTACGTGAAAAAACAAAAGAGTTTGATGTAGAAGGCATGATATTTACCGACTTTAAAGAGGCGCTAAATTACTGCATTAATGATTTAAACGTACAAAAAAGTGACTTTTATAAAATTTTGGTTGAAGACTACCAAGGGGATTTTAATAAAGCGCTAAGCCAGTATCGTCACCGTCATGACAAAGTGACAGCGGCTAAAGACGGTAATACAATTATTAAAGATTTTTCTAAGCTACATAAGCAAAACTCTGATTTTGTAACGCGTACGGTAAAGCACTTTATAAGCAAAGACCCCTCGCTTACAACCGAAGGTGCGCTTGAAAAGTTGTATAACAATTATATAAAGAAATAATTACAGATATTCATCTTAATTAACTGCGTTTTCACCTGTTTTTTTGGCTTTATTCCTTAGCTTTCGCTAAAGTAGCAAAAAAACAGGAGATCCAAACAACATGCAAAAATTTGCACCTTCTTTATTAGCAGTTGGCTTAGCTGCTGCACTTGTAGGTTGCCAAGAAAACGGCCCGCAAGACGATAAAATAACAATCAACAAAAATCCTTACCCAAGCACTTATCAGCCCGTTTCTACATCAAGCACACTTATTACAAATGCAACAGTACTTACAGGTACTGGTGAGCGTTTAGATGAAGCTGATGTATTACTTGTTGACGGCAAAGTACAACAAGTTGGTAAAGACTTAACTGCTACTGCTGATGTTACAATTGATGCACAAGGCAAATGGGTAACACCGGGTATTATTGACGTACATTCACATTTAGGTGCTTATCCAAGCCCTTCGGTTGAGTCGCATCAAGATGGTAACGAAATGACAAGCCCTAACACTGCAGAAGTGTGGGTTGAGCATTCTGTTTGGCCACAAGATCCTGGCTTTAATCGCGCACGCGAAGGCGGCATTACTTCTCTACAAATTTTACCAGGCTCAGCTAACTTATTTGGTGGCCGCGGCGTTACGCTTAAAAACGTACCTGCACACACTATGCAAGGCATGAAATTTCCAGAAGCACCCTATGGTTTAAAAATGGCGTGTGGTGAAAATCCTAAACGTGTTTATGGTCGTCAAGGTGTATTGCCTTCTACCCGTATGGGTAATATGGCGGGTTACCGTATGGCGTGGGCTGAAGCCGCTGAGTACAAACGTGCGTGGGATAAATACGATGCCGATTATGAAGCAGGTTTAAACCCAGAAGCACCAGTACGTGATATTAAACACGATACGCTTCGTGGTGTGCTTGAGGGCGAAGTACGTATTCATAATCATTGTTATAAAGCTGAAGAAATGGCAATGATGATTGACCTGTCAAAAGAATTTAATTACGACGCGGGTACTTTTCACCACGGTGTAGAAGCATATAAAATTGCTGACCTACTTGCTGAGAATGGCTCGTGTGCTGCACTTTGGCCAGACTGGTGGGGTTTTAAAATGGAAGCCTACGACATGGTTCAAGAAAACGTAGCTATTGTTGATGCTGTTAAAAATTCATGTGCAGTTGTTCACTCAGATTCAGATACTACTATTCAGCGCTTAAACCAAGAAGCTGGCAAGGTTATGTACCGTGCTAACGAAAACGGTTTTGATATTTCTGAGCAACACGCTATTAAATGGATCACGGCTAACGCTGCTAAGTCGTTAGGTATTGATGACAAAACAGGTTCACTAGAAGCGGGTAAGCAGGGCGATGTGGTTATTTGGAATCAAAGCCCATTTAGTGTTTATGCTAAAGCTGAACAAGTGTTTGTTGATGGTGCAAAAGTTTACGATAGAAACGACAGCGCGTATCAAGCAACAAGTGATTTTATGTTAGGTCAACAATAAGGAGCACCCAGAATGAAAAATTTATCACGTTCGTTTTCGCTTTCTCTGGTTGCTGCAGGATTATTAGCATCTGGTGCTGTAAGCGCACAATCGCTAGCAATTATTAATGCAACATTGCATACGTCATCTGATCAAGGTGTATTAGAAGCAGCAAGTATTGTAATGACAGATGGTAAAATCACAGCGATTAACCCAACTGAAATTAAAGTAGATCAAATTATTGATGCAAAGGGCCAAATTGTAACCCCTGGCTTTATTGCAAGTATTAATCAACTTGGTTTAGTTGAAGTAAGTGCAGTTGCAGGTTCTCGCGATGCAGGCGAGGAAAAAGCCGGTATTGATTTTGACGTAAGTCTTGCTTACAACGCACATTCGAGCTTAATTCCTTACGCTCGTAAAGGCGGTGTAACACGCGATGTCATTACCCCTCATGGTGGTGATAGCATTTTTTCAGGCCTTGCGAGTGTTGTTGATTTAAGTGGTAGTTTTGACAGCGACATGCAAAAACAAGCGGCTTTAATTGTTTACTTAGGTGAGCGCAGTAAAGGCTCTCGTGCTTTTACTTTGCAAACACTGATTAATAAACTTGATGAGCACAAAACTAAAGCTGGTAAAAAAGCTAAAAAAGATGACGACAAGCCAAGTACTGAAGACAAAGTAATGGCAAAAGTACTCAGTGGCGAAATGCCATTAGTGGTTGGCGTATCACGTGCGGCAGATATTATTGAGCTTATTAAAGTAAAAGAGCAATTTGGTATTAACTTAGTACTTAACGGCGCACAAGACGCTGTTGTAGTAAAAGAGCGCGTTGCTAAAGCAAATATCCCAGTAATTATTAGTGCAATGGACAGCTTACCAGCAAGTTTTGATTCGCTTCATGCGAGTTTAGATAATGCAGGTGTGCTAGAAAAAGCAGGCGTTAAAGTACTATTAACGGTAGGCGGCGATGCAAGTCACAACATTTACCAGTTACGTTTTGATGCTGGTAATGCAGTATCGTATGGTATGAGCCAAGAGGGCGCGTTAAAAGCGGTTACATCAAACGTTGCTGATGTATTTGGTATTAATGCAGGTAGTCTTGAAGTAGGTAAAGCTGCTGATGTAGTAATGTGGAGTAATGACCCGTTTGAACTAAGCAGCCACGTGAGCAAAATGTTTATTAATGGGGTTGAGGTATCTACACAATCTCGCCAAGATAAACTGCGTGACCGTTATACAACTGATTCAAAAATGCCACGTGCTTATACAAAATAGTATTACCTACTATTTTTTTAGGTAAAAGAAAAGGCTGCAACTGCAGCCTTTTTTATGGTTACAAAAAAGCCGCTTACTTTTACAAGTAAGCGGCTTTTAAATTTAAACTAATATTTATACTAATTTAGCAAGAATATCGTTAAATGTAGTGCTTGGACGCATCGCTTTAAAGGCTGCATCATCGTTAGGCTGGAAGTAACCGCCTAAATCAACTGCAGGGCCTTGCGCATCGTTAAGTTCACTTACGATTTGTTCTTTATTAGACTCAAGGTCGCTAGCAATTTGAGTAAACTGTGTTTTAAGTTCACTGTCATCATTTTGCTTAGCAAGTTCTTGTGCCCAGAATAAAGATAGGAAGAAATGAGAACCACGGTTATCAATTTCTTTCACTTTACGTGAAGGAGACTTGTTTTCTGCAAGGAAAGTACCAGTCGCTTTATCTAGTGTATCAGCAAGAACTTGTGCCTTGTTGTTACCCGTAGTTACGCTTAAGTGCTCAAGAGATGCAGCAAGTGCTAAAAATTCACCTAAAGAATCCCAACGTAAGTGGTTTTCTTTTTCGAATTGTTGAACATGCTTAGGTGCAGAACCACCTGCGCCAGTTTCAAATAATCCACCACCGTTCATAAGTGGAACAATTGAAAGCATTTTAGCACTCGTACCTAGCTCTAAAATTGGGAATAAATCTGTAAGGTAATCACGTAAAACGTTACCTGTTACAGAAATAGTATCTTTACCTTCTTTAATACGCGCTAGTGAGAACAACGTTGCTTCAAGCGGTGTTAAAATTTGAATATCTAGGCCAGCTGTATCGTGATCTGGTAGGTATTTATTTACTTTTTTGATTAGCTCTGCATCATGTGCACGGTTTTCGTCTAACCAGAAAATAGCTGGAACGCCTGTTGCGCGTGCACGATTTACTGCAAGCTTAACCCAATCTTGGATTGGTGCGTCTTTAACCTGACACATGCGCCAAATATCGCCTTGCTCAACACTGTGCTCAAGTAATGTATTACCATTTGCATCAACAACACGGATAGAACCGTCAGCTTTAGCTTCAAACGTTTTATCGTGTGAACCGTATTCTTCAGCTTTTTGAGCCATAAGGCCAACGTTAGGTACGCTACCCATAGTTGTTGGATCAAACGCGCCATTCACTTTACAAAAATCAATAGTTGCTTGGTAAATACCTGAGTAACAACGATCTGGAATTACAAAGCTAGTGTCTTGTAACTTACCATCGTTATTCCACATTTGACCGCTTGAACGGATTGCAGCAGGCATAGAAGCATCGATGATCACGTCACTTGGTACGTGTAGGTTTGTAATGCCGCGGTCAGAATCAACCATAGCAATAGCAGGGCGGCTAGCGTAAACAGCTTGAATGTCTGCTTCGATTTCTTCGCGCTTAGCATCGTCTAATGTTTGAATTTTAGAATATACATCGCCTAAACCATTATTTACATCAACACCTAGCTCTTCAAAAAGCTCACCGTGTTTAGCAAATACATCTTTGTAGAATACTTTTACAGCGTGACCAAAGATAATTGGATCAGATACTTTCATCATTGTCGCTTTCATGTGAAGCGAGAATAAAACACCTTTTTCTTTAGCAGCGTCAATTTCAGCAGCTAAGAAAGCTTGAAGCTTAGAAGCGCTGATGCTTGATGCATCA
Source organism: Pseudoalteromonas arctica A 37-1-2 (assembly GCF_000238395.3). Lineage (GTDB taxonomy): Bacteria > Pseudomonadota > Gammaproteobacteria > Enterobacterales > Alteromonadaceae > Pseudoalteromonas > Pseudoalteromonas arctica. The sequence continues at coordinate 1,719,587 of NZ_CP011025.1, forward strand.
ATAACTTCGCCAGCTAAAAGAGGCGTGCTTTGTTTAAGTACAGAAACGTCGCCGTTAGTTGCAACATGTTCAATACGTACATCAGTGGCTGTATCAACAGTTACTGACTTTTCTGAACCAAAGAAGTCGCCTTCGCTCATGCTTGCAACATAAGACTCTGAATCTTTGCTCCACGCACCCATTGAATGCGGGTTGTTACGTGCATATTCTTTTACAGAACCTGGTGCGCGACGATCTGAGTTACCTTCACGTAGTACTGGGTTTACTGCACTGCCTTTGATTTTGTCGTAAGCAGCTTGAATTGCTTTTTCTTCATCATTTTTAGGTTCAACAGGGTATTCTGGAAGAGCGTAACCTTTTGCTTGAAGCTCTTTAATTACAGCGCGAAGCTGTGGTACAGATGCACTGATGTTTGGTAATTTGATGATGTTTGCTTCTGGTGTTTTAGCAAGCTCGCCAAGTTCAGCAAGTGCATCACCAATGCGTTGTTCTTGTGTTAAATAATCAGGGAAGCTAGCAATTACACGACCTGCTAATGAGATATCGCGAGTTTCAACTTCAACACCGGCCGCATTTGTATATGCTTGGATGATCGGTAGCAACGAGTAAGTTGCTAGTGCCGGAGCTTCGTCCGTTTTTGTATAGATAATTTTTGATGTCATCATCATTCCTAGATAGTAGACCGAAAAGGTCTTATTCAACAATGCAAAGAAAATCATTACTAATGAGTGAGTACATATTATTAAACAAGTTAATGAATACATACGCTCGTAATGAATAGTTTGTTAGGTGTTGGTACTCAGCGTTGCTCTTTTATAAAAGCAGAATAGTCACACCTGACGAACTGGAATTGTATTTATAGCTAAAAAATTAACAAAAATAAATCAGCCTTTAGCCTAGTACATATAAAAGAGGCGACAAGTTGGATTAGTTGCTGCGTTAATACGCAATTTTTAGCACCAAGAGTGTAACAAGCTTAAATAAAAAGGGCTAGAGGTTGAGCATGCCCAATAAGCAGTTAAACAATCAACTCTTAGAACATTGGGGTATATAAAATAAATTCAAGGAAAAGGGTTGAATTTGAATGAAAAGAGGCAATAAATAGGGGAGAAGAGATAAGTTAGTATGCTTAAGGAATTAAGCGAGGATCTTAAAAGGTCACTCGCTTTAGTCGAACAAAACAATAGTCACTCAATAATGTCACCATCTGGGGCAATATTTTTAGCGTGTAGACCTTTAGGTCCTTGTTCTAATTCGAATGTTACATCTTGACCAGCTTTAAGCGTTTTATAACCGTCCATTACAATTGTTGAGTAATGAGCGAAAATATCATTCTCGCAGCCGTCTTCTACGATGAAACCAAAACCTTTAGCGTTGTTGAACCATTTAACTTTACCGCAAGCCATACTTCTACATCCTTCAATAAGTTGACTAATTTAGTTATTCTAAATTGTATTATTTGCTAGACTGACTAAGGTTTAATCAATCTACGTTTGACTGTAGTTTATTTAGCCAACCAGTCAAGTGTTTTGAGTTATTTTTTTAACATTTTATTTATTTTTTATTCAAGTTTGCTTGAGTTACAAAGACAAGACTATATTTAATTATGAGTGGTATGAAAGATTCAGGTGTTATCGATACAGTTCGCGACAGCGAAAAGCAAAAGCTACAGCCGCCGCGAAAATATAAAGTTGTTTTAAATAACGACGACTACACGCCGATGGACTTTGTAATAGAAGTTTTAACGACGTTTTTTAATATGGATAGCGATAGAGCAACCGACGTGATGCTTCAGGTTCATGAAAAAGGTAAGGGTATATGTGGTGTTTACAGCGCCGACGTAGCCCACACCAAAGCTGAACAAGTTAACCGCTACGCGCGTGATAACGAGCATCCACTGCTTTGTAGTTGTGAGCAGGAATAAATACCAATTAGGGTGATCAAACATCCGATTGTTGTGGTATAAATTATTATCTCAGTAAGGGGTTGCCAATGCTAAACAAAGACTTAGAACTCACATTAAATGCCGCGTTTCGTGAAGCGCGCACTCGCCGTCATGAGTTTATGACCGTAGAGCACCTTTTACTTGCGCTGTTAGATAATCCTTCTGCAGGAGAAGCCCTAAACGCGTGTGGTGTTAATATTTCTGGTTTAAAAACCGAATTATTAGAATTTATTGACGAAACAACACCCGTCATTCCAGATTTAGAAGAAGAGCGTGAAACTCAGCCAACACTTGGCTTTCAACGTGTATTACAACGCGCTGTGTTCCATGTGCAATCGTCAGGTAAAAATGAAGTCACTGGCGTGAATGTGCTAGTTGCTATTTTTTCTGAGCAAGAAAGCCAAGCTGTATATTTACTTAAAAAGCATGATGTATCGCGTTTAGACATCGTTAACTTTATTTCGCATGGTATTTCTAAAGCAGATGATGAATTAGGCAACGACAGCGACGATATTCATGATGAAGTGCAAGAAGTTCAAAATGAAGAAGCAAGCAAGCTAGACAGCTTTACAACTAACTTAAACGTTCAAGCTCGTGAAGGTAACATTGATCCACTGATCGGACGCGACAGCGAAGTAGAGCGCACGGTACAAGTATTGTGTCGTCGTAAAAAGAATAACCCATTACTTGTTGGTGAAGCGGGCGTTGGTAAAACAGCAATTGCTGAAGGCTTAGCGTATCGCATTGTTAATAAGCAAGTACCAGAAGTAATTGCAGATGCTGTTGTGTACTCGCTAGATATGGGTGCATTGCTTGCGGGTACTAAATACCGCGGCGACTTTGAAAAGCGCTTTAAAAGCTTACTAAAAGAGCTGCAAGCTGAGCCAGGCTCTATTTTATTTATTGATGAAATACATACCATAATCGGTGCCGGCGCGGCGTCTGGTGGTGTTATGGACGCATCAAACTTGCTTAAACCACTCCTTTCAAGTGGTAAGCTACGTTGTATGGGGTCAACAACTTACAATGAGTATAAAAATATTTTTGAGAAAGACCGTGCACTAGTACGTCGCTTTCAAAAAATTGATGTACTTGAGCCAAGTGTTGCCGATACCACTAAAATATTAAATGGCTTAAAAGAGCGTTACGAAGAGCACCATGGTATTCGTTACACTCAAAAAGCACTAAAAGCAGCTGCAGAGCTCAGTGCTAAATACATTAATGAGCGTCACTTGCCAGATAAAGCAATTGATGTAATTGATGAAGCCGGTGCAAGTCAGCGCCTGCAACCTAGCTCTAAACGTAAAAAAACCATTGGCGTGGCAGATATAGAACTAATTATATCTAAAATGGCACGTATCCCAGCGCAAAGCGTCTCGTCGACAGATAAAGAAACGCTTAAAAACTTAGACCGTAACCTTAAAATGCTCGTGTTTGGGCAAGATCAATCTATTGATGCGCTTACATCAGCTATTCGCTTATCTCGCTCTGGTTTATCGAGCGAAGAAAAACCAGTGGGTTCGTTCTTGTTTGCAGGGCCTACCGGTGTGGGTAAAACAGAAGTAACTAAGCAACTTGCTAAATGTATGGGTGTTGAGTTTATTCGTTTTGATATGTCGGAATATGTAGAACGCCATGCAATTAGTCGATTAATTGGTGCTCCACCAGGGTATGTTGGTTTTGAGCAAGGTGGTTTATTAACAGAAGCAGTTATTAAAAATCCACATGCTGTTGTACTTTTAGATGAGATTGAAAAAGCGCATCCAGACATTTACAACATTTTGCTACAGGTTATGGATCACGGTACGTTGACCGATAATAACGGCCGTAAAGCTGACTTTAGAAATGTAGTGGTTGTAATGACTACCAATGCGGGCGTACAAGAAACTACGCGTAAGTCGATTGGTTTTACAGAGCAAGATCATACGCACGATGCAATGGGTGCAATTAATAAAGTATTTTCACCAGAATTTAGAAACCGTTTAGATAACATCATTTGGTTTAATCACCTTGAACGTGAAGTTATTTTACTGGTGGTTGATAAGTTTATTGTGGAACTGCAAGCGCAGCTTGATAAAAAATCAGTTAACCTTGAGCTTACGTCTAAAGCACGTGAGTGGTTGGCAGATAAAGGCTACGATAAAGCAATGGGTGCACGTCCAATGGCACGTGTTATTCAAGAAGAGCTTAAAAAGCAATTAGCTAACGAAATACTGTTTGGTGAACTTGTTGATGGCGGTACGGTTAAAGTATCAGTTAAAGACAAGAAGATTCGCTTTGATTACGAGAGTAATTTAACACCAGCGTAAAACGTTAATTAAATAATTTAGTTAAATAAAATGGCCCGCTACATAATAGCGGGCCATTTTTTTTGCCCTTTTTATAGGCAACAAAAAACCCAGCAAAAACTGGGCTTTTTGTTTATTAAATGTAATTGCTAGTCAATGTCTATCAATTACATTTAATAAACGCTTAAAGCTAGTAAAACACTAGCCAAAAACTAAATCTCGTTTACGCACTTACTTAGCGAGCACGGAATACGATACGACCCTTTGATAAATCGTAAGGAGTCATTTCTACCGTTACTTTATCGCCGGTTAAAATACGGATATAGTTTTTGCGCATTTTGCCTGAAATATGAGCCACAACTACGTGACCATTTTCTAGCTCAACTCGGAACATTGTATTTGGTAAAGTATCAAGGACTGTCCCTTGCATTTCGATTACGTCTTCTTTCGCCATGTTTAGCGTAACACCTCTTTAATAGTTAAACGCTGCAGATTTTGCCCAAAATACTCCAATAAGTAAAGGCGCAGGGGCTATATTTGCAAATTAAATAGCCACCCACTCATCATTGAGCTGTTTTTGAGCAGGTAAAAACTGAGTTTTGTACTTCATTTTGTCGCATTCATCAATTTGATAGCCCAAGTACACGTATTGCTTATTTTGCTCTTTTGCAAACTTTAGCTGCTCTAATATCATCACAGAGCCTAAACTATAGTGTTCAAAGTCGGGGTCAAAAAAGGTATAAATTGCAGAAATAGCGCTATTCATACAATCAGTTACGGCAACTGCGACTAAAGTATCTTGGTGCCACAGTTCAATAAATGTGATCTTGAGCCAACTACAAAGCAAAAAACTTTGAAACTGTTCTTTTTCAGGAGGATACATACTTCCATCCTGATGACGCATCGTTATGTACTTGCTATAAAGTGGATAGTACTCAGGTCGCTCTTGCGTTGAATATTTTACCTCAAACTGTGTTTTTGCTTTGTTTAGTTTACGTTTTTGCGATTTTGAGGGCATAAAGTCTTGTGCTAATACACGTACAGAACTACATGCGCTGCATATTGGGCAGTGCGGACGGTATATTTGGTTACCACTGCGACGAAATCCCAAGCCTAATAATGACTCAAATTTATCGGTGCTGTAGCAACTGGGATCAAGAATAACTAAAAGTTGCTCTTGTCTGTTGGGTAAATAACTACAGTCAAACTCTTGGGTTAAACCAACACGTGCAGGAAGTTGCTCATTCATAGATTGCGTCAAGTTCTTGTGGCTCCCACATAATAGGGTTAACAGTATAGTTATGTGCAGCTTTTAGTTTAGTCAAAAATGTGGAACGGGGGATTACTTGTGCACCTAGGGTCATTAAATAAGGGTTTTCTAACTGGCAATCAATAAAATGTGCATTATGGCGTTTAAGCCAATTTACCAGTGCCCACATAGCAAGCTTAGAACAATTGGTTTGATGATGAAACATAGACTCGCCACAAAAAACACCATTTTGCATAATGCCGTATAAGCCACCTGCAAGCTCTCCGTTACTCCACACCTCTAAACTATGTGCAATGCCAGCATTGTGTGCATTAACGTAAGCGTCGAGCATGTCAGAGGTGATCCAAGTGCCATCGGTATCAAGGCGTTGATCGCGACAGGCTTCTATCACCTCTTCAAAGGCATTATTAATGGTTACTCTTACAGGGTGCTTTTTTAAATGCTTACGCAGGCTCTTACTTATATGAAAATCATTAAGCTCAAAAATGCCTCGCTCGCTGGGAGACCACCACATAATAGGCTCATCTTCACTAAACCAAGGGAATACTCCGCTTTTGTAGGCATTACTTAGGCGAGGTAAACTCAAATCTCCGCCAATTGCTAACAAGCCATCAGGGGATTCTAATGCGTATTCCGGATTGGGGAATGCTATATCGTTTTCGCTTAATTGGTATAGCTGATTTCTCATACAGTACTTATTTTATAATTGATCTTAAAAGTGTAACTATATTTTAGGCATAAAAAAAGGGCTGAATAATCAGCCCTATAATAATTTATTTAATTGCTTATAAATTATCTAAGAAACGTTCAGCATCAAGGGCAGCCATACAGCCTGTACCCGCAGATGTGATTGCTTGACGGTAAATGTGGTCTGACACATCACCTGCAGCAAAAACGCCTTCTACGCTTGTTTGAGTTGCGTTGCCGTGAAGACCAGACTCTACAACTAAGTAGCCATCTTTCATTTCTAGTTGACCAACAAACATATCAGTATTTGGCTTGTGGCCAATAGCAATAAATACGCCTGCTAAATCTAGCTCTTCAGTTGCATCAGAGTGTGCATCTTTAATACGAACGCCGGTTACGCCCATTTGGTCGCCTAATACTTCGTCCAGCGTGCGGTTGTAATGCATTACAACGTTACCGTTAGCTGCTTTTTCAGCAAGGCGGTCAGCAAGTATTTTTTCACTGCGGAAACTGTCACGACGATGAATAACATGTACTTCGTCAGCAATGTTAGATAAGTAAAGCGCTTCTTCAACCGCTGTATTACCACCACCAACAACCGCCACTTTTTGGCCTTTATAGAAAAAGCCGTCACACGTAGCACATGCCGAAACGCCACGGCCTTGGAAATTAGTTTCAGACTCTAGGCCTAAGTATTTAGCAGAAGCACCCGTTGCAATGATTAATGCATCACATGTGTAAGTACCTTGGTCGCCAGTTAGTGTGAAAGGGCGCTTAGATACATCTACTTTATTGATGTGATCGAATATGATTTCAGTTTCAAAGCGCTCAGCGTGCTCTTTCATACGATCCATTAACGCAGGACCTGTTAAACCGTGTGCATCACCAGGCCAGTTTTCAACTTCAGTTGTGGTTGTTAATTGGCCACCTTGTTGAATGCCTGTAATTAAAACAGGGTTTAAATTTGCACGTGCTGCATATACTGCGGCAGTATAACCAGCTGGGCCAGAGCCTAAAATTAGTAGCTTACAATGTTTTGCTTCAGTCATTATTTTTCCTAAACGTTTAATACGGTGTTCAATATGCTCATTAATGCGCTTGATTCTAAGAAAAACAAGGCAGATGTAAACAAAATCCGCGATTATTTTTTTTATCAAATCGAAAAGCTGTGCAGTATTGTGTACTAGAGCTCTGTGCTTTTACAGTTAAAATGCCTAAGTAGCTCAATAAATAGACTAACAGGCAACAAAACAGCGTTATTTCATGACCCCTTTGATTTTTTTTGTTATGTTTTACCTAATTTTATTTGTCACTGATAGATTATGTGACCTAAGCAAATAGGCAACTATGTTATTTTGGCAGGAAAAACCCGCATTCGGGTTGACTTCAAAAGACGTTAACGTCTTAACCAATGCGCAAGATTACCGAACGCAATTGCTACGCTTGATAGCGAACGCAAAAAAACGAATTTATATTACTGCGTTGTATTTACAAGATGACGAAGCAGGTCGCGAAATTTTAGAAGCGCTGCATCGTGTGTCATTGGCAAACCCCGCACTTGAGGTAAAAGTGCTGGTGGATTTTCATCGTGCGCAACGTGGATTAATTGGCGCTGATAAATCAGACGGTAACGCAAGTTTATACTGTGACGATTTAGAAAAGTTTAAATCGAACGTACAAGTTTATGGCGTACCTGTAAAAGCTAAAGAATTATTTGGCGTATTGCATTTAAAAGGTTTTGTAATTGACGACACCTTACTTTACAGCGGCGCAAGTTTAAATAACGTGTACTTGCAATACAACGAGCGCTACAGGCTCGATCGTTACTTTTTAATAACGCAGAGCGAACTGTGTGACTCAGTAGTTGATTTTATTGAAACAAAGCTACTTTCATCAGTGGCCGTGCCACGCATTGACACACGACCGCTTAAGCGTTTGCACGACTTTAAGATTGATCAAAAGCAATTAATGCGTGATTTAAAAGTCGCAAGTTATAACGCAGCAGAGCAGCTAAATACACAAGCATTAGGTATTCGTTTGTTTTTAGGACTTGGGCGTCGCAATAACGAATTAAATCGTTTAATAAAAGCGTTATTTGATACAACAGAGCAAGAGCTTGTGTTGTATACGCCATACTTTAATTTTCCGGCACCGCTTATGCGATCGCTGCGCCGATTATTAAAGCAAGGCAAGCAAGTGACTATTGTTGTAGGCGATAAAACAGCAAATGACTTTTATTTACCGCCAAGCGAGCCGTTTAGTAAAATAGGGGCATTACCTTATTTATACGAAACTATTTTGCATAAATTTGTAAAAACGCAAAAGCGCCATATCGATAACGGTAATTTAAATGTGTATCTGTGGAAAGATGAAAGCAATTCGTTTCATTTAAAAGGTATTTGTTCAGATAGAACAAAACATTTACTGAGCGGGCATAACTTAAATCCGCGTGCATGGGGTCTTGATATCGAAAACGGTATTTTAATAGAAGATCCAGAGCAAACAATTATGGATGCTATTGATAACGAAAAGCAGGAAATTTTACAACACTGCCGACGTTTAACAGGCCCAGATGATTTAGAAACGATGGATGATTATCCGCAGCCAGTTAAAAAACTACTTGGCCAAGCTAAGCGCGTAAAAGTAGATTTTATAATTAAGCGTTTTATCTAAATAAGCTTATATAAATCTGAAATTTAAATACAAAAAAAGCAGCTAATTAGCTGCTTTTTTTATGGGTTGTAGTTCGGTAGCTACATAACTTAATACCAACCTAACTACAAAACGCTAAATTATGCGTTTTCTACCGCTGTGCGTGGGTCAACATATTCCATGTTGAACGCTTCTGCTACTTCTTTGTAAGTTACTTGGCCTTTAATTACGTTTAAGCCTTTTAAGAAGTGAGCGTCATCTAGTAACGCCTTTTTATAACCTTTGTTTGCAAGGTTAATGATGAAAGGCAATGTTGCATTGTTAAGTGCAAACGTAGATGTGCGTGGAACAGCACCTGGCATGTTAGCAACACAGTAGTGAACAACTTCATCAACGATGAAAGTAGGATCAGCATGCGTAGTTGCTTTTGAAGTAGCAATACAGCCACCTTGGTCGATTGCAACGTCAACAATTGCAGAACCAGGTTTCATTGCTTTAATGTGCTCAGCAGTGACTAGTTTAGGTGCAGCTGCACCTGGGATTAGTACGCCACCAATTACTAAATCAGCTTCTAGTACGTGTTTTTCTAGAGCATCAGCAGTTGAGTAAATAGCTTTAACTTTATTACCAAATTGCGCGTCTAGTGCACGTAATACGTCGATGTTACGGTCAAGAACGACAACTTCAGCACCAAGACCAACAGCCATTTGCGCTGCACTACGACCAACCATGCCGCCGCCAATGATAACAACTTTAGCCGCTTCAACGCCTGGTACGCCACCTAGTAGCATGCCACGACCGTGGTTAGATTTTTCAAGCGCTTGTGCACCAGCTTGAATAGACATACGACCAGCAACTTCGCTCATAGGAGCAAGAAGCGGTAAACCACCGCGAGAGTCAGTTACAGTTTCGTATGCAATACAAATAGCTTTGCTTTTTACAAGGTCTTCAGTTTGTGGAAGATCAGGTGCAAGGTGTAAGTAAGTGAAAAGAATTTGGTCTTCACGTAGCATTGCACGTTCAACAGCTTGTGGCTCTTTTACTTTTACAATCATGTCTGCTTTAGCGAAAACGTCAGCAGCAGTTGCTAAAATTTCAGCACCCGCTAGCGTGTAATCTTCGTTAGTAAAACCAATACCCATGCCTGCATCAGTTTCTACAATCACTTGATGACCGTGGTTTACTAATTCACGAACACTCGCAGGAACCATACCTACACGGTATTCATGGTTTTTAATTTCTTTAGGAACACCAATAATCATATCATTTGCCTTATTAAGAACGGATTAACATTTTTCACTATTATATTCATCATAAGCCCGTGTGTCTCACCTTTTTTAAAGTCAAATCTAGTGTTATCATCTACATAACAAAAATAAACAGCATAAAAAACTAGTTGGCACTATGCATCAGTTATTAGATAGAATTGACCGTAAAATTTTAATGGAATTACAGCACGATGGACGCCTTTCAAATGTTGAACTGGCCAGACGAGTTGGCCTAAGCGCCACGCCCTGTCTGGAGCGAGTGAAAAAGCTAGAACGAGAAGGCTACATACTTGGCTATAAAGCAGTGGTCGATCCAGCTAAGCTTGGGCAAGGTTTATCGGTGTATGTAGAAGTAACAATTACTAAAACATCTCCCGACGTATTTGATGAGTTTAGTGCGGCCGTTAAAAAGCACGAAGAAATTATCGAATGTCATTTAGTATCGGGTAATTTTGATTTTTTACTTAAAACGCGCGTAAATGATATGTCAGAATACCGTGGTGTATTAGGTGACATATTATTAAAATTGCCTAACGTTAGTGAAAGCCGAACTTATGTAGTAATGGAAGAAGTAAAAGGTGAAGAAGGCGTAATTATTCGTCCTTATATTACTTAAGGTTATTTATATTAGCTGCGTCATTTGCTTATATAAGCTCAAATTATAAAAACTTGTTCATAATCAGGCCATCAAGGTTAAGATAAAGTGCAACAAATTGCATTTCCTGCTAAGGTATTTCACTGCTAAGTAAGTGTGAATAAAAATAGAATAATAAAGAGGAATAGGGAACTATGCGCCTAAACGGTGTGCAAAGACTATTAGAAACAGGGCTGATTATCAGCACCTTTACGGCAATATTTATTTTATGTGCCTTGATCAGCTTTGATCCAGCAGATGCTGCATGGTCGCAAACTAGTTTTAGCGAAGTAAGCAACATCACAGGAGCAGCCGGTGCATGGATAGCCGACATTTTATTACTCACCTTTGGTTGGTTGGCTTACTTAGTGCCAGCGGCCATTCAGCTATTTGGCTACTTGCTATTTAAACAACCTCACCGCATTTTACAGCTTGATTACACCACCTTAGCGCTGCGTGTTATTGGTTTTGCTTTATTTATTACCTCAGCTACCGCTATTAGTAGTATCAATTTTGACGATATTTATAACTTTTCCTCTGGTGGGGTAGTGGGCGATGTTATTGCATCAGCCATGATGCCTGCGTTTAACTTTACCGGTACATCTATATTATTGCTGTGTTTCTTTTTTGCCGGGCTTACCTTATTAACGGGTGTATCGTGGGTTGATTTTGTAGATTACCTTGGCGATTTAATGGTTAGGTTTTACCGCTTTATTGTATCGTACGCAAAAGGTTGGATGCACCGAGAACACGCTGCGGGCAAAGCAAATAATCACGATGAAGTAGACGCCCATTTTGAAGACGATATCAAAGAGCAAATAGAGCTGCCTACATCAGCTAAAAAAGCAGATAAACAAAAAGCAATTAATAAACCGCAAACGCCGTTTAATGAGCCTCAAATTAGTGACGAGTTTATGCCGTTTGACGAGCTTGACGACATACTCGATCAAGAAATTGGCTTTAGCGCCATAGACGACGAACCAATGGACACGGCCGCTGCATTAAACGCGCTTGACCAAAGCCCAGTTGTAGAGCCAGAAAAACCAGTTACAACAGTGGTATCACCAGCCAGACCAATGCCTAAATCAAAAGCGCAATATCAACCACCGCCAACGGCTAAAGAAAAGTTTGAGCAATTATTAACGCAAGAACCACCACCGGGGCCATTACCGTCGCTCGATTTACTCGACAGACCGGACAAAGCTAAAAACCCAATTTCGCAAGAAGAGCTCGATACAGTATCGCGCCTAGTAGAGACAAAACTACTGGACTTTAACGTACAAGCTAAAGTTGTAGCGGTATACCCAGGCCCTGTTGTTACACGCTTTGAGCTAGATTTAGCGCCAGGTATTAAAGTGTCAAAAATTACAGGTTTAGCAAAAGATTTAGCCCGTTCGCTTTCGGCAATTAGTGTGCGTGTTGTAGAAGTTATACCGGGTAAAACATATGTTGGTATTGAGCTTCCTAATAAACACCGCGAAATAGTACGTTTGTCAGAAGTAATAAACGCACCTAAATTCGAGCAAAATCCATCGCCACTTACCATGGTGCTAGGTAAAGACATCGCCGGTCAGCCTGTCTGTGCTGATTTAGGTAAAATGCCACATTTACTGGTGGCCGGTACAACTGGTTCAGGTAAATCGGTGGGCGTTAATGTCATGATAGTAAGCTTGCTTTACAAATCGGGGCCTGACGATGTACGTATGATTATGATTGACCCTAAAATGCTTGAGCTATCAGTATACGAAGGTATTCCGCATTTATTGTGTGAAGTAGTCACCGACATGAAAGAAGCCGCTAACGCACTGCGTTGGTGTGTGGGCGAGATGGAACGTCGTTATAAATTAATGTCAGCATTGGGTGTGCGTAACTTAAAAGGTTACAACCAAAAAGTGCTTGAAGCCAATGAAGCGGGTTACCCGATTCTTGATCCATTATTTAAAGACACCGATGGCATGAAAGAAGGCCCGGAAGAACTTGGTAAGTTACCAAGTATTGTTGTAGTAATAGACGAATTTGCCGACATGATGATGATTGTTGGTAAAAAAGTAGAAGAGCTGATTGCCCGCATAGCCCAAAAAGCACGTGCGGCAGGTATTCATTTAATACTGGCAACGCAGCGCCCTTCGGTAGATGTAATAACAGGTTTAATTAAAGCAAATATACCAACGCGTATGGCGTTTCAGGTATCAAGTAAAATAGACTCGCGTACCATACTTGACCAGCAAGGCGCAGAAAACTTACTAGGTATGGGCGATATGCTTTATTTACCACCAGGCACTAGCGTACCAGAGCGTGTACATGGCGCGTTTGTAGACGACCATGAAGTACACGCCGTTGTAAACGATTGGAAAGCGCGTGCTAAGCCAAATTACGTTGATGAAATACTCAATGGTGATGCCAGTGAAGATATTTTATTGCCAGGTGAAGCAAGCGAAAATGCAGACGAAGAGAACGATCCGTTATACGACGAAGCCGTGTCGTTTGTAATTGAAACCGGCAAGGTATCGGTATCGTCAGTACAACGTAAACTGCGTGTTGGCTATAACCGCGCAGCACGTTTAGTCGAACAAATGGAAACATCGGGTATCGTGAGTTCACCAGGTCATAACGGCGCTCGCGATGTATTAGTACCTAATGGAGCAAATTAATGAAAAAATTTAACGCCTTATTATTAGTGTTAGGCAGCGTACTTGCCGCACCAAGCTTTGCTGATGACAGCCAAGCATTACAAGACAGACTTGCTACTTTAAAAAGCTTTAAAGCGCAGTTTGCACAAAAAGTAACAGACAAAGAAGGCCAAGCGGTTATGCAAGGCGAGGGCACAATAGCGCTTCAACAGCCTATGATGATTCGCTGGCAGCAAACAAACCCAGACGATACATTATTTGTATCAAACGGCGATAAAACCTATTACTTCGACAGCTTTGCTGAGCAAGTAACAATTATGAAAACCAGCAGCCTAATCGACTCAACACCATTTGTGCTACTTACATCAAAAGACCCAGCACAGTGGGAAAAATACAGCGTACTTGCAACAAATACAGGCTTTAGCGTAACGCCAAATAAAGGCGTAGAAAGCCAAGTAGAACAACTTGATATAGCGTTTGCGGGTAACGAGCAAGGCCTTGCTAAACTAGTCGTTACCGACAACTCAGGGCAGCTATCGTCATTTACGTTTAACAATGCCCAAGTTAATACGCCGCTTGATAAAAGCACTTTTGAATTTACGCCTCCTGAAGGTGTTGAAATAGACGATCAGAGTAACGGTGAGTAATTTAGGATTTAATTTTGGGCCCGATGTACGCCCACTTGCCGCGCGTATGCGCCCCACAACGCTTGACGAGTACATTGGTCAGCAACACTTATTAAGTGCTGATAAACCACTGCATCAAGCCATTGTCGCGGGGCGATGCCATAGTTTAATTTTATGGGGCCCACCGGGTGTAGGTAAAACAACACTTGCGCAAATAATTGCCAACCATGCTGATGCCTCACTTATACAAATGTCGGCGGTAACCGCAGGCGTAAAAGATATACGTGACAGCGTAACGCAAGCGCGCGATAACCTAGAAAGCCGTGGCCAACGCACCCTTATGTTTGTTGACGAGGTTCATCGCTTTAATAAGTCTCAGCAAGATGCGTTTTTACCGCACATAGAAGACGGCACCTTTATATTTGTAGGTGCAACCACCGAAAACCCATCGTTTGCCCTTAATAACGCTATATTGTCGCGTGCACGCGTGTATGTTTTAAAATCGCTTGCCGATGCCGACTTATATACCGTAATAGAACGTGCACTTAAACAAGACGAGCAGCTAAGCCAAAAGCACATCACTATTGCCGACAACGCTAAAAAGGCACTGTGCCAAGCAAGTGGCGGCGATGCGCGTAAAGTACTTAATTTACTTGAACAAGCGGTTGATTTAACAACCGAGCGAAACGGGCAATACAACGTAGACGAGCACGTACTTAGCCAAGTGCTACCAACGCATTTAGCTAAATACGATAAAGGCGGCGATGAATTTTACGATTTAATATCAGCCTTTCATAAATCAGTACGTGGTAGCTCCCCCGATGGTGCGCTGTATTGGTATTGCCGAATTTTAGCTGGTGGCGGCGACCCTTTGTATGTAGCAAGGCGTTTACTTGCCATTGCAACAGAGGATATAGGTAACGCCGATCCGCGCGCAATGGATGTTGCCCTAAATGCATGGGATATATTTCAGCGAGTAGGTCCTGGCGAAGGTGAGCGCGCTATTGCACAAGCCACATTGTATTTAGCCAGTGCACCCAAAAGCAATGCTGTTTATATGGCGTTTAATCAAGCCAAAGCAGATGCTCAAAATGAGCCAAGTTACCCAGTGCCAGAGCATTTACGCAATGCGCCAACCAACTTAATGAAAGACTTAGGTTACGGCGCCGAGTATCGCTATGCGCACAACGAAGAAGGCGCATTTGCCGCAGGTGAAAAATATTTACCGCCAGAAATGGACGGTAAAGAATATTACTTACCGAGCGAACGCGGACTTGAGCAAAAAATTAAACAAAAACTCGATTACCTAAAAGAGCGCGATGCGCAAAGCCCACTTAGACGATACGAAAATGATTAAACTTTATATGATGATCGCCCTTGGCGGAGCCTCAGGTGCGTGTTTACGGTTTTTTATTAGCGAAAGCATGCTAAAACTCCTCGGTAGGGGATTCCCTTTTGGCACGTTGACGGTTAATATTCTGGGTTCATTGTTAATGGGCATTTTGTACGGTTTGATAGATAAAGAAATTATCACCGCAAGCCCCGCCAAAACCCTTATCGGTATTGGCTTTTTAGGTGCATTAACCACCTTTTCAACATTCTCAATGGACTCGTTGTTGTTATTACAACAAGGTCACTTTATTAAAATGGCCCTCAATATCATCTTAAACGTGATGGTGTGTATTTTTATGGCTTGGCTGGGCCTTCAGCTAGTAATGCAAAAAGGTTAAAAAACTAACATGTTAGATTCTAAATTTTTACGTCAAGACATCGAACAAACTGCAGCACGTTTAGCGGCGCGCGGTTACGAACTCGATGTTGCGACGGTAACGGCACTTGAAGAAAAACGCAAAACATTACAAGTAAAAACGCAAGAACTTCAAAGTCAACGTAATGCAAGCGCAAAAGCAATTGGTCAAGCCAAAGCTAAAGGCGAAGACGCACAGCCACTACTTGATGCAGTGGCTAACTTAGGCAGTGAGCTAGACGCCGCTAAAACAGAGCAAGATGAAGTATTAGCCGCAATTAACGACATTGCTTTAGCAATTCCAAACTTGCCAGACGAGTCGGTACCCGCAGGTAAAGACGAAGACGACAACGTTGAAATTTTAACGTGGGGCACACCTAAAAAATTCGATTTTGAAGTTAAAGACCACGTAGATGTAGGCCAAGACCTAAACGGCTTAGACTTTGAAATGGGCGTTAAAATTAGTGGCGCACGCTTTACTGTAATGCGCGGCCAAGTAGCGCGTATGCACCGTGCACTAACGCAATTTATGCTAGATACACATGCTGATAAAAACGGCTATACAGAAATGTATGTACCGTACTTAGTAAATAGTGCAAGCCTTTACGGCACGAGCCAACTACCTAAATTTGCGGGCGATTTATTCCACACATTAGGCCTTGTAAATGACGACGGCGAACAACAAGCCGGCTTTAGCTTAATTCCTACAGCTGAAGTACCGCTTACAAACAGCGCACGCGACGAAATTTACGATGAAAGCGCTTTACCAATTCGCTTAGTTGCCCACACTCCGTGTTTCAGAAGTGAAGCAGGCAGCTATGGTCGCGATACACGTGGCTTAATTCGTCAGCATCAGTTTGATAAAGTTGAACTTGTACAACTTGTAAAACCAGAAGACTCAATGGCAACGCTTGAAGAGTTAACAGGTCACGCAGAGCAAATACTACAAGCATTAGAACTTCCGTACCGTAAAGTAATTTTATGTATGGGCGACATGGGCTTTGGCTCAGCTAAAACATACGATTTAGAAGTATGGTTACCTGCGCAAGACACATACCGTGAAATTTCGTCTTGTTCAAACATGGCTGACTTTCAGGCGCGCAGAATGCAAGCACGTTTTCGCCGTGAAGGTGTTAAAAAGCCAGAGTTACTACATACACTAAATGGTTCAGGCTTAGCCGTTGGCCGTACACTAGTAGCCATACTAGAAAACTACCAACAAGCCGATGGCACAGTAGTAGTACCAGAAGTATTACGCCCATACATGGGTGGACTTGAAGTGATTGGTAAACAATAAAAATCAAGTTTAAGTTAAGCAAGCTTTAAGCTTGTAAATCTTAAGACGAAAGCCGCTGTTTGCAATGAACAGCGGCTTTTTTGTTTAGGTTAAAGGCAAAAGCTTAGAGAAAAATTTAAGTTATCTTATTAATAACATCGCTTACACCTATTTTATGGCTCATTACTTTTTTGTCCGATATTACTGATCTCTACCATTTTGGGGTATTTCTACATCAAGGAAACTTAAATATCGGCTAACTAGTTGTTTACAAGTCCTTATTAGCTGGTTAAATTAGAACCTTTGTAATATTTGGACATTTGTCGGTTTATAAAGCGACAAATGTCGGATACAAAGTTGTTGAACAAAGCCGCTACGCGGAGCTAGCAACCTCCAGCATAATTGCCACACTTGTCATTGGGACTTCCCCCTATTCACCGGAGAAAACCAATGACCCCATTAAGACAACGCGTCATAGACGAGATCCGTTTAAGAGGCTACTCACCACGTACCGAAGAATCTTATATAAATGCACTTGCTCAGTTAGCTAATTACTACGATAAATCGCCTGACTTAATTAATAAGGAAGAGCTTGAGGCGTATTTTAGGTATGTAAATCTAACACAGCACTTGTCGCGTGCAACGATTGCAGTAAAACTCAATGCCGTTAATTTTTTATATAAATATGTACTACAGCGCTCATTCAGCATTGATATCGTATTGCCTAAAAAGGCACACACAATACCGATATTATTAACACGAGATGAGGTTCATCGTCTGTTCTTAAATATGGCATCTGCACAGCAAAAAGTCATGCTTTGTATTTGCTATGGGTGTGGGCTCAGAATAAGTGAATTACTGAATTTACGGGTTGTTGATATTGAATTTAGCCAAGACTGCCTATGGGTTAGAGCAGGAAAAGGCAATAAAGACCGTCGTGTCATATTACCTAAAAGTGCAGCAAGGCGGTTAAACGCTTACATAGCAGGCTTTTCCCTTGGCAGTATACTGTTTTGTACCAACTGGGATAAAGAAAAAGCGATTGATGCAAAAACGTTTAGTCGTGGATTAAAACGTGCGGTAACGCGTGCTGAAATTACAAAAAATGTATCCGCGCATAGCTTGCGCCATGCTTATGCTACACATCAAATTGAAGCTGGTATGCCGCTTCATCAGTTACAAAAACAGCTCGGACATACGAGTATTCGTACGACAGAGCGTTATTTGCATTGGTTGCCAGAGATGGCACATAGTAGCCATGATTTAATGGCTGCGTGGGAGGAGGATTAAGATAGCAACAATGCATCATGTCGCGGATGTCTTAGCGCAACACCTCAGTCACTATAAAAAAGTCCATGCATTAACCTATCAACAACAGCGAGTGTGTCAGCATATACAGGACTGTCGAACCGTAAAGTTAGGCGCTCAGCAATGGCAGTGTGATCGCTGCGATCATAATAAAACGGTGTACTGCGCATGCAGAGATAGACACTGTCCGCAGTGCCAAGGGCATGTTAGCGATCAATGGAGTGAACAACAAAGTAAGGATGTCATCAATGCGCCTTATTTTCATCTGGTATTTACACTCCCTCATGAACTAAATGGATTAGCAAGGCAATATCCGCGTGAGATTTACAGCTGTTTATTTCATGCTGTATGGCAAACCCTTAGTCAGTTTGCGCAGCGTAAAAAACAGCTACAAGGCACGTTAGGAATGACTGCGGTCTTACATACATGGGGGCAAAGCCTTGCTCAACATATTCATTTGCACTGTTTAATTCCAGGTGGCGTATTAACATCGTCAGGTGAGTGGCGGGGTGTTAAAAAGCCGTATTTATTTGCAGTAAAAGCCTTAGCAACCGTGTTTAGAGCAAAAATGCTAGCAGCCATTAGGGCGCATAAACTAACGATACCTCAAAACGAATTGTTAATGACAAAATCATGGTGTGTACACAGCAAAGTGAATTTGACCGAAGCGAAAACGGTGTTGAAATACCTTGGACGCTACACACGTAAGGGCATGTTGCATGAAGGACGGCTTAAGCAAGTAACAAAAGATGATGTCACGTTTAGTTATAAAGACTACCGAGACAGCAAAATAAAGCGAATGACATTAACAGGCATAGAATTTATTAGGCGCTATTTACTGCATGTGCTCCCAAGTGGGTTTATGCGAATACGGCACTACGGGTTTTTAGCCAGTGCGTGTAGAGCAAAGAAACGGGGTATTATCAGCGCATAAACAGACAAGCATGAGACTAAAAATAAGGGAAAGTCAGATACAACAGGTGCGATGAGAGTTAATTGGCCGTGCCCATCATGTAAGCAAGGGCAGTTGATAATGAAAAGCCTCTGTATAAAGGATGCAAAAATAGACGGCCTAGCGACGGGAGGCATAATAATGAATAGTGGTTGAGTAGTAAGTCGAACACTTAAAAACAATTCGTTAAATAAGTTGGTGTGACAGAAGATCAGCTTAAATGCGGTGTTGCCTAAAATAAATAAAAAGGATGACAGAAGACAATAAGCAGGCAGAAACGATATAAAAGAACGTAGAAATGTAATTAATAAACAGTAATTAACCCGTTTAGTAGTAAAAGAGTGTCCAATAAAACTGCAATCGACAACTTCCCTAAAAAAGAGAATTCCTATAGCATTAAACATACCAATAAAAACGTTGAGTGAGGAGCATGCTTCGTTCAACAAGGTATTTATACGATACAAACAACGTAACGTATAAATACTAAGACGTTATGTGCTAAGGAAGGTTCATGGTTCAATTGTCTCCTCAGAATGTAGAATTAGAGTTAAAAGCATATTGCCAGAAGTGGCTTTTATTTCTATCTCAAGGTGACTTTGAACAAGCAAATGCACTCATTTCTGCGCCTAACAATTATGGCGCTCGCTGGGGAAAACAAGAAATAACTGAAGCTGTAATTGATTACTTTGATAGCGAGTCAAACTATCAAATTCAAAACACAGAAATGTCATTGTGCACACCTGAATTCTTGGAGTGTGACGATGGTAGTTTCCTCTACGGTTTTTATTTACCAGTTAACGGTGAAATAACAGACTTAACAGTCGAGTTCGAATTTAGTCGTATAAGTGACAATGAGTTCAGTGCGACAATAAATGACATCCATGTGCTCTAGCTAAAAAGCACATAACAAGCCATTCAAGCAGGACAAATAACAGTTGGCTATCTGCTCCTTCGTCGCCTATTTTAGCCAACCATTATTTGCCTCTTAATGGGGCGTTGAGGCTGTAGAATTACTCTTTTTAGGAACGTATCCAACTATTCTTGGTTGGTTGCTTTTTAACCTTGAATCCATCTGTTCGCTGTGATCTAATAGATATTATTCACCCATGGTAAACTGTTATGGCTAACTACAAGCCTGACTTATCCTGTCAAAATAAATTCATTCCTATCAATTTCGCTGAGCAAATTCTGCCTAGCACTTTTGAGTATGCCCTTTGTTATATTGTCGAAAATAAACTCGATTTATCGGGGTTTGACGCGTGGTACAACAATGACAAAACGGGCGCTGCTGCGTATCCGCCTTCGGTAATGCTAAAGATTATTTTACTGGGCTATGCACATGGTTTTATCAGTAGCCGTCGGATTGCAAAGGCTTGCGAGCATAATATTTTATTTATGAGTGTGTCGGGTGATATCCAGCCGCATTACACATCTATAGCGGGTTTTGTGGCTAAAATGCATGAACAGATTGAGCCACTTTTCACGCAAGTGCTGATGATATGTGATGAGGAAGACTTGATAGGCCGCAACATGTTTGCCATTGATGGGTGTAAATTAAAGTCCAATGCGAGTAAAGAGTGGAGCGGCACATTCGATGAGTTAAGCCGCAAAAAAAGCAAAACTAGAACGCGCAAGCAAACGTATTATTGAACGCCACCAATCACAAGATGGGCTGGGCGAAGAATTGATAACTCAGGATTTAAAACAAAAAGAAAAGCTAGATAAAAGTGCAGGTAAAATTACCGAGTTCTTAGCCACTCACAAAGAAAAAACAGGCAGTAAAGGCAAGCCTGTTAAAAGTAATATCACTGATCCAGATAGTGCAAAAATGACTACCTCAAAAGGCACAATCCAAGGCTACAATGGCATCGCTATTAATGACGATAAACACCAAATCATCCTGCAAGCACAAGCATGGGGTTCAGTGGGCGAACAACAAACTTTACAGCCAGCTGTTGCACAATTAAAACAGCAACTCGCTAAACTCAATACAGAAAAACGCGCAGATGAACATACTATTAAATTCACTGCAGACAGTGGGTTTAACAGCGAAGTGAATCTTGGATTTATGGCGCAAAGTGGGTTCGATACGTACGTTGCAGATAACCAATTTAGAAAACGAAATCCGCTGTTTAAAGCCAGCGAAACATACGAAACGGAGCAAGAAAAACGCCGACTAAAACGCAGCAAAGGCAAGCCTCGGTTATTTACCTCAGACGATTTTCATTATGATGAAGCAACCCAAACATGCCGCTGCCCAGCAGGTAATGATATGTGGCGAAGCGGAGTTAATGTAAACAGCCATAACCAGCAATACACGCGATTCTGCGGTTATTTAAAAGACTGTAAAACGTGCCCGCTACAGCAGCAATGCATGCGAAAGCCACCCATTAAAACGGGGCGACAAGTACAGTTTATAAATAATGAATCGCGCAAAAAACTGAGCTATGTAGACAAAATGAAAGTAAAAATAGACAGCCCCATAGGTCGACGACAGCTGTTTATTAAAGAATGGCAAACGGCTCGGCTGTATCGAACCGGCTTTCCTTTAAATAAAAAGCGGAACATTACAGTGAACAAAGACATGAATAAACTGACTTTACGGAGTAAAACGAAAGTGAATACCTTTGGTTTACGGTGGGGCAACTGTATTGCCTTGTTCATAATATAGAAAAGCTGCAAAACACGATGCATTAAGAAGGGTAAGCCCTCTTACTCTAAATAAAAGCCACTCAAACACCCGTAATCCCTTCCAAAACGCCAATTAAAACAATATCAAACACTTCTATATTCGCGTAAAAATACAGTAATCAATTGAACCAAAATAGGAACTCAGCTATGGTTTGTTTATCAATAAAAACAAATTTAAAAACGAGTTAATCTACAGGCTCGTTATATGCCTAGAGGTAGTTGGAGAGTAGTATGTTCATATATACAAGGAAGCAGCTTGATGATTCTAAAGTTACCATAGTGTTTAGCCCAAACTTTAAGTGGCTTTCTTTATTTTTTGCTTCCTCAGCGATATTTTTTTCATACTTTAATTATTACAGTATCGCAGTATTATTTTTTTGTTGCTTTAGTCTCTGGATATTTTTATTTTTGATGAAAACAAAGAGTGTTCGAAGAGAAATTAAAGAGTTTACAGTTTTAGATAAAGTTGAAACTTCGGGTTCCAATTGGAATTATAAAAATCCAATTACTTATACTATAAAGTGTTAGGGGATTGGCATATAACAAGCCCATCAAGCTGATTCGCAACGCTGTTGCAAAGAACAAAGGCGCAACAAATTGTGCCAGCACAGCTCACGGCTTATGGGAGCTTTAGCTGTATTGTCGTACTGTTGTGATTATATAATGTTACAGATTTGCCCTTGCTCAAAAAATATTCTGCACATATATTTAATTGGTACTTAATTGTTTTAATAAGAGGGATTTATGAAAATATTACACAAATGGATAATTTTGGCGGGTTTATTATTAGCCGCTCTTATTTCGTATGGCTACGGATTTTCTCAAGGCATAGTTATCTTTGTTGTTTTAGGTGTGGCTTTGGAACTTACATTTTGGTTTGGTGTTTTTGGTAAAAAGCAGCAATGTAACGAACACCCCCGCAACTAATCTACAGCTAACAACACGCCCTGAGGTGGACAGCAAGCGCTAAAGCTCACTTTCCACCGCAAATTTTAACAGCGGTTAAGTAAGTTGATTCATCGTAGGGCGTATGTGTTTTCCAGCACCTAAATAGTATTCGTGTCCACTTAAACGTCAATGATTTGATGATGGTATTATGAGGTTTTCCTTTGGCCATTAGCTTTATTGTTGGTTATTTCATGTAAATTAATTCGGTATCACCAACATAAGCTTTGAATCTTCCCCATCGGTTAATATAGCTATATTTTCCTCAGTTGTTACAAACACATCTCTTAATCGTCCTGCGGTCTCTGGGAATATGTGAGACTGCGTAAACTCACCATTAGCGCCAGATTAATTTACAATTGGAGTGGCTGTCTAGTTTAATGCGGACTTTGATATTACGCGTAAACATTCAACAATCGATTGTACCCAGGTAGAAACCCGGCTATGGTTTGTTTATCAAGATAAATAAACCAGTTAATTTACAGGTTCGTTATGTCTCACGGAGGTTTTATCGCTCTATGAATGTTTTTCTAATAATTGCAGGTACATTAAGTGCTGTTGTAGCAACTTTGCATTTGGGTTGTATCTATTTTGGAGGTTCTTGGTATCGGTTTTTCGGTGCAGGAGAGCAAATGGCATTACTTTCTGAGCAAGGAAGTATTAAACCAACTCTTATTACTAGTGTAATTGTTCTGATTCTATCAACTTGGTCATTGTATGCATTTTCAGCCGCAGGTGTTATTTTTAAACTTCCATTCATCCGCCTAGCTCTTGTATTAATAACTTTTATTTATTTAGCCCGAGGTGTTGCAGGGTTCTTTCTAATAAATAACCCTATGGGGCGTTCGCCTGAGTTTTAGATTTGGAGTTCTATTATTTGTTTATCTTTTGGTATTATTCACCTCGTTGGTTTAAAACAACAATGGGCAAGCTTGTGAGTAAAGTGTAATCTAATAAAGAATCAAACAAGGGCTATTACAATTGGCTTTTGGTAAAGCATTATATTTATAGTTAACTACTTCTCGCCAATAATTGACGGAACAAGGAATATTAAAATGGATAAAATGTCAGTTCACATAACCTCTAAACCTTTAGAAACTTACCCGCAAAAACAAATTTTAAAGGTGGTAGCTGATGAAGTAACCGAAAAAGCGACTGTGCACAAAGCAGCGGTTCAAAGTGACCAAGTGGATATATCCGAAGAAGGAAAAGAAAAAAGTCTGGAAGATCAAAATCGTGAAGCGTTACGTAAATTATCAGGCAATGAAGATGCAAGTCAGGCATCACAATCTGAAGAAGATCCTATTGATGAACAGATTGCTGAAATACAAGAAAAGATAGAAAAACTACTACAGGAAACTGCATTATTACGCAGTAAAGATGATGAAGAGTCGCAGGCTAAAGTGAAGGTGCTAGAAGCCGAAATTACCGGACTTAACACTCAACTTATTGAATTATTGAGACAGCAATTAGAATCGGGTAAATAACAAGCACAGTAAGTATATGCAAAGGCAATTAGAGACAAGAACGTTGTTAATAACATAATAAAGACGCTCACCTTAATCTTAAAACTAAAGGGGTTAACCCCTGATCTTACTGATCAAATTACTTAATTAACCAAAGTGGCTTATTGAAAGCCGCTACTTACTTTTAAAGCGCAGCGGCTTTTATTTGCTTTATGAATTAGTTTGCTGTCATCAACATTAGCTTTGCCTCTTTATCGTCTGTTAATACTGCGACGTTACCTTTATCAGTTATAAACACATCTCTTAACCTGCCTGCCGCTTCTGGAAATACGTGAGACTGCGTAAATTGACTACTTGCCAGATTAACGCTGTAGAGCTTTTTATCAACAAGGGTAGTGATAAGCACATGTTGCTGTAACGAAGGGAAGGCTGCATGTTTAGAGCCGTAATACGCCATGCCTGATGGCGCTATTGATGGCGTCCAATTAACACTTGGTTTTTGCATGCCTTTATATTCGGTAAATGGTGAAATACGCGCTTGCGAGTAATCTTTGCCATAGGTGATTACCGGCCAGCCATAATTAGTGCCAGCGGTTAAGTAGTTTAGCTCGTCACCGCCTGCAGGGCCGTGTTCGTTGCTAACAATTTGCTGCGTATCGTAATCATAAACTAAGCCTTGAGGGTTACGATGACCAAGTGAGTAAACAGCATGTGCATTTAGGTTTTTGTGATTAATAAATGGGTTATCTGTTGGAATGGTGCCATCTAGGTTTATACGTAATATTTTACCAAGTTGGCTGGTGATAACCTGTGCTTGCTCTCTAAAATCAAACCCATCGCCCGTTGAAACTAATAACGTATTGCCGGGTAGGACAAGGGCGCGTCCTGCGTAATGTTGCGGTGTGTTTTTATTAGTCGCTACTTTATAAATAACGTTAGGCTTTGAAAAGTCAGTGCCATTAAACGTGGCTTTGGCAACAACAAGCCTGTTTGCGCTTGCATCACCTTGGGCATAAGTAAAAATAATTTCTTTGGAGTTGTTATAATCTGGTGATAACACAATGTCGAGTAAACCACCTTGGCCTGCTACGTATAAACCTGTTAGGTTTAATTTTACTCTTGATTGCACGTTGTTTTTAACTATAACTACGTGGCCATCACGCTCTGTAATTAACCATGTGCCGTTTGGTAGTTCAACCATGCTCCACGGAGACTGTAATTGCGTAGCCAGTGTTTTTGTACTGTATTGCTCCTTTGGTAGCGCAACATCTGCATTAACAGAAAACGAAAAAAGCGAAAGCAAAGTAAAAAAGGAGATACATTGTTTACGGGGCAAGCCTTTGCTAGCATAACTAGTATAAGAGAAAAGCTTTATTTTAAGTTGAGATAACCATGTCGTTTTTAACACGTATATTGCCTTCATTTTTAGTTTCTTGGTTACTTACATTCACACTTGCTAGCTTGTTTCATAGCCAATACGTTGTCAATCAATTAGTTAATGTAGGTGTAGTGGTGGGCTTTAGTGATCGTGCTAGTTTAACGCTTGATGATTGGTTAGGCCTATTACCTACCTACGGCGCTATTATTGCCGTAGCACTTGCCATCGCTTTTTTTGTTACCGTAAAGCTTAATAAAAAGGTTAAAAAATACAGTACTCAGCTATTTGTTATTGCTGGCATTGTGGCATTTGCTATTGTGTTAATTGCCATTGAATCAATTATGAATATTCATATTATAGCGGGCGCAAGAGGCTGGGGTTTTTATGCTCAACTGCTTGCAGGCGCGGTAGGTGGTTTTGCGTTTTCGCAATTAGTTAAGGCAACTAAAAACCAAAAAGCGTGTTAGATGTGTGAATATAAGTACGGCTTATACGTTATTTAGTGATTAATAAATAAAGGCCGCTGTCTATTGTAAACAGCGGCCTTTAAATATGATTTTTAGAGTTAAATTAAAAAATTAAACTAATTAGTTTGTAGCTACTTAGCCCAAAAATTAGGATTAAAACGGGTAGGGTTACCAGGTTTAACACCAAAGAGTTAGTGTAGTTTCCCATAACCCCTTTTTGATTAACCAGCCATACAAGGTAGGTGCTAACAATAGGGAGTAATAACCCGTTAGCCGCTTGCGCGAATATAATTACCGCGACAGGGTCTAAACCGAGTGACGCCACAGCAGCACCAAACAATAAAATAACAATAGCGACGCCTTTAAAGCGCGTGTTACCCATATCGTTTGACCAACCTAACATGCCACACACAGCATAAGCACCGGCAAGTGGCGCTGTAATAGCACTTGTTAAACCTGCAGCAAATAAACCAATAGCAAAAAAGTAATGAGCGGCATCACCAAGCAATGGCTCTAGCTGCACGGCCATATTGGCCGCACTAATTTGCCCCGCATCGGTGCCATAAAATGCAACTGAAGCTGTAGATAAAATAGCTAAAGTGATCACACCGCCTAAAGTGATTGATAGGCCTGTATCAACATTTGTTTGTTTAATCACTTTTTGCATGTCGCTGTTACTGTCGTGTCTAGCAGCGAGTACGCCGGAGTGTAAAAATAAGTTATACGGCACAATGGTAGTGCCAACTAAAGCTAGTATGGTTGTAATCGAACCCTCAGGTATACTAGGAATAAAACCAGCAAATACATCACCCAGTGAAGGGGCTGCCATTACAAGTGTTGAGATAAACACTAAGCTCATTAAAATAACGAGTAAAATTAGCGCGTTTTCAACCACTTTATGTTTGCCGCTATACAGTAAAGCTGCACTAAAAAAAGCAATAAGTGGTGTCCATAGTTGAGGACTAACTTGAGGGAATATTTCAATTAATCCCATGCTAGCGCCACTTAAATTACCCGCTTCATAAGCTGCACTGCCCACACCAATGGCGCTAATGACTAAAAATATAGCTAAAGATTTAAATAAAGGCGTTTGAATATGTGCTCTGAGCGCTTGAGCTAAATCTTGCCCGGTAGCAACGCCAAGGCGCGCCGCCATAGATTGTAATAATATAGTGGCAACTACTGAAAACAGTAATGTCCATATAAGTGCAAAACCAAAGTTTGCACCTGCCACGCTGGCGGTAGTAATAGTCCCTGGTCCAATGAAGGCAGCGGTGACGAGTAGTCCTGGTCCTAATCGCATAATTGACCTTAATAGTGCTATTGCATGTTGCTATTTAAAGTTACATCTAACGTTTAAAACCAATATTTATACGCGATGCCTGTAGTGTTATTGCTGCCACTTTAATTAAGTGCCCTGCAGCGATTATCGCCCCTTGGCTGGTTCTTTTTTAATAAGTATAAGTTATACCAATCCGCAATAATACTTAATCAATTTGAGGGATTAAATCTGACGCTAACTGCGTTAAAAATTTCTGATATACGACTGCATGGATGCAGGAGGTAGAGCAATGCAGGAGCAATTAGTGATAACAACTAAATAACGAAATTTTTGCCTGGTTATCGACACGATTTTCCCACCTCAGAATAAATCACTTAATTAAGCGAATTGCTATTAAAAAAGGTCGAGTAGGATACCAACTTGTATATAAATTTAAAGGGGGTACAGTGCGTTTGCATGAATTTTAAACGAATATATAAGCGAGTTAAATGAGTGATGCCAATATTAATATCGGCATCAGTATATTTACTTTATTAGGTTTTTAATCGCTTCTAAGCCTTTTTTTAGGGTATCTGCATCGGTAGCATAGTTAATACGAATACACTCGTGCTTGTGCGCCCAGCTGTCGTCAATGCCGATAAAAAAGTTGTGACCTGGGATCACATACACGTCTTGCTTTTTAAGCTTTTGATACAACACCTCGCTTGTCATTTTTGCATCGTTAAACCACAGCCACATAAAAAATGCGCCTTCAACTTTGTGCAAATAAACAGGCAATTCGGCAAATACTTCATCAAACAACTCAATCGCTATGTGTGCTTTATTACGATAAAAGGGCAGTACAACGTTGCGGCACAGTGGGAGTAGTTCGTTGTCGTTAATTAAGCGTGTCACTAAGCTTGGACCAATACTATTTGGCGATAACACCATGCTGCCATTTACGCGGCCAATTGCTTTAATAATCTCATTGTTTGCAACCACAATACCGCTGCGTAAACCCGGTAGGCCAAGTTTTGAAAGTGACATACATAAAATAATGTTTGAGTTCCACGTTAGGTTTGCGTCGGTGTAAATACAACCTGGGAACGGATCGCCGTACGCGTTATCAATAATGAGTGGAATACCATATTGCTTAGCGAGCAAATCAAGGTGTTTTACTTCATCGTCAGTAATTACATTACCTGTTGGGTTAGTAGGGCGTGATACGCACAGCGCGCTTATGCTGCTGTCGTTTGCTAGTACTTTTTCAACTGCTTTAAAATCAATTACGTATTTAAACTGTTTTGATGCACTACCTGTATTTAAAATTTCGATATCAGGCTTTATGGCAACAAACATATCAGCCGATAAGCCTTGATCGGCATAACCTATGTACTCTGGCGCAAGGGGAAATAAAATCTTTTTATGGCTGCCATCCGGCATTTCGCCTGCCAACATATTAAACAACACAAAAAAGTTAGCTTGACTGCCATTACCAAGTGCTACGTTATCGGCGCTAATATCCCATGCATACTCTTTACTTAGCTGGCCTGCTAATGCCGCTCTAAACTCGTCGTTACCGGTTGGGCCGTCGTAAAGGCCAAATACTTGCGATACCTTATTACTGACAACGAGTTTTTGTAATTCACTTAAAAAAACCTCATTTACTTGTGGTACTAATGCGGGGTTACCGCCACCAAGCATAACAATATTAGGATTGTTGCTGTTTTTAGCACCACCTAAATCTTCCATTAACTGAGTAATGCCGTTGGGTTGTGTGAATTTAGTGCCAAAGTTTGAGTAGTTCATAATGCATAGCGTTTGTTAGTAATGGGGAGGGCAGTATAGCGTAAATAAAGGGCTTAAATTCGATGATGAGAATAATTCAATGCTTAGCTTTGTAGTTGGCTATGACAATGTAATTTCTTATAAAACAAAGGCTAAGTTAAGGTTTTTTAACGCCGTACAAAAACTCTTCGCCGCAGTCCATATACAAATCAAATTTGGTCATAACTTTGGTGAACATGGGGGCGTGTAAAAACTCGTTTAACCATGCGCGTACATGCGTGTATTCACTTTGTAAGTACCAATGTTTATCTACGCGGGCAAACTGTCTAATAAATGGCAGCAGGGCATAATCGGCTAGACTTTTTTCATCGCCCATTAAGTATTTATGCGTGGTTAGCTTTACTTCAAATTGCTTAATAAATTCTTCGCAGGCTTTTTGGTAATAAATTTGTGCCATGTCTTTTGTGCGAGCATAAAATTTGTACTTTTCGAGCACGGGTTTAAATTGCGTGTCGTTTAGCTTAATTAACTCAAGCATGCGCTCAAGTGCTAATGGGTCTTGAGTATGCAGTAAATTATACGGATCGTTTTGCTTTAAAGCCCAGAGCATAATATCTAGGCTTTCATCTATAACTTGATTATTCGGCAATAATAAAACAGGCACTGTACCTTTTGGCGATATTTGCAAAAGATGCGGTGGCTTATTTTTAGTTTTTATAGCGCGTAGTAGCACGTGTTGCTCTGCCATTAAAATACCCATTCGTGCACGCATTGCGTATGGGCAGTGTTGTAATGAATATAATAATGGCAATGTCATTTTAATACTTACCTTAGCTGTTTAAGCCTTCAACATATTGCTGACGTGTTTTTACTTTTACCATGTGATTTAACTGATCAGCTGCTTGTGTTTTCCCGCTAATTAAATCCTGAAAATGCGCAAGTAACACGGCTTTATCGAGTTTTTCTTTATCGCCTGAGCCAATGTCGGTTAAATCAATCATAAACTCGTCAAACTTGTCAGCGTAATCGGTCACAATATCCATATTTAAAAATTGCTCGTGGTTATAAATGCTCGGGTAGCCGCCTTTTTGTTTATCAATAGCAAAGCTAATGCCTTTAACATTGGTAACGGTTGTTTCTTTTTTACAGCTCAACATACAGCTTGCGTCAATACGTGGTTTTTTACAGCCAACGGTTTGCTGGAAAAAACATTGTCGGCTGGTCATCATTAGTATTGGATGATAAATGCTGTACATCATTTTAAAGTTGTTAGGGCGTTTAATATTACGCATTTGTGGTTTGTTTATTTCGTTTGAAATAAACGCGCCTTTTGCGTTTAAATCTTCTTGTAGTGTTAGTAACGCATAAGAGTTTGTAGTGTTTAACAACGGACCTGCAATCCAGTCAAGACCCATTTGCACTGCTTTAAATGCTACGCCTGTGTTGTTACTAATAATAAGCTTAGGTTTTACAACCTCGAGCAAACGCACTGCTTCTTCAAAATCTTTACCAATTAATACCGCCGGGAACCACGGAATTAACTGCGGGTGCTCTAAAAATACGTTGATGTATTTATCGTTATCGGTTCTAAAGCTCTCAGGTAATTTAAAGTAAACATCGCCATCTGTTAAATCACATAGGTGAACGTCTTTTATGTCCGATATTAAAATGGAGAGTGTTGTTTTGTTTTTATCTGCTTTTTCGTGATTCACCAATTTAGGCAGTTCAACAGGGGCGAGTACGTCTTTACCTTCGTTTAATAAAAACGCGACTTGCTTTTTAATACGGGCGAGCTCTTTAAACGGAATGCTTAAGTTATTGCCTAAGTTTGAGTAATCCATATTTTTAATTTCAAAATTAGCATTACTAAAGCTTTTAAAACGTTTATCAATAGCAGCAATATCAACAACCGATTTATCGGCGGTTTGCATAGGCATTTGCGATTGAACTTCAAAGCGTAGGGGCTCTTTTTCGTTTTTATTCGAAAGCGTAATATCGTTTTTATCTTCAATAATTATGTTTACAGTGAATGGCTGATTTAATTGCCCTGTAAATTCTAATGTAAGCTCGCGCTTTGAAATATCTAAAAATTCAATTTTCTTTTTAACTAACGAATCAATTTCACTTTTTTGAGTAGAAAGCTCTTGCTGTGCATCGTAAATTTGCACGACCGAAATTGCGTTGTTTTTTTCATTTGCGTGATCAAAACTATGGTCGCGCGGGTTATCGGTAAACATGTTTTTGGTCATGTCGCCGGTTAAAAACTTATTAGTAAAGTTACGGTTAAATACTTTATACAAGCTTGAGTCGTCTTCAATTAGGTTACCGGTTTGCACAAACGTGTCTATTTGTTTGCGCCAGCTATCAATAACCGTATGTACGTAGTTAGCGCCTTTAATACGGCCTTCTACCTTTAACGAATCAACACCTGCGGCTACCAGCTCTGGTAGGTCAAAATAAGCTGAATTGTCTTTTAAGTTTAACGGATGTTTGTTACCCATCGCCGTTGGCTCGTATTCGTCACGACATGCTTGCGAGCAGCGACCACGGTTACCCGAGTTACCCACACTTACCGAGCTTGAGTAACATTGCCCTGAAAACGCAATACATAATGCGCCGTGCACAAATACTTCGGTTAATACGTCGCATTTATGCGCTACGTCGGTCAGTATTTTAATTTCAGTTAAGTTAAGCTCGCGCGATAAATTTACACGTGTAGCGCCAATGCGCGCTAAAAACTCAACTTGTGATTCGTTATGTGTAGTTAACTGAGTTGATGCGTGAATATGTAAAGTAGGAAAGTGTTTTTTAACAATATTGAACAACCCTAAATCTTGCACAATAATGCCGTCGAGCGTGGTATTTACTAGCTGGTTTAATAGCTTAAATAGCGCACCCATTTCGTGCTCTAATATAACTACATTTAGCGTTAAAAAAATCTCACAGCCGTATTCATGGGCTAGGCGAAGTGCGCCGTTAAGCTCATCAAACGAAAGATTAGACGCTCGGTTACGTGCATTAAAGGTATCTAACCCACAATAAACCGCATTAGCACCGGCTACAATGGCGGCTTTTACCGCGTTTACATCACCGCCTGGGGCTAATAGTTCAATCTTTCTACTCATTACAATGTCGCTTCGCTCATATTTAATTGCCGCGAATTTTATCTGGTTAAGCACGTTAATGCTATTTATTGAGGGATATAATAAAGACTAAAATAAAAGAGTGTATAAAATTACAATTAAGCAGGCTGATTTATTACGTAAACATGTAATAAAATGATAGTTTATAAGCAAGCAACACTTTCAACTTTACTTAGGCGATACCCATCAGCAATCAAGATCTTAAACAGTTAGATACAGATTTAAACCGTGAAGAATCTGTAATTATTAACACCCAACTAAAAATAGCCACATTTAACCTGTTTAACTATCTTGAGCCACCCAATGCATACTATGAGTTTGAGAAAATTTATACCGCGCAGCAGTGGGCTAAAAAGCAGCGTTGGATTGTTGATTACTTAACAGAGCATACCCCTGATGTGATTGGTTTTCAGGAAGTGTTTAGTATTGATTCGTTAAAAGAGCTAGTGGGCGGGCAAGGCTATAATTACTTTGCAGTAGTTGATACACCCGAGGTGATTGATGACTTTATTTATAAACGCCCCGTGGTAGCAATTGCCTCTAAATACCCGATAGTTGAGGTAGCAGCGGTTGAACACGATAGTGAGCTTGCAAGTACGCTTGGCCTTAATAGTGAGTTTACTTTTAGTCGTAAGGTATTGAGAGCGACCGTTACTTTACCGCACATAGGCAATACTGATTGTTATGTGGTGCATTTTAAATCTAAGCGCCCAATGATTAATGTTGATGAACACAACAAAGAGCTAGCGCCCGAGCAAAACATAATTGAGATTTTAAAAGCAAATGTAGCGGGTGGGTGGGGCTCAACTATTCAGCGTGGCAGTGAAGCTACATTGCTAATGATGCAAATGATTACTCGCCGCGAAGCTACGCAGCAACCCATGCTATTAATGGGGGACTTTAATAATGAACTTGCGGATGGCGTATTAAGCCATTTACTGACGAGTACGCTACGCTTTGCTCCTGCGTTTGATGCTAAAACCTACTTAGCAAAATATTGTTTAAATGATTCATGGGATTTGTTTGTTAAGTCGCAGCTAAGTAATAATGAGGTTTTTAGCGATGAAGCAATAACAAACGATGTACAAAGTGATTGTGATAGCAATAACAGCGAGATTGTTGATTCAGCAGATAAAAGCCAAGTAAAAAATATAAATATAACAAAGACAGCACCGTTAAGGCCGCCAACACATTATTATGGCGCGAGCAGCTCTGTGCTTGATTACATTTTATTGTCGTGTGAGTTTGACGCTAGCTACGATGACAGCTTTTTTGAAGTAAGCGCTTATAACACTTACGACAGGCACTTAATAAACCCCGAGTATGAGCGTGATGATTTAACTACCGACCACGGTGTTGTATTGGTTTCCCTTAAACTAAGAAGCTAGGTTTTCTCATTTAATAACTTACAGCGTACGATTAAGCTAAAAAAGAATTAAGCTGCAATATGCATAATTATGCTAAAATCATAAATTAACAATTACCCATATTGCAGCGAAACTTGACCTGCAGTCTTTATGTGTATATTTTATCGCCAGAATTTTTGCATTAAATTAATAACAAATCACTAAAATGGTAAATATGGAATTTTACACTTACTCGTATCACACGCGAAAGATGGACTTAACTTCGCAAGTACACACTTTCTTCGTAAATCGAATTTATAATTCTAAATTGTTAGTGAAAGCTTTGCTTTTTGCTTTGTTTATTAGTTTAAGTAGCGCTTACGCGCAAGAAACCACCTCATACAGTTTAATCAATGAATCTAATGCAGGGCTGCTAAAAAGAGCCGAATTACTTATGGATACTGACGTTATAACAAGTATCGAACTAAGTAAGGCGTTGTTGTTACAAGCGCAAAGTGCTGATGACACGTTACTCAGCGCAAAATTACATAACTTATTAGGTAAAGCGAATAAAAAAAATAACAATATTAATGAATCGCTTCATCACTTTTCACAATCCTCAGCTTATTACAGTAAATTAAATGATTCACGCAACCAAATAAAGGCGTCTATTAATTATATAAAAATATTATTAGATGAAAAACGTTATGACGAACTTGCTAACCGCATTGAAACTTTATTACCAACAACGCTTGTGTATGGCGATAAGTTTTTTATAGCACAAGTACTCCTAACAAAGGGGGATTCGTTTTATGAACAAAGAAAATACAATGACGCGATCACGCAATATTCATCTGCTTTAAAATACCTTGTAAATAAAGACGTACAAATACAAAAACAGTTAGGTGAAACGTATAAAAAATTAGCTCAGTCGTATAAGCGCCTTGAAAATAGAGAGCAAACGGCTCATTTTTATACCAAAGCTTTAGAGATATATACTAATTTAGATGATTTAAAGTTGATGGCGCGTACATTAAATACACTAGCAGAAGCGCAGCGCTATTTAGACAACTTAGTTTTAGCCCTTGATTACTCGACTCGTGCATTAGAAATACATAAAGAAATTGACGATCCTGTTGGCTTGGCTAAAGCATTATTAGGTGC
This sequence comes from Pseudoalteromonas arctica A 37-1-2, assembly GCF_000238395.3. Lineage (GTDB taxonomy): Bacteria > Pseudomonadota > Gammaproteobacteria > Enterobacterales > Alteromonadaceae > Pseudoalteromonas > Pseudoalteromonas arctica. The sequence continues at coordinate 1,754,519 of NZ_CP011025.1, forward strand.
TGGTATTATTTATCGACATATCAACCTTTATGAAAAATCACTTAAGCATATAAATGAGGCATATTTATATTATAAAAAAGTAAATAACGTGCTTGGGATTGCTAAAACATCCAATCAAATGGGGCTGCTATACACACGATTAAAGCAGTTTGATCAGGCCGAGATTTTCTATCAAATAACCATTGATTTACCAAAAGGTGTGGTCGAGGAAAAAACGCTCGCGTCGGCCTTAAGAGAAATGGCTGTTATTAACTATGAGTCTGGCGACTTAGAATCAGCGATGAAATTTGCTCAGAAAGCTTACGTAACTTATAAAACCAAAAATCTTACATCCTACATTTCTATAACGGCGCGTATTATTGCTAATATTTATCGTGCCCAAGGGAATAAAAACAAGGCTATAGAGTATTACAAAGAGTCGTTGTCGTTCGCCAGAGAAACGGGCAGTAAGCTTTATGAGATAAAGTCGCTAACAGCGCTCGCGGGGATTTTAATTGGTATTGATACAAATGAGGCGATTTCTTTACTAAAAAGGTCACTCGCTTTATCAACCGAAATAGATGATAAGTTACATATGCTATACGCTTATCGTGAAATTCGAATAGCAGAAAAACAGCGTGGACGAATAAATGAATCACTACGTTACGCGGAAGAAGAAATAGCCCTGACCGGAATCATTCAATACGAAAGAGACGAAAGTAAGCTTGCTCTTGAAAAAGCACATTTGCATTCTCACAAAATGGAAATAGAGCTGGAAACGTTAAGAGAAAAAGAAAAACTCCATCAACTTGAGCTTGAAAAGAAAAACAATGAAATTGAAATATCTGGCCAAGCTAGGGTTATATCAGAGCTAGAGCTTGCAAAAAACAAATACGCGAGTATTGCGCTCGCATTTTTATTAGCCGCTTGCTTAGCTATTGTTTTATTGGTTTATCGAAGCTTTATTGCCTCTAAAAAACGTAATGAAGAGTTAGACTATTTGGCCGCGAGAGACCCTTTAACCAATTGTTATAACCGCCGTATTTTATTTGAGATTATGAATCGCAACTTTTTGGATTTACCTCAGATTGAAGAATATTGTATTTTAATGGTCGATATTGACCATTTTAAAAGCGTTAACGATACTTATGGGCATAGCATTGGCGACACCGTACTTTGTGGCGTTGCCAGTCTTTTACAAACCAATATACGTACGAGCGATAGCGTTGCCCGTTTTGGTGGCGAGGAATTTTGTATTATTTTACCCAACACGACTCAAGAGCAAGCAATACGTATTGCTGAAGCTATTCGTATTAAAGTAGAAAAAGCGATATTTGATGATATTCCTGTTACGTGTAGTTTTGGGGTTACGTCTATTAAATTTAAAGCCAGAACACCTTCTGAGTTAATTGAACAGGCCGATTTAGCACTTTATGAGGCTAAGTCTTTGGGTCGTAATCAAGTTGTGTTGTGGGATTGTGCGTTTGAAGAGTTTAAGCTTTTTAGATCGGAGTAAATCCAACAGTATACAGCTCAGTTTTGATGTTATTTTTAAAATCATAACAAGTAAATTTTATACAACGCCGTGAGTTACTTACATATGTAATTAGGTTTATTAAATTAACCCTTTAAATATCAGTGTATTAATTTAGGCTTTAAAATTGCATTCTAAACTAAGTTAAAAAACAAAATAAGGGATTTAGTAATGACTGAAGTTGCACTTTCGGCCTATTTGGCATTTTACCTCTATTTAATTATGTTGCTTGTACAGTGGGCTGTGGCTACGTTTAGCAAAGCTAAAGAGCCAAATGCTGTACCAGGTAAAATTGACGAGGATTTATCGCACGATAGCTTTATATTTAGAGCGCATCGTACGTTTCATAATACGCTTGAAAACAGTGCATTATTTATAGGTACGGTGTTATTTGCGTTTGTAATTAATTATCAAAGCCCGATTTTTGCTATGTGTATTTGGGTGTACTTAATTGCGCGCTTAATTCACATGGCGCTGTACTACGCTATAGCAACGGAGAAAAACCCAAGTCCACGTAGTTACTTCTTTTTAATTGGTGTGCTTGCTAATGTGGTTATGCTGATAATGATAGGGTTAAGACTAACCTCTTAATTTATAAAAAAGTTATAAACTCTATTTATAACTTTAAACAAAAAAGCGAAGAGCCTTTAAGGCATCTTCGCTTTTTTGTTTAGGTAGCAGCAGAATATAAACCACGTCTACAGTAAGGTAATATTAATGGCTAATCGACGCCTATAAACCCGCCTGTTTGGTGTGTCCATAGAGCTGCGTATATTCCACCCTTAGCGATTAGTTCTTCATGAGTGCCTTGCTCAACTACGCCGCCGTCATCAAGTACTATTAACCTATCCATTTGTGCAATGGTTGAGAGCCTATGCGCTATCGCGATTACTGTTTTGCCTGTCATTAAGTCATCAAGACTTGCCTGAATTGCCGCTTCTACTTCTGAGTCTAGTGCGCTGGTGGCTTCGTCGAGTATAAGTATTGGTGCATTTTTAAGTAGCACACGTGCAATAGCAATACGTTGGCGTTGACCGCCCGAAAGAGTAACACCGCGTTCGCCCACTTGTGCATCAAAGCCTTTGTTACCTTTGCTATCTACCAAGTCGTTTATAAACTCAAGTGCTTTAGCTTGTTTGGTGGCGTTGATCATCTCAGCTTGCGTTGCATCGGGGCGACCATACAAAATGTTGTCTTTTACTGAGCGATGAAGCAGGGAAGTGTCTTGCGTAACCATCGCTATGTAGCGGCGTAGGCTTTCTTGGCTTACATCTGTGATGTTTTGCCCATCAATTTTTATTGTTCCTGAGTCGGTATCGTAAAAACGCAGTAATAAGTTAACAAGCGTTGATTTACCTGCACCAGAGCGGCCGACTAAACCAATTTTTTCGCCAGGCTTAATGTTTAAGTTTAAACCGTTCATTACTGGGCTTCGATTAGTCTCGTTTGCTGCTTTGCCGTAGTTAAAGTGTACGTTGTTAAACTCAATGGCACCTTGGCTTACGTTAAGCGTATCGGCATTTGGTTTATCGGCAACTTCAATAGGGTTAGACAGTGTTTTTATACCATCGGCTACGGTGCCAATGTTTTCGAACAAGCTGCTTATTTCCCACATGATCCACTGCGCCATACCGTTTAATCTAAGCGCTAAACTAACAGCAACTGCAATGGCACCTGCGCTAATTGCACTAAGCGACCATAAATAAAGTGATACTGCGGTAACCGAAAATACTAATAAATAATTTAAGCTTTGAATAACAAAGTTTAGGCTGGTTACCAAGCGCATTTGTTTGTACACAGGCTGCAAAAATACATCCATGCTTTGTTTTGCGTATTGCTCTTCACGCTGGGTATACGAAAACAATTTAATAGTAGAAATATTTGTGTAGCTATCAACAATTCGACCGGTCATTTCTGAGCGCGCATCAGCTTGTGAGCTGGCAATTTTTTTAAGGCGAGGTACAAAATAAAGCTGTACGCAAATGTATAAAACTAACCAAACCAGTAAAGGGATCATTAAGCGCCAATCAGCTTCGGCAACTAAAAAGACCATTGAGCCAAAATAAACCACTATGTACATTAATACATCGAGTAGTTTGGTCACTGTTTCGCGAACGGCTAAAGAGGTTTGTAATACTTTGGTGGCTATTCTTCCTGCAAACTCATTTTGATAAAAGCTCACACTTTGGCGCAGTAAATAACGATGCGCTAACCAGCGAATCGACATAGGATAATTGCCCAGTAATGCTTGGTGCAAAATAGCAGAATGAAAAAATACGACTACGGGCAATACCAGTAAGAGCATGACAGCCATTTTGATAAGTTCTGATTTTTGCTCTACAAACAAGGTTTCGGGTGTGTAGGCCGTTAACCAATCAACAAGCTGCCCCATATAGCTAAATAAAGAAACCTCTAAAATAGCGAGCATGGCGGCGCTGATTGACATTAGCACCAACGACAGTTCCATTCCTTTGGTGTAGTGACGACAAAAAGCAAATAAAGTCGAAGGCGGCTGAGTAGGTTGATCCTCAGGAAATGCTTTTGTCATTTTTTCAAATAATCGATACATTTTAAAAACTTAAATGGCAAATAATGGTGGCTATTATACCATTTAAGTATTTTTAAATGCAGGTTTGTAAGGTATTAATTGTGAATATGCTAGAGCGTTATTAATATAAACTTATGTATAAAAGAACACCTAAAAACACTTCACTTACTTTTATAGCATTGGGTTATTTAGCTTTGTACCTTTGCTCATGTATAAATCGTCATATCTGAGGCCACCATTTCCGTAAGGCTTTTTAATTGGGCCTGTATTACAGTTTGCTAAAAAATATATAAGAGGTTGTTCGCGCTTCATTCTAAATTGTGCATTTTTATACACCAGTGTTTGCTTGCTAAATTCACCACCTTTTACGTAAACATCATATTGCTGACCTTGCTCTGAGGCTGCTGCGTTATTAACAACATACCATACGTCGTACCAGGTATTTGTTTGCAGTGGCTTGGCCGATTGTTTGGTAGTGTAGTTTTGAATGTTGCTATACCCGCTGTCGGTTTTAACCATTAATGCGCCATCGTTTACAAGCCCGTTTGATTCTGTTTTATCGGTTACGCGAAGTGTAGGCTCAAACGCATCGTACGCATGTTTATTAATTAGCTCTGGCGTAAGGTTGCTTAATCCAAAAGCATGGTTATTAGGAAAAGCAGCCACGTTTATACGCATATAAAATGTGTAGGTGTCACCAACTTCAACCGCTTGTGGAAGTTTTGTATAAGAAAGCGCTTTACGATTTCCTACAATGCCCTCAGCCGCAGGCTTTTTTAGTAAATAATGATTTGTTGATGAGTTTGCTTGTTCTGGTTGTATAACTGTTATTTGTGGGTTTTCAACCTGTGGCTTAGTTTCATTTTGGGTATCGACACTCTGCCACTTGCTAAGTGAATTTTCAAAGTCATCAATAAGTAGCCAGTCGCTTGACGTGTTTTTAGAAATGGTTGAACACGACGCTAACGCGCTTAACAAACATAAAAGTGACATGTGTTTACAATGCATAATTGGCTCTCAGTAAGTTTAGGTTTTTTGGTTAACCAATTATTGTTTTGGCTATAACTTTAAAGTAAAGGTTATGTAACCAATTTAATGTTTTTATGTCAATCATTAAACAAATAGGTATGGCGTGGGAATTGCGGAGATATAAAAATTATTATTCCATTCAGAAAATTAACCAGTAAACTTATCCATTAAATCAACTCAGCAAATTTCAGCTGAGTTTAAAATAATTTAATAGTTAGGGTGTTATATGTATACGGGTTCGTGTTTGTGCGGTGAGGTAAGCGTTGAAGTGTCGGGCAGTATAACTAGGGCGTGTTGATCTTTATGGATTGAAATTTGTTCAATCTAGGGGCGATTTAATCGCGGCGCAAGGTTTGTAACCTAGTGGGCTAAGTAAAAACCGAGCAACAAAGAGTCAATCGTCCCTAGAAAGAACCCAAAGGGCAGCGCATGTTTGGCATCTATGCTGCGTTATCGCCTATGTATGGGGAACAACCACATATCATAGGCTCTGCCTTGCCTAAATACCAAACACACTGCTGCAAATTCAACCACCAAAGAACAACACGCCCTACTATTATTCATTGTCATTGTTCACTGTGCAGAAAAAACAGCGGGACTGCATTTGCAACCAATGGCTTTGTAAATATAGATGACTTCACAATAACTAAAGGGCAGGCACTACTTAGCGAGTATAGTTTTAAAGTAGGGCGTACTCGTTACTTTTGTAAATGTTGTGGCTCGCCAGTTTATAGTAGCAATAATGATGACAAAAGCAGAATACGAATTCGTTTAGGAATATTTGATAGCGATATTACTGAGCAGGTTTTATCGCATAATTTTGTTACGTCTAAAGCTAACTGGGAGAAGTTAGAAACAAGCTTACCGTGCTATGAAAAACATGAACCTGGACGGTAACGCGTTTTATTCAATGTGGTAAATGCTGTTAATACTTTTATAAAGGTTTGGTGCAAAATTTATAAACACAGGTGAGTTTTGTATTTCATCAACGTTTATGTGCATTAATGTTTGCTGGCTTAGTATGATCACTATATTTTTGTATTCGTTAAACTCTATTATCGCTAAGCACTTAAAATGTTGCCTTAAAAGTACTAAAAGCATTTGCAGCTCTTGGCCAGTTTGTGGGTTTAAATTAATGATTACTTGCGTATTTTGCTCACTGCAGCTATTTATATTTTGCCAAAAGCTATCGCTGGTTAAAAAAGGCTGGTGATATTCACCACTAAAAATATCGATAGTGATTACGTTAAAGTGATCAGTGCATTGGGAAATATATTGCTCGGCGCATTGTAAATAGGTGCTGTGCTTAATTGGTAACTTAAAGTGCTGGGCAGCAATTAAGGCAATGCTTGGGTTTATTTCTACCGTGTTAAATGTATTGATGGTGTTTATGTAAGGCGTATTACTTTGTAAGTGATACATAATTCGCTCAAACCCTGCAGTGCCTAAACCTAAATTTAATATATTTAGTGTATCTACCGGTTTAAGTAAAAATAACATCATACACTGGTTTACAGGTACTATTACTTGCTCAGGGTGTATAAGGTTCATAACGCCCTGAATTGTAATGTCTTCATTGGCTTTTTGTGCAAGCGTTAACCAACGGTATTCTTTATTTTGATACACGCATACGGGGCCGTATGCACTTTGCTGCGACTCAATAAGGTTACTTTTAATTGTATCTTCTTTTAGCTGACGCATAACTTAAACTATTAATATATACACAATGACAGTGTGCCACGAAAAACACATTTTTTTATAGATTATTGTGTAACAAGGTTTGTAATTTAACCTCTAAATATAATATTGTATTAGCAATTAATTACTTAGACGTTATTCAAGGATTGAAAATGAGAACATTTATTTGCGCTGTTCATTTTGTGTGTGCTCAGTGGATGAAAAAATTAGACTCAAGAAATAAAAATACGGCCATCAATGCTGCAGCATTGTTAGCCATGATATCTACTGTATATAGTTTTCTTTTAGCTATGACGTTTGACCTTCACTACTTAGATAAAATAATCAGTACTTTTAAGCAAAACCCTTTACTTATTGGTGCTCTATTTTACGCAATCGTAATTGGAATTGTGTTTTTAATTTTGGGTGATTTTAACGGTTATAGAAGTAGAGTTAGATCTTGTATAAATAAAGGGAGCTTTAAAAAATATATTTTAGGAATAAAGCTGTGGATGTTTGGGTTAATTCCTATGACCGGTATTATGTTGATTGTACGACTCAATTAACTCTCTAAGTATTACTATAACTGCGCTTTAGCGTGCTCCTTTCTACATCTACCTCAAATGTATTGCCATAAAATCTTAGTTAAGTAATGGTTACACTATAATAATTAGGAGCTAATAGATGCTTAAAACACCTTTGAAAATCACAACAACGTTACTCAAATTTACTGCAATTGCAGGCGCTTGCACACTTGCATTATCAGCACATGGTGAAACGCAATTACAATATACCGACCAACAAAAGTTACACGATATAGCAAGTGAAGTGTCGGCTACCCGTATCGGTAGTGACATTCAAACGCTGGTGGATTTTGGTACTCGCCATACGCTTTCAGAGACTAAATCGGATACGCGAGGTATTGGTGCGGCTAGGCGTTGGATAAAAAAAGAATTTGAAAAAATATCTGTGCAGTGTGGTGGTTGTCTGGAAATTATTGAAGTAAAGGACACTATATCGGGCGAAAAACGCATTCCTAATCCTGTTGAAGTGGTTAACATAGTGGCTATTCAACGTGGGTCGAGCGAGCCGAATCGCATGGTAATGATGTCGGGTGATATAGATTCACGTGTAAGTGATGTTATGGACTTTACTAGCGACTCTCCTGGGGCAAATGATAACGCATCGGGCGTTGCAGGAGTAATAGAAGCAGCTCGTGTTTTAAGTAAATACAAATTTAATGGTTCGGTAGTTTACGCGGCGCTTTCGGGCGAAGAGCAAGGTTTGTTTGGCGGTAAAATATTAACGGCTTATGCACAAAAGCATAACTGGCAAGTTCATGGCGTTTTAAACAACGATATGATTGGCAATATTACCGGTATTAATGGGGTAACTAATAACACGACTGCACGTATATTTTCAGAAGGTACCCGTGTTGTAGAAACAAAAGAGCAAGCTAATACTCGGCGCTTTACAGGTGGTGAAGTTGATTCTGCGAGTCGTAATTTAGCTCGCTACATAGATACTATTGCTGACAGATATATTCCTAATTTAGATACAATGCTTGTATATCGATTAGATAGATTTGGCCGTGGTGGGCATCACCGTCCATTTAATGATGCAGGTTTTGCAGCAGTGCGTATTATGGAAACTAACGAGCACTACGATCGTCAGCATCAAGATTTACGCACTGAAAATGGTGTTGAGTATGGTGATACCATTGAAGGTGTTGATTTTGATTATACGGCTAAGTTAACTTCACTTAATGCGGTAACGATGGCGTCTATGGCGTGGGCACCCGCACCGCCAAAAGAAGTTAAAATAAAGGGCGCTGTTACAGCTGATACGTCGTTTTCATGGCAAGAAAGCAGTGATGAAAATATTGCTGGCTATAAAATTTATTGGCGTTACACGAGCGAGCCGCAATGGCAGTTTAGTAAATACGTTGGTAAGGTTTCACAGTACACACTTAAAAACGTAGTGATTGATAATTATTACTTTGGTGTAGCCTCTGTTAGTAAAGACGGGATTGAGTCTCCAGTAGTTTTTCCGGGTGATGTAGGTTCGTTTGATCACAATATAAAATAATAGTTTGGCTAAAAACACAGCAAACAGAGCGCTTTAAGGTGCAAACGACCTTTTTATACTTGCACCTTATTTACTAAGCCCTTAGAGTGTTAAAAAAGAAGTAAAAGGTTATTAAAAATGCAACAACAAGAAAAAAAGCCGTTAACAGCAAAAGAGCAAGTTATAACTGATGAGCAAAGAATGCAGTGGCAACGCGAATGTTTTCAAGCAGCGCAAAAACATTTAGCCGAAAAGGGCATTATGCCAAAATCAGTAGTTGATAAAGACAGCCGATTTTTAGCACCACTTTGTGCAATGTGGAAATTTAAAGCCCAAAACGGTAAAACATATTGGGTAGTAACAGGGCGCTTACCTACAGATCATGCTGAAGTAAGTGCAGCTACAGATGCTCGCGATGCAATGCGTTATTTTTCTTTGCAGTGGCAATTAAAAGCGGATCAAATTATGAGTACAGGCGCGCGTGATAAAACGCAGGTAGATTTTGCTAACTTACTTATAAATAGAGCACATGGCTTGTACGAAATGTATGATAATGAACCACTATGGGCAAATGAACCAAAGTAACTACAGTTTGGGTTAAGTAACAATGTAGAGGGTGATAGCTTATTTATTGCCCTTTTCTTTATCTAATGGACAAGTGTGAAGGGGGTTGTATTAAATGCTGAAACAGAGCATTGCATACGCTGTCTAGGAATTCCCGCCTCCATAAAAACATTTCCTTGCTGAATAAAGCCATTTCGCTTAAAACGCTCTACCTCATTTAAAATACAATTAATGCTAACTTCTTCAATGCCTTGGTTTGACGCTAATTCAACAATAAAGTTGAGAAGCGATTTATATACTTTGCGATTACGGTGCTCGGGTAATACAGCTATTCTGCCGATTAAGCCATCTGTACACAGCCGACCTGTTGCAATAGGGCAGTTTGCATCGTCTGTAACAAGTACATGTAATGCAATTTTATCTAGGCTATCAAATTCGATGTGCTTGGGGATATGTAACTCGTAAACAAAAACTCGCTCTCGAATTTTTTGTAGCATATCTTTTTTTATATCCCACTCAACCTTATCAACCAGATAGCCCATTGCAAACTCCTATTGATAGCCAATTAAAATGAGTAAGCAATCACAGCAAAATTATTTAAGCCAATATCAGGTGAAAATTAAAATTTTTAACTAACCTGTATAAATAATATTTTACGCTGCAAAATGCTCACCATTATAATAAAATTGGTATTATTACTCTTGGTCTATATTAAACCAAAGCCCCTCATTAACAAGTGTAGTAAAAGTTTGAGTAAAAACTAAACTTGGGTTTGTTAAATTTAATGCTGAACTTTCAAATTCAGTATTATCGGTAAGTAGTTTTACCGCCGCTAAGTCAGTTAATGGCATAGCGTAATTTTCACCGTTTACACTTAATAACACTTCGGTATCGAGTTGCTGATAAATAGCACGCGTGCCACCTAAACGCTCAAACACAGTTTCTTCATCACTTAAATCATCGCTTATTTGCTCAGGTGTAAATGGAGGTTCTACTGGTGCTAAATCCATTTCATGTTTGGGCTGACTAAGCGTTGAGCCTAACCATTGTTTAAATAAATCGTCATTTTCTAAAAGTGCCGCCATCAGTGTTTTAACTTTATCAACTTCAAGGTTTGTAAGTTCACCTTTTGATTTTCTTAATGTGATGTTGTGATCGGTATAACGTTTTTGTCCGCTTTCGGTATCAATAATATGATCGGCAAAGCTCGACAATAAATCTTGTTGATTTGGCGCCCTAAAACCAACTGAATAATTTAGTGCATTTTCTACAGAGTAACCTTCGTGAGGGCACCCTGGTGGAATATACAAAATATCGCCTGGTTCTAATATGCAATCTATTACGGCTTCAAAAGGTTCAACTTGCAGTAATTTTTTGTTTTGAGCAAACTGCTTAAGTGTTGGGTCGGGTAAGCCTACACGCCAATGACGTTTACCTTCGCCTTGAATAATAAATACGTCGTATTGGTCTAAATGTGGACCAACACCACCATTAGGCGTTGAATAGCTGATCATTAAATCATCTATGCGCCAGTTGGGAATAAACCTAAAAGGTTCTAGCAGTTGTGCAGCATCGCTATGCCAGTGATCAACTGCTTGAACGAGTAAAGTAGAGTGATCGTCGGTTAACTGCTCAAAGTCTTCAAATGGACCTTGGTGCGTTTGCCAGTCATTTTTATGATTGGTGATAATACGTGACTCTATGCTTTCTTCCATTGCTAGGCCTGCAAGTTCATTAGCATCAAGCGGGTCTTGAAAATTAGCAAAACCTTGTTTGATTAAAAGCGGCTTTTTTTGCCAAAAATGGCTTAAAAACTCTTGCTCAGACAAATTATTTATTTTTAATTGATACATACATTATGCCTACTAGTTAGTGCAATGGGGTTAAAAAAAAAAGCGAAAGGATGATCCTTTCGCTTTTTAAAAGAGTAATTTAGTTTTTAAACTAAATCATCAATAAACTCAACAGCACGACCAATGTAATTAGCAGGTGTTAGTTTTTTCATTTCTACTTTAGCGTGCTCAGGAAGGTCTAAACCATCGATGAAGTCAGCCATTATTTCTTGATTTACACGTTTGCCGCGTGTTAAATCTTTAAGTTTTTCGTATGGCTTTTCAATACCATATTTACGCATAACTGTTTGAATCGGCTCGGCTAGCAATTCCCAGTTTTGATCAAGCTCGTCAGCTAAACGTTGCTCGTTTACTTCAAGCTTGCTCACACCTTTAAGTGTTGATTGGTATGCAATAATTGCATAACCCATACCTACACCTAAGTTACGTAATACGGTTGAATCAGTAAGGTCACGCTGCCAGCGAGAAACTGGTAATTTTTGTGCAAGATGAGCAAAAATAGCGTTTGCTAAACCTAAGTTACCTTCTGAGTTTTCAAAATCAATTGGGTTAACTTTATGTGGCATTGTTGATGAGCCAATTTCGCCAGCAATTGTTTTTTGCTTAAAGTGATTAAGGGCAATGTAACCCCACATGTCACGGTCAAAATCGAGCAGTATAGTGTTAAAACGTGCAATTGCGTCAAACAACTCTGCAATATAGTCATGCGGTTCAATTTGTGTAGTAAATGGGTTTAGTGTTAAGCCTAAACTTGATACAAATTTATCTGCATGTGTATGCCAGTCGTAATCAGGGTACGCGCTAAGGTGTGCGTTGTAGTTACCTACAGCACCGTTAACTTTACCTAGCATCTCTACTTGTGCAATTTGCCCGCGTTGACGCTTTAAACGCATATATACGTTAGCAAACTCTTTACCCATAGTTGATGGTGTAGCAGGTTGTCCGTGCGTACGAGTCATCATTGGGATTGTTTTGTATTCAATTGCTTTAGCTTTAATTGCGCTTAAAAGTTCATCGCAATAAGGAAGTAAAACATTTTTACGCGCTTCGCTTAGCATTAAACCATGAGATAGATTGTTAATATCTTCTGAAGTACAAGCAAAGTGAATAAATTCGTTTATTGCATGAAGCTCACTGTTATCGGCTACTTTTTCTTTTAGTAGGTATTCAACCGCTTTAACATCGTGATTTGTAGTGCGTTCTATATCTTTAACGCGTTGTGCATCAGCTTCACTGAAGTTATCTACAATGGCGTTTAGAAGTGCATTAGCTTCTTCGCTAAATGCAGGTACTTCTTTAATATCGCTTGCTGCAGCTAACGCTTGCAACCAACGCACTTCAACAATTACGCGGTATTTGATTAAGCCAAATTCGCTGAAAATACTGCGTAGTTCAGTGGTTTTGCTGCCGTAGCGACCATCCACTGGAGAGATAGCCGTTAACGCTGAAAGCTCCATAATAACTCCTAAATTTTAGTTTGAACGATAGTTAAATTTTTGTTTTAGCAATGGCGAGTATTTTTCTTTTTGCAAAGAAAAAGTGACGGCGTTTACCGCCCATTTGTCGCCATAATACTGCACTTCTAATGCCGGCGAGTAATAACGCACGGATTTTATTTTGAGTGAGTTGCTGTTTTAATAACTCGGGTTTGCCATAAACCTGTATTCGGTGCCCAAGGGGGCTCAGCACCGACGAGTATATATCTGCTAAACCGGCAACAACGCTCTCGTCGGTAATAGCAAAGTGGTCTAAACGACGATGAATATCATCAATTCGTTTACCTAATTCGTTTAAGCTTTTGTCGTTTGCACTTAGTGCTCGCTCAAGCTGCATTAAACCACCTACGTACTTTACAATTTCAACATCTTTTTGAGCGCCTGCGGTTAGCTGCGCCATTAATGTTTTGTAACCATCACGTAAGTTGTCAGTACCTTGGTAAACATCTTCTGGCGATGCCGGAGATATTTGAATAATACTTGAAAGTAAGATTTCTAAATCATGTTCGTTATTGTTGCCGTACTGGGCAATTTTTTGAACTTGTTTAGCAGCCTGGCACATGGCGGCAAGCGCCATGACTTGGTGTTCATTCATTACTTAATCACCGAATCAATAATACCGCCACCTAAACAGATATCTTCTGCGTAAAATACGGCAGATTGACCAGGCGTCACTGCTTTTTGTGGCTCGTCGAACAATACGCGGGCCATGCCGTCTTCACCTACAAGTAGGGTACAGCTTAAGTCTTCTTGGCGGTAACGCGTTTTTACTGTGCAGCGAGTTGTGCCTTTAGGGCCAATACGGTCTACCCAGTGAAGTTGGTTTGCGTTAAGACCGTTGCTGTATAGGCGAGGGTGATCTTTACCTTGGCCCACAATAAGTACATTTCGCTCAAGGTCTTTATCTACTACGTACCAAGGCTCACCAGAACCTTCTTTCATTCCACCAATTAACAAGCCTTTGCGTTGTCCAAGTGTGTGGTACATTAAGCCTTCGTGTTCGCCTACGTTATTACCGTCTGTGTCTTCGATAACGCCAGGTTGTGCTGGTAAGAACTTTTGTAAAAAGTCTTTAAATTTACGCTCACCAATAAAGCAGATACCTGTGCTGTCTTTTTTATCGTGAGTGATTAGGTCTTGTTCTTCTGCTATGCGGCGTACTTCTGGTTTTTCGATATCGCCTACAGGGAATAACGTTTGGCCAATATGTTCATGGCTTAGAGTATATAAGAAGTAGCTTTGATCTTTATTGTTATCAAGTCCGCGACACATTACGTATTTGTCATCGCGAAGCTCACGGCGAACATAGTGACCTGTTGCAATAAAGTCAGCACCGAGTGCTTGAGCAGCAAATTCTAAAAAGGCTTTAAATTTAATTTCTTTGTTACACATTATATCTGGGTTAGGTGTACGACCTGCTTTGTACTCAGCTAAAAAGTACTCAAATACGTTGTCCCAGTATTCTGCTGCAAAGTTAACAGTGTGAAGCTCAATGCCTAACTTATCACACACTGCTTGTGCATCTTTTAAGTCATCAGCAGCAGCACAGTATTCATCATTGTCGTCTTCTTCCCAGTTCTTCATAAACAGGCCTTCTACTTGGTAGCCCTGTTGTTGTAATAAATATGCAGATACAGAAGAATCAACACCGCCGGACATGCCAACAATGACTTTAATGTGACTATTTTCGCTCATGAATAATTTCGCTTATACAGATTGCTGTTAACTTGGAAAGGCCGCGATTATAGCATGTATTTTGTTTGTGCTTAAAGAGACTAAGGGCGCAAAGAGGGGAATTAGTCAGTATTTTATTTATATAACAAATAGCAAACTAGACTTACGAAGTATTGTATAAATTAATTTATCTGTTTATTTAATTAAAAACGATACTTTGAAGCACCTATGGGTGCTTAAATTAATCGTTGTAAATTGTATCTAAACTCAAAGGTATCTTGTTTAAGCTATCTTCAATACATTTAAGGACTAAAGGGCTTCTAAGCGGTAGTGATTTTATTTGCTCTAATGTGTACCAGTTAGCGCTGATAATGTCGGTATCTACTGGCGTTGGCGATTTTATATTATCGGGTGCTTCAAATAAAAAGCAGAATCGCAAATAGTGCACTCCATTTTCGGCATGCAAATTATACACACCTAAAAAGCCGACTGGCTCAAGCGCTAAGCCTGTTTCTTCAAGTAGTTCTCTGCTTGCTGCTTGTGCAAGCGTTTCGTTTTGTTCTAAATGACCAGCAGGTTGATTGTAACAAACCTGCTGTGTAAATTTATCGCGCTCTTTTACAAGTAAAAACTCATTTTGCTTTTTTACTATTGCCGCAACTGTTACATGCGGTTTATGCATCAAATGCACCCTTTATTACTTTGTATTCACCACAATTAATATCATCCAACGTATAGTTGCCAATGCTATAGCGAATAAGGCGAAGTGTAGGGTGGCCAATATGCGCGGTCATTCGACGAACTTGTCTGTTTTTACCCTCGTTAATGGTAATACTTAGCCAAGTGGTAGGGATTGCTTTTCGCTCGCGTACAGGCGGATTACGAGTCCAAATTGTAGGTTCATCAATTATTTTAACGTTAGCGGGGAGTGTAAGCCCGTCTTTAAGTTCTACGCCATTACATAAATCATTAATTGATTCACTTGTTGGTTCACCTTCAACTTGTGCCCAGTAGGTTTTATTCGTCTTTTTATCAGGTGCCGTTAGGGTGTTTTGCAATTTTCCACAGTTTGTTAAAAGTAATAAACCTTCACTGTCTCTGTCTAATCTTCCTGCTGCGTAAACTTCTTTAATAGGTATAAACTCAGCGAGAGTTTTTCTGTCTGCGTCATCTGTAAATTGGCATAGCACATCAAATGGTTTATTGAATAACACAATTTTTCTGTCTTTAGATGCTATTTGCGGCTTTATCTCTCTTTTACCTGAAGGCGTTTTGTTAAGTGCACTGCGTGAATAAGTACGCCCTGTACTTCTTTTTGGCTTGGATTCAGTTACTTGATTATTGCCTGATTTAGATCTCATTATATGCACCTAGCTGGTTTTGGTAATCCGGCGATTTTTGTTGCTTGCTTAGCAGGGCCTTTAGGGAATAATTTATATAAATAAAGGCTGTTTCCTTTATCTTCACCGAGTGCTTTTGCCATTGCTTTTACAAGCATCCGAATTGCTGGGCTGGTGTTATATTCAATATAAAAATCACGAACAAAGTTAATTACTTCCCAGTGTTGAACGCTAAGGGTAATGTTTTCTTGGATAGCAATTACAGGTGCTAGCTCCTTTGACCACAAAGTATGGTCAAGCAAGTAGCCTTGTTTGTCGGTTTCAATCTGTTGGTTGTTAAATTCAAGCATGAGTTACCACGTAATTGATTGATTAGTTGATAAAGTGAGTGCTACAAAGTCTTCATAGCTAATGGCTTTATCGTTATCTGTTAATTTTATTGCACGTACTTGCGCGTCTTGTTCAAGTATTAACAGTGTATCTGCAAATTGCCTAAATTGTTTTTTTGCAAAGCAGGCATCACCAACAAGTAGCACGTTATCGTCTGATAAAATTAAGTTCTCTAGCTGATTTGCCGAATAATAGTTAAGCGGCTTAGAAAAAATATGTAATGTACTCATAAATTCACCACATGTTGCTGCGCTTTAATTAATGTTTGCTGTTGGCTAAAGTTAAGAGCTTTTGCCTCTATGAGTAGATCATGTTTATTTAAACCATAATCAAGCAATGATTTTTCACACACGAAAATGTTTTTAACATCATAAATTTCGAGTGTTTTAATATTTTTAAAAAAATCTTTTAATCCAATATTGTTTGGTTGTTGATGCTTTTTTAAAGCCAAAACGGCGGGGCCGCTAAACAACCAACTCACATTTTGGTCAACGGCAGCAAATATCAATGTCATATCAAGTGCATCACGAATATTTAAATCGTCAAATGGACTGCACTGACTCATTACTAATACGTTTATCATTTAAATTGCACCCATTTATCAGCGTCGCTTGCAAGCATTGCAAATTCAGCTAGCCCTGCGACTGCAAATACACCTGTGTTTTTAATATCTAACCCGCGTTTTTCAGCGGCGGTAACACACAGCATTAAATTTAGTTTTCGATCGGCGAGTTGCTGCCAAAGTGCTGAAATTTGAAGTTCGTCTGAGGATAAATCAAAGTGGGTAGATGCATGATAAATACCTTGCTGGTATAAAAAAACAGCATCAATGATGTGCCCTTGGGCTAAACATGCATTCGCAAACTTAACTAACCTTTGCGTTGTATCGTGATCGGATGGTGGTGTATGTAATGAAAGAACAAAACGTGACAAAACAATTCCAATAAAAAAGCCCCAATTAAGGGGCTATTTTAACAGAACTATTTAATTAGTCATCACTTGCGCCAAGTAGAGCAAGTAAAGACGTAAATAAGTTATATACGCTTAGGTATAAAGACACTGTTGCGCGAATGTAGTTGGTTTCGCCGCCATTAATGATTCGGCTTGTATCGAATAAAATCAAACCAGACATGATCAATACAACTGCCGCATTAAGCACCATAAACATAAGTGAACTGCCAACAAAAATATTAACGATGCTAGCTACAATCACAACGATTAAGCCAACCGTTAAAAAGCCACCCATAAATGAGAAGTCTTTTTTAGTGTTCAGTGCATAAGCAGATAAACCAAAAAAGATAAGCGCCGTAGAACCTAACGCTTGCATAATAAGCATTGGGCCATTAGGCATTGCAGCATAATGGTTAAGCAATGGACCTAAGCCTGCCCCCATTAAACCTGTGAAAGCAAACACCCAAAATACACCAGATGCTGTATCTGCTTTTTTATTTACAACAAATAATAAACCGAACGAAACAAGTGTAAACACAATTCCCATAAAGTAAGGTAATTGTAGTGCCATTGAAATACCGGCTGTAACAGCACTGAATGCAAGTGTCATAGCTAGTAAAAAGTAGGTGTTTTTAAGTACCTTGTTTGTTTCAATGGTAGACATTACCGGTTTCGCGGTATTGTACGATTGATTAAACGCCATTGTAGAGCTCCTTTAAGTGAAACGTGTGTGTTTCGATAATTTAACTAAAATTAGATTACCAACTCTTATATGTTTGGGCAAACCTTTGTAGATCAATAGAGTTAAATATTTAAATAAAAGAGTATTGACGGCTAAATTAAAAACACTTTGTTCTAACTTTAGACAAATTAATTGTTTTTTAAGCACTTAAACAATTAATTTAAAAAAAAAGCTTCACAAAAGGGATGGGTTTCCCTATTATGCAGGCCGTGCGGAGAGATGGCAGAGTGGTCGAATGCACCGGTCTTGAAAACCGGCATGGGTTTATAGCCCATCTAGGGTTCAAATCCCTATCTCTCCACCACTTATTTAATAAGTGTGTGGTAATTAAAGTATCATTCACTTAAATAGTTATTAGTACACTCTTACTTTTAACTTAGCAGTATCGGAGAGATGGCAGAGTGGTCGAATGCACCGGTCTTGAAAACCGGCATGGGTTTATAGCCCATCTAGGGTTCAAATCCCTATCTCTCCACCATATAACAAAATAGCCCGCTAATTTAGCGGGCTTTTTTGTGCCTGTAAAATAAATAAGTACGAATAGAAATTGTGCGTTTTGTCATCATAAATTACGACCATAGTCTCTATTTCTAAGCTTTAGATCTTGGTGCATGCTTAATACATTAAAATTTATACTCTGTATTAAGGATTATTAGATGAAACATCAACTCGCAAAAAGCGTCGCGCTTTCATTATTGTCCCCGGTAATTATTGGCAGCTTGTTAGGATTGTATTATGCACTAACGCTGCAGGGTGATTTCTTATCCGTATTTTTTCAACTGTTGATGACTGCTATCTCAAATGCACATATTGTAGGCTTAACGATGGCGGCCTTTGTTGTGCCAGGGTATTTACTAATGTTTAAGTATTCTAAAGTTAATTATTCAGGTGTATTAACGCTTGGTTTGTTAGGTGGCGCTATATTTAGTTACTTATTAAGTGCCTCAACTGGCGAGATATTTTTGATTAATAGTGTTATGTCAGCATTTGCGGCCGGACTGTTTTTATTTGGTCTTCGCAAATCGGTAAAAAAATAATCGCAGCATTATTAACCAAGCACGCTGATAAACGGTGCGATTTCCTTTTTTTTACCTCCAAAAGGTTCCAATTTTTCACGACAAAGAGTACCTTTAGCTACTGTATGTTTAATAAGAAGTAGTTTGGTATGCAAAAGCACGATTTTTACCAGTCATTAGTTAAGCAAACTGAATCGCTGATAGCTGGTGAATCTAATGTAATTGCCAATTTGGCAAACATA
Source organism: Pseudoalteromonas arctica A 37-1-2 (assembly GCF_000238395.3). Taxonomy (GTDB): domain Bacteria; phylum Pseudomonadota; class Gammaproteobacteria; order Enterobacterales; family Alteromonadaceae; genus Pseudoalteromonas; species Pseudoalteromonas arctica. The sequence continues at coordinate 1,773,621 of NZ_CP011025.1, forward strand.
AGCGCGCTGTTATTTACCTCTTTAGAAGATGTAAATTGGGCGGGCTTTTACTTTATGGATTCTCCTACTGAATTAGTACTTGGTCCGTTTCAAGGTAATCCTGCATGCATCCGTATTCCCGTTGGGAAAGGGGTATGTGGAACAGCTGCGGCAACCGCTGAAACACAATTAATTGAAGATGTTCACGCTTTTGACGGGCATATAGCCTGCGATGCAGCGTCTAACTCTGAAGTGGTTGTACCTATCATGAAACATGGTAAAGTATTCGCAGTACTAGACATTGATAGTCCAAGTATTGGCCGATTTGATGCTGATGATAAAGCTGGCCTTGAAGCATTAGTGAAATGCTTAGAGGCGAGCCTGTAATGAAAGATTTGCTAAATGTTCAAGACTACCTATTTGCTGTGCAAGATGTTGGCGACTGGGAAGGCGAAGAAGAGCATGTAGCGGAAACGCTCAATGATTTAATTCATATTGCATGGGATCGTCTTCCAGATGATTCAGAATGTGAATTTATTGATGAAACAATTAATGGTATTTGGGAACACCTTCGGGGTGATATGGCTGTAATAGAAGCCGATTTCGAAGAGTTGGTCGACTGGGTAACACACTACGTCGATTCGTCCCTTGATGAAAAGATGTGAAAAATAGGTTCTAAAATGGAAACCACAAACAAGCTAAAAGATATTAATGAAGTGTTGGAATTTTTATATCAAGAATTCCCACAATGTTTTAAACAAAAAGATGGCATCAAGCCGCTTAAAGTAGGTATTTTTAAAGATATTGCTGAGCGTATTGAAGGGTCTGAAAAAGTAAGTAAGACTCAAGTTCGTCAAGCGCTTAGAAAATACACGTCTAATTGGCGTTATTTAGAAGCTGTGACAAAGTCAGAGTTTCGTATTGATCTTGATGGTAATCAAGGTGAAAAAGTTGAGCAAGAGCATATCGACCATGCACAAAAAGCATTGGAAGAAAGCCGCGCTAAAATGGCAAAACGCAAAAAACAACAGCGTCCTCGCCAAGATTCTGATTCTAAATCTTTCAAGAAAAAACCAGCTCATGCTAGCAAAGCAGGCGATAAAAACGCACCTGCAGCTAACAAACCTGCTAAAGCAGCGCCCGTTAAACGTTCAGGAAAAATTGAACCTTTACCAGCAACTGAGGTCAAGGTTAATAATAAGGTTAAGGTTAAACTTGGCCAAGCACTTGTAAATGCAGTAATCACTGAAGTGAACAAAGATGACGTTCATGTTGAATTAGTGACAGGTATGCAAGTTAAAACCAAAGCTGACAGCTTATACATCGTTTAAGTTGTAAATAAATTAAGGAGTTGTGTATGAGTAAAAAGTTTACGCTCATTCCGTTAGTTGCTGCCCTGTTTTCAGGTTCATTATTTGCTGCTGTAGAAGCCGTTACAATTGACGATTTACCCCAGCTTAAGCAAGAGAGTCAACATGGTACTGCTAGCAAACGAGTGGCTAGCTTATTTGCTCGTTCACACTATACACCGGTTCGATTTAACGATGAGCTTTCTAGTAAAGTGTACGATCGTTATATCGAATCCCTTGATTTTAATAAAAGCGTTTTCTTAGCCAGCGATATTGCTTCTTTTGAGCAATATCGTGATGACTTTGATAACGCTATTACTACCGGTAAATTAGACTTTACGTTTGATATTTTTAACTTAAGTCTTAAACGCCGTTTTGAACGTTACGAGTATTCACTTACTTTACTTGAAAAAGAAATGACGTTTGATAAAGAAGATGAATACTTTTTTGACCGTGAAGATTCAGCATGGCCTGTGTCACAAGCTGAGCTTGATGAAATTTGGCGTGAGCGTGTAAAGTACGACGCACTGCGTTTAAAAATGACGGGTAAAGATTGGGAAGGCATTAAAGAGGTACTAACCAAACGCTATAAAAATGCTGAAAAGCGTTTAGTACAATCTAATTCAGAAGATGCTTTTCAAATTGTTATGAATTCGCTAGCACGCAGTATTGAGGCGCATACGTCTTATTTATCGCCACGTCGTGCAGAACAATTCAAAATGGATATGGACTTAGAGCTTGAAGGCATTGGTGCCGTACTAAGCCCTGATGAAGACTACACTGTTATTCGCAGCTTAGTGCCGGGAGGCCCTGCAGATAAAACAGATCAAATTAAAGCTGATGACCGCATTATTGGTGTTGCCCAAGATGGCGAAGAATTTGTAGACGTAATTGGCTGGCGTTTAGATGACGTAGTTGATTTAATTAAAGGTCCTAAAGGGACTAAAGTACGTCTACAGTATTTAAAAGGTGTTGACGCTCACGGCGCACCTAAAGTTGTTGAAATCACGCGTGATAAAATTCGACTTGAAGATAGAGCGGCTAAATCAGAAGTATTTGAAGCCAAATACTCTGATTTAACAAGTAAAGTTGGCGTGATCGAAATTCCAGGCTTTTACAATAATCTTTCGAAAGATGTAAAAGTTGAGCTGGCTAAGCTTAAAGAAGAAAAAGTTGATGGTATTATTATCGACTTACGCCAAAATGGTGGTGGTTCTTTATATGAAGCAACACAATTGTCTGGTTTGTTTTTTGACCAAGGTCCAGTTGTTCAAATTCATACTTTAAATAACCGTATTGAAGAGCAAAAAGATCGTGATGGTATAACTTATTACGATGGTCCTTTAACTGTTTTAGTTGACCGTTACAGTGCCTCTGCTTCTGAAATATTTGCAGCAGCTATGCAAGATTATGGTCGTGCAGTTATTATTGGCGAACAAACTTTTGGTAAAGGTACAGTACAGCAGCACAAAGGCTTAGGCCGCGCTTACGATTTATATGATAATGCGCTGGGTAGCGTACAATATACGATTGCTAAGTTTTATCGTATTAACGGTGGTAGTACGCAACATAAAGGTGTGATCCCTGATATTTCGTTTCCATCAGCAATCGATCCTGCAGAGTGGGGCGAAAGTAAGCAAGATAATGCACTTCCTTGGGACAGCATTGTTAAAGCGAAATACAAAAAATTAGGTAATTTAACACCTATTATTACGTACCTTGAGAAACAACACGAAGTACGAATTAAATCAGAACCAGAATTTGGTTATGTATTTAATGACATTACCTTATACAACGAAGAGAAAGACCGTAAAACTATCTCTTTAGTTGAAGCTACGCGTATTAAAGAAAAAGATGAAGGTGAAGCACGTGCACTTGTACGTACTAACGAACGTCTTAAGCGTTTAGGTAAAGATCCGGTAGAAAACTTAGACGATTTACCTGAAGTAATTGAAGAGCTTGACCCATTTTTGGAAGAAGCTGCATTAATTACTCAAGATTATATTAATTATGGTCGTATAGCTAAGAAGTAACAACTGGTTTTACCTCTATAAAAAAGGCGCATTAGCGCCTTTTTTACTACCTAAAATTTACTAAATTGTTATAATATTTGATTACATAAAGTTGAGCTAGATCAATCATGCTCAATTAATGCGCTTTACGTGCTAAAAATAATAATTAAACACACAGTAAGTGTGTCTAGGAGTCTCTACTTTGAAGCTATTGGATGACAAACCAATCAAGCCCGCCTCGTTTTTTGATGCATTAATTCCTATCTCTGTATTAATTTGTTTACTTGGTGCTGCAGTTTACTTATTTGGTGATAACTCTTCATCAGGCCCTAACCAAATTGCACTTTTATTTGCTACTTTTGCAGCGGCTTTAATTGGGCTTAAAAACGGTTATACATGGAAAAAATTAGAACAAGCTATGATCGAAGGTATAACGCTTTCACTTGGCGCTATCCTAATTTTACTTATGGTAGGTGCGTTAATTGGCACTTGGCTACTTTCTGGAACTGTACCAACTTTAATTTATTATGGCTTGCAAGTTATAAACCCAAGTTGGTTTTATGCAGCGAGTTGTTTAATTTGTGGCATTGTAGCTATGAGTATAGGTAGTTCTTGGACTACTGCCGCTACGATAGGTGTTGCTTTATTAGGCGTTGCAACGGGTCTTGGACTTGAACAAACAGTTACAGCAGGCGCTGTTATATCTGGCGCGTACTTTGGTGATAAGTTAAGCCCGCTGTCTGAAACAACCAATTTAGCGCCAGCAGTTGTAGGCGCTGATTTATTTGAGCATATTCAACATATGCTGTGGACGACAGTACCAAGTTTTGTAATTGCACTGATTATATTTATATTCATGGGCTTTAATGCAACTGCTTCAAGCGAAGCGGGGCGTATTGATGAAATAACGGCTATTTTACAGCAAAACTTTAATATTGGTTTTGAAATGCTAATCCCGCTAATTGTACTTTTAGTTTTAGCGATTAAAAAAATGCCAGCCTTTCCTGCTATCTCTATCGGTGCTGTTGTGGGCGCTGTTTGGGCCATGTTGTTTCAATCTGATTTAATTGCTAGCCAAATTGATGTTTCTCAAGGGCAGCTAGTTGGCTATTTTAAGCTTGTTTGGACGACGTTTTTTGATGGTTTTAGCATAAGTACAGGCGATGACAAAATGGACTCCCTACTCAGTGGTGGCGGTATGTCCGGAATGCTTACAACCACATGGCTTATTATGACTGCACTGATGTTTGGTGCCATTATGGAAAAAACAGGCCTTTTGGATATTTTTGTTAAAAGCATACTTAAAATAGCTAAAAGTACGGGATCGTTAATTGCGGCAACAATAGCAACGTGTATTGGTACTAACGTGATAGCGGCCGATCAATATATTGCAATTGTTGTACCTGGTCGTATGTTTAAAGATGAATATGAAAAACGAGGTTTGAAGCCTGTTAACTTATCTCGTACATTGGAAGATGGCGGTACAATTACCAGCCCACTAATTCCATGGAACACGTGTGGCGCATATATGCAAAGCGTTTTACTAATAAATCCTTTTGATTATGCACTCTACGCTTTCTTTAACTTAATTAACCCTGTTTTAGCGGTGGTTTATGCCTACTTGGGCATTAAAATTTTACGTATTAAGCCAAAACAATCCGCCTAATTTTAAACAGCTCCTTTTAACTTAAAAGGAGCTGTTTTGGAGTATCTATGACTGAATCAAGTAAACCTCAAGCACAATATCTTAAAGACTATAAAGCTCCTGATTTTTTAATTGACCACACAGAGCTAACCTTTGACTTACAGCCATTATCAACCAAAGTAAGCTCTTTGCTAACGCTTACGCGTGTTGGTGATAAAAAAGCACCTTTAGTGCTTGATGGTATTGATTTACGCTTACTGTCTTTATCTATTGATACGGTTGATATAACTGATTATGAAATTATTGGCGAGCAGCTAATAATTAATAACCTACCGGATAGTTGTCAATTAAGTATTGTGACCGAGATATCGCCTGAGACGAATACTTCTTTAGAGGGTTTGTATTTATCAGGTGGCGCGTATTGCACGCAGTGTGAAGCGCAGGGTTTTAGAAAGATCACCTATTACATGGATCGCCCTGATGTACTTGCCACGTTTGATGTAACTATTATTGCCGATAAAAAGTATCTACAACTTCTTTCTAATGGTAATCAAGTAGACAGTGGTGAAACACAAGATGGTCGTCATTTTGTTAAATGGCAAGACCCATTTAAAAAGCCGAGCTATTTATTTGCACTTGTAGCGGGCGATTTTGATGTTTTAAAAGATACGTACACGACTAAAAGCGGCAGAGATGTAGAATTAGCATTGTTTGTTGATAAAGGTAATTTATCTAAAACCCCCCATGCTATTGCCTCACTCAAAAAGGCAATGCAGTGGGATGAAGAACGCTTTAATTTAGAGTATGACCTTGATATTTATATGATTGTAGCCGTCGATTTTTTCAACATGGGCGCGATGGAAAATAAAGGGCTAAACGTTTTTAATAGTAAATGCGTATTAGCTAATCAAGAAACAGCCACAGATAAAGACTACCATACGATTGAATCCATTGTAGGGCATGAGTACTTTCATAACTGGACAGGTAACCGAGTTACTTGTAGAGATTGGTTTCAGTTATCGCTAAAAGAAGGGTTAACTGTATTTAGAGACCAAGAGTTCAGTAGTGATTTAGGCTCTCGTGCACTTAACCGAATTGATGCGGTCAAAGTTATGCGTACGCATCAGTTTAGCGAAGATGCAGGCCCTATGGCTCACCCAATTCGCCCTGAGAAAGTTATTGAAATGAATAACTTTTATACAGTAACTGTATACGATAAAGGTGCTGAAGTTATCCGTATGATGCACACATTACTGGGTGAAACTAACTTTCAAAAAGGGATGACGCTTTACTTTGAGCGCCACGATGGGCAAGCAGTTACATGTGATGACTTTGTAAGTGCGATGAGCGATGCATCAGGTGTTGATTTAGAGCAATTTAAACAATGGTACAGCCAATCAGGTACACCGCGTTTAAATGCAATTCAAGAATTTGATAGCAGCTCAAATACATACACTTTGACAATCGAGCAAACAGCGCCAGCTAATCAGCCAGAGAATAAAAAGCTTCATATACCTTTTGCTATTGAACTACTTGATGCCAATGGACAAAGTATTGCCCTGCAATATAAAGGTAAAAAGCTAGATCATGTACTCGATGTAACTAATGCGACTCAAACATTTAGCTTTGATAATATTTTAGAAAAGCCTGTTGCGGTTTTACTCGAAGACTTTTCTGCACCTTGTATTTTAAACCAGCAAACAACAGAGCCCGAACTATTGCATATTATGCGTTTTGCGCGCAGTGATTTTTCACGTTGGGATGCACAACAGCAGCTATTCATTAAGGCGATTAAATCTCAAATCACCGATGCAACGAATAGCGTATTAAGCAGCGAAATTATAAATGCGCTACGTGTACTTATAAACACTAAAGAGGGCGATTTAGCTTTAATTGCAGAGCTGTTTAAATTGCCGAGTTTTGACACTTTAGCTGCTGAATTTGATGTAATACCTGTAGATGACATTATTGAAATAACAGAAAAGTTTGAGCAACAAATTGCTGATGAACTTGCTGATGAGCTTCTTAGTTGTTACGAATCTCTTGGAGATGATGGCAGTATAAGTGCAAGCGCTGTTGCGAATCGTGCTTTAAAGCAAATATGTCTGCACTACCTTGCTAAAACACAAAGTCCAGAAGCTGTAACCTTTATTAAAGAAGCTGCAAGCTCGACTAATATGACTAATGTACTTGGTGCCCTAAGCGCTGTGGTAAAAGCTTCACACCCTGTTAGAGATGAGCTTTTGAGTCATTTTGATAGTCAGTGGCGTCATGATGTTTTAGTCATGGATAAGTGGTTTGCACTGCAAGCTATGCAATCAGGCAGTACTGCTATAGATGATATTAAGGCACTTTACGAACACCCGTGTTTTGATTTTTCAAATCCTAACCGTGTACGTGCACTTGTAGGAAGTTTTAGCCACTTTAATACAGCACAATTTCATCGAGCAGATGCTCAAGGCTATGCGTTATTAGGTGATTTATTAATAAAACTTAATGCAATTAATCCACAAAATGCATCGCGTATGCTAACACCGTTTATGTCGTGGAAGCGTTACGATGATGTACGCTCACAAGCAATGAAACTGCAATTACAGCGCTTAGCCAATTTAGATGGCCTAAGTGCTGACTTGTATGAAAAGGTTGAAAAAGCGCTCGCATAAATGATTGAGTATTATTTTACCTTAAGATTGAGCTATAACGAGTGCATGGATTACTACCATGGCCGTTTTAGCTCTTTACAAGTTGTAGAGGATGGCGGTAAAACAATTCGTTTTGCTGCTACGCATTTGAGGCCCTTCATTTCGAGCTTGGGTGTACGTGGCCGTTTTAGACTCTTATTAACCCCCGAAAACAAGTTCATCCGCCTAGAGCGAGTGGCCTGACACTCGGTTTTTATGTTATATATACATAAAAATATTGTATTTTTGTTAATTTCAATTTGTCCTATTGTTAAATTACGTGTATAAATTATCTGGTACGACGTCTTACCAATACGTAAGCGTTAACCAGAATAAGAAGTATATGACAGATTAGAGCGAGTATTTGTAATTTCACTGATTCGCTTCTATCGTTATGATTACACTAAAAACAATAACTTGATCACACAAAATGACCCGCGACAGGGGGGAACCAAAATGATAAGAAGATCGCTTTTTGTTAAAAATAGAATCGCTATAGGTTTAGCAGCCGCTAGTTTAGGTTTATCTGCAGCAAGTACTCAAGCTGTAACATTTGAAGCTGGAGGTTTTGATATTACCTTCGATTCAACCTTTTCATATGGGCAAAGTGTTCGTGTAGAAGACAGAGACTTTAACCTAATTGGCAAAAGTAATAACCCAGCATTTGATTGGACAGGATACAACCCAGCGCTAAGTAATACTATTTACTCATCACAAGATGTATGGGCACAACCGGGCTCTTACTCAAATAATGGTGATGCGGGTAATTTAAATTTTGATAGTGGTGACTCCTTCTCAAAACTATTGAAGGGCACACACGACCTTTCAATAAATAAAGATAACTACGGTTTGTTCACTCGCTTCATGTATTTTTATGACTTTGCTTTAATGGATGGGTACCACGCTTATTCAAATCCTACATCAGGGCAGGGTGTTGATCCATGTGACGATAAAGACACCAAAGCACAAAGTTGTGCCGACATACGTTTATTAGACGCGTTTGTATGGGCCGATTTTGATTTAAATGATGGTAATAACCCTTTATCTGTCCGTTTAGGCCAGCAAGTAGTTAACTGGGGTGAAAGTACGCTTATATCTCATGGTATTAACGTAAACCCAGTTGATATTGACCGATTAAAAGCACCTGGCGCTGAGCTAAAAGAAGCATTTATACCAATCGGTATGCTTTGGGCATCGCTCGGTATTACTGAGAATATTACGCTTGAAGGTTTCTACCAATATCAATGGCAAGAAACACGTTTACCAGCAGCAGGTACATACTTTTCTACTAATGACTTTGCAGCAGAAAATGGTTATCAGCAGAATGTTCAATTAGGCTTTACGTCTAATCCTGATATTGATGTTGCTTTTTTAACGGATAGTTTAAATAACCTAACATCTGATTTTGCATTAGCAGCAGCTGCTCGAGGTATTGATCCTTCAAGTGCTGAAGGGAGTGCTTTATTAGCTCAAATGTATCTTGCTTACCCAACTAAGGTTGCGTTAAAAGGTAAAGGAGATAATGGTAAAAATGAACCTGAAGATGGCGGACAGTACGGTTTACGTTTAGGTATATTTTTACCTGAATTTAATGATACTGAAATTGCGTTATACCACGTGAACTACCATAGTCGTCGTCCACTTATATCTGGTCGTGTATCAAACTTTTCACAGGCAGCAATTGCTCAAGATTTAGCAATGATCATGACAACAGAAATCACGTCAGATAATGTTGCTGATTTAACCGCTTTTTCTAAAGCTGAAAACGACTACCCAGAAGATATTAAACTTTATGGTTTAAGTTTTAACACGACTATTGGTGAAACAGCCTTTGCGGGTGAATTTGCGTTTCGCCAAGATGAACCACTGCAAATTGATGATGTAGAGTTACTTTATACAGCTATGCCTGAGCAGTTAGCGCTTGCAGGTCTTCGTCCTGATTTTGCAGGTATTTCGCAAATGAGTTTTGGCGATGATATTAGTTCTGTTGGTGCGGGTGAAGTTGCTCAAGGCTATATTGAACGTGATACATCGCAAATTCAATTTACGGCTACTCACTTATTTGGTCCTTCATTAGGTGCTGATAGTTGGGCTGTTGTTGGTGAAGTGGGTGCTGTAAAAATTCATAACATGCCAGACTATGACGAAACGCGTTTGAATGTATCCGGTACTGGCCGTAGTGGCACAATTACAGGCCCTGGTACTACTGATTACTCAACATTGCATCTTGGTTTATCAAACGGCGCTGAAGAAAAATCATTTGCTACTGCGTCTTCTTGGGGTTACCGCTTAATTGCTAAAGGTGATTATTTTAACTTTTACAAAGGTATTAACTTCTCTCCACGTTTTGTATTTTCACATGACGTAAATGGTAATACACCAGATCCTATGTTCTTATTTATTGAAGACCGTAAATCTTTAGGTGCAACCATGAACTTTAACTACCAAAATGCGTGGTCACTTGATGTGAGCTATAACTCGTTTTGGGGCGGCGGCGATATAAATACTTTCTCAGATCGCGATTACGTTTCTTTTAACTTAAAATATTCTATTTAGGGGTAACATTATTATGATTAAAAAACCTACCCTCATCGCTACAGCTTTTTGTAGCTTGTTTGCAAGCAGCGCAGCTTTAGCTAAATTAAACGCTGATGAAGTTGCCCAATTAGGTCAAAACTTAACGCCAATGGGCGCAGAAAAAGCAGCTAATGCTGATGGCTCTATTCCAGCATGGAATAACGGAATTACAACAGCACCAGCAGGTTATGAACCGGGTATGCATCACCTTGACCCATATACCACTGACAAAGTGCTTTTCACTATTGATAAAAGTAATATCGAAAAGTACAAAGCTAATTTAAGTCCGGGTCAAATTGCTTTATTTGAAGCATATCCAGATACATTTAAAATGCCAGTGTATGAAACACGCCGTTCTGCGTCTTACCCTCAGTTTGTTTATGACGCGACTAAAAAGTTTGCACCGACTGCTGAGTTAATTGAAGGCGGTAACGGTATTAAAAATACGGCGATTGGTATTCCTTTCCCTATTCCTAAAACGGGTTTAGAGGCAATTTGGAATCACTTATTGCGTTACCGTGGCCAGTCTATTGAGCGTTTTGGTGGTCAAGCTGCACCAACTGCATCTGGTTCTTATAACTATGTTGGCTTTGATGAGCAGTTATTAGTTAAATACTCAGACCCTAGTGCAACACCAACAGAGCTACAAGACTCAAATATTTTGTTTAAGTTTAAACAAAGCGTTACAGAACCAGCTCGTTTAGCTGGTACAGCACTGCTTGTTCATGAAACGATGGACCAAATATTAACGCCACGCCAAGCATGGACTTACAACTCGGGACAACGTCGCGTTCGTCGTGCACCTAATGTTGCATATGATGCACCAGGAACAGCAGCGGATAGCTTACGTACTACTGATGACTTTGACATGTTCAATGGCTCACCTAATCGTTACAACTGGACGTTGAAAGGTAAGCAAGAATTATACATTCCTTACAACAGCTATAAGCTTCATAGTGATAAGTTAGAATACGATGACATTTTAATGCCTGGCCACATAAACCCAGAGCATACACGCTACGAAAAACACCGTGTTTGGGTTGTTGAAGCTAACTTAAAAGACGATACACGCCATATCTATAAAAAACGTGTGTTTTACATTGATGAAGATAGCTGGCAAGTACAGGTTACGGATATTTATGATAACCGCGACCAACTTTACCGTGTAGCAATGGCTTATGGCCTTAACTACTACGAAGTACCTACTCAGTGGAGTACGCTTGAGGTTTATCATGATTTGAATTCTCGTCGTTATTTAGCAATTGGTTTAGATAACCAAGAAAAAATGTACGATTTTTCACAGTCATTTAACGATAACGAATTTACGTCAAGCGCTTTACGTCGCGCAGGTAGATAGTATTAAACTAGGCACTTAACAATTTGTTAAGTGCCTTTTCCTTTCTCATCGCGTTTGTCTTACAGCGCGCAACGCTTTCCCCAGTAAAAAGACAAACAACTCTCTCGTACAAGGCGATTAAAATTTATGAAGTATTTGGTATATGCCAGCCTGATAATAAGCGGTGCGAGTGTTGCACAAGAAGCCCCTAACAATGCAATCAGTGCAACAAATGCAGCTAAAACCTTACTCACCGACATAACCAACACAGGCAATGGTCTAATTGCAGTAGGTAAACACGGTACTGTTATTAAAAGTATCTCGGGTGATAAATGGCAACAAGCTGAGCTAGTCCCAACTCAAGTGCTATTAACTGCCGTTGATTTTAGTAATGAAAATAATGGATGGGCGTGTGGCCACGATGCAACAATAATAAATACTACTGACGGTGGTGTTAATTGGCAACTACAACAAGCACAACCAAAATTAGACAAACCATGTTTAGATATTCTATTTGAAGATGATTTAAAAGGTTTTGCAGTGGGCGCATATGGCATGTTTTATCAAACCACCGATGGTGGTAAACATTGGCAAAAACGCTTTTTAGATTCGCTATTATTTAGTGATGATCGTGATTACTTGAACGATTTAAAAGAAAATGACCCCGAAGGATACGAAGCGGAAACTGCTTCAATTTTACCGCACTTTAATCGAATCGAAAAAACAGATAATGGTTTAATGCTGGTTGGTGAGATGGGCTTGATGGCCAGAAGCATTGATGATGGTCAAACTTGGCAAAGGATAGAAGAAATTTATCCTGGTTCATTCTTTGCTGTTGCATCAGATAGCACACAAGAAATTGTGGCAGGGCTTCGAGGTAATGTTTTTGCAAAGCAAAACGGTGAACAGCAGTGGCAGCATTTCGAAAATGTTAAAACAGCGACGATCAACAACATCATTAATTATAATAACAAACAATGGCTTATGCTTGCCAACAGTGGCGTTATTTTTCATCTTCAAGATGGGTTACTCACCCATGAGCAGCTTGCTGACGGTAAAGCGATTCTTGATGGTGTAATTTTAGATAACAGGCTGATCATGGCTACAGAAGATGGCATTAAAGTGAAGGAGTTAACCCCTTAATGCATAAACTACTCGATTTTATTGAAAAGGCGATTTTTAGACATCGCTTAATTATGCTTATAAGTTTTGCACTTATAACCTGTTTACTTGTATTCAAAGCGACTCAAATTCAATTAGATGCATCGTTTAATAAAAATATCCCGTTAAACCACGATTATATGAAAGTGTATACCAAGCATGAAAAGCAGTTTGGTGGTGCAAACAGTATTTTGATTTCAGTGTGTGATGACAGTGGTGATATATTTAATCCAGAGTTCTTTACCCAATTAAAAGCGGTTCACGATCAGCTTTATTTCATTCCTGGCGTAAATCGTCCATTAGTTAACTCAATATTTTCACCCAGTGCTCGTTTTGTTGAAGTAGTGGAGGATGGCTTTGCCGGTGGCCCAATTATTCCTGCTAACTTTAAAGCAGATAAGCGTGGTTTAGGTGTAGTAAAGGAAAACATTGAAAAAGCAAAAGTTGTAGGACGTATGATTGCCAGCGATTATTCGTGTGCAATGGTAACTGCTCAACTTTTAGAAACTGATCCTCAAACACAGCAAAAATTAGACACATTAGCTTTTGCACAAAAGCTAGAAAGTGATTTAAGAGAGCCTTTAAGTACGGACAAAGTAAGTATTCATATTATTGGCTTTGCAAAAATGGCTGGTGATATAGCGGAAGGTGCAAAAGGGGTGGTTGTATTTTTTGCCATTGCTATCGCCTTTACTTTTATTATGGTTTGGCTGTTTTGTGGTAGTTTAAAGCTGACTATTTTGCCTATCGCATGTTCCATTATTGCTGTTATTTGGCAATTAGGCCTGCTTTCAAGTTTAGGTTTTGGCCTTGACCCTATGTCTATTTTGGTACCGTTTTTAGTATTTGCTATTGGTGTAAGCCATGGTGTGCAGATGATAAATGCGATTGGTAAAAAAGTAGGTGAAGGTAAAACAACACGTATTTGTTGTCAGTCAAGTTTTAGGGCTTTATTAGTGCCAGGCGGTATTGCACTTCTTTCAGACACCGTAGGCTTCTTAACATTACTTACCATCGATATTGGTATTATCCGTGAACTTGCCATTACAGCGAGTTTAGGTGTAGCAGTAATTATATTTACTAATTTAATCTTATTGCCTGTTTGGGCTTCGTACATGAACTTTGAAAACAGTGTACATATTCAATCTGGTGATGCAGCAAAACCAAACATGCTTGATAAAATCCGCGACTTACTTGTTAAAGCGACTGATCCTAAAGTAGCTAAAATGATTATTGGTTTTACCCTTGTTCTATTTGCTTTAGGTTACTGGCAAGCAGATAAAATGCGTATAGGTGACTTACATGCAGGCGCGCCATCACTGCATCAAGATGCTCGTTATAATCAAGACACGTTTTTAATATCAGACAAGTACACTATCTCGTCTGATATCTTAAAGGTAATTGTAGAAGCGTATCCTGCAGCATGTACTGAGCATGATGTGATGGAGCGTATAAGCCGTTTTCAATACAAAGTAGAGAATGTAGCAGGTGTGCAGTCTGCTGTAAGTTTGAGCTCTGTAGCTCAATCGGTTAACGCAGGCTACAACGAAGGCAATTTGAAATGGCAAAGCTTGCCACGAAATTCAGCAAGTTTAGTGCAGTCAACGTCTCGAGTTGAAACTAGTACAGGTTTACTTAACGGTGATTGTTCAGTTATGCCAGTGATTATATTTTTAGATGATCATAAAGCACAAACTATAGATACTGTAATTAAGAGTGTTAAGCAATTTGCGCAAGAAGAGGGCACTGATAAATTAGCATTTAAATTAGCTTCAGGACCTGTTGGTGTAATGGCAGCGACTAATGAGTCAGTTGCAGAAGCGCAAATACCAATGATGCTTTATGTTTATGGTGCCGTTATCATTTTATGTTTAATGAGCTTTAGAAGCGTAAAGGCAACGATTGCTGTGGTATTGCCGCTTTATATCGTATCAACACTTGCACAAGCACTTATGGTGCAATTAGAAATAGGCTTAACCGTTTCTACTTTGCCAGTTATTGCTCTAGGAGTAGGTATTGGGGTCGATTACGGTATTTATATACTGTCGTCGATGATGGGGCAGCTTAAGCAAAATGTACCATTAAGTGTTGCTTATCGAAATGCGCTTGTTGAACGTGGCAGTGCGGTTCTATTTACCGGTATTACACTTGCGATTGGTGTGAGTACGTGGATATTCTCAGATCTTAAATTCCAAGTTGATATGGGTATACTGCTAACCTTCATGTTTTTAGTGAATATGTTAGGTGCAGTGTTGTTATTACCCGCTATTGGTAGCCTTCTCTGGACTGACCAGAAAAAATAATGTGAATAATTTTGCTCCTAAATGGCCTGTAAAGGCCATTTATATCTACAATTTGTGAATAGATGACCAAATAGCTGAAATGCTTAAAATGTTTTCATCGAAAAGGCTGTTTATTAGCTGTAAAAGGGTTAGAATTTAATTGACTCCACGCTAATGAATAGCTGTACAAATTCCTGCTCCTGAGCAGTAATAGATTAAGGAACATACAATGACACGAAATGAAGGCCAAGCCTCGGTTATCCTAGATAATGTCTGTAAGCTGATCCAGAAAAAAGTTCGCGCTGATAATGTGTTACTCGTTGAGAAATTCGCCAAAGCCTTGTACAGCAATATGTCTAAAGAGGATTTGGCAAACCGCAACGATAGTGACCTATATGGCGCAGCATTAAGCCTTTGGAACTCGCTAGAAAAAAATACTACCGACGACGCAGTTATCCGCGTTTTCAACCCTGAAGTGGCAAAAGATGGCTGGCAGTCATCACATACAATCGTAGAGATTATTACTAAAGACATGCCGTTTTTAGTTGATTCTGTTCGTATGGCCATGACTCGTGAAAATATCGCCTCTCACTTATTACTTCACTGCCCATTAAAAATTAAGCGCGATGAAAACGCTAAAATTTCTGGATTATCAAATTTAAAAGCAGAGCAAGAATCCTCATCTACTAAAACAGTATTTTTTATTGAAATTGACCGTCAAACAGATTCTTCTGTGATTGAGTCTTTCAAGAAAGAGTTAGAGTCGGTTCTTGTTGATGTATCAGTTGCTGTTGATGATTGGCAGCCAATTCGTAAAAAATTGATTGCAGTAACCAAAGAGTTACCTAAACGTCATCATAATAAAACGACAGAAGAAGTTTCAGAAACAACTGAGTTTTTAGATTGGTTAGCGAAAGATAACTTTACCCTAATGGGTTACCGTGAATATGAGCTAAGCCCAGTTCAAGGTGATTACCAATTAAAAGGTAAAATGGAATCAAGCCTTGGCTTGATGAAAAACTCTACTGAAGAGCACACACGATTATTGTCAGAATTACCAGAAGTTGCCCGCCAAGAAGCACGCAGCAGCAACCTACTGATCCTAACAAAAACTAACTCTGTTTCTCGCGTTCACCGTCCAGCTTACATCGATTACGTAGGTATTAAGCGTTTTGACGATGAAGGCAATGTAATTGGTGAAGATCGCTTTATTGGTTTGTTCTCATCAAGCTTTTACAATAACAGTGCTACTGATGTGCCTGTTTTAAAGAGTAAAATTAACCGCATTATGGAAATGTGTGATTTTGCTAAAGGTACACACGCTTACAAAGCTGTTTTAAATATTTTAGAAACCTACCCACGTGACGAGCTAGTTCAAGCGCGCGAAAGTGAGCTACTTGAAGTTGCTATGGGTGTTTTACAAGTACAAGAGCGCGATATGTGTCGCTTGTTTGTACGTAAAGATGCGTATGGTCGCTTTTTATCTTGCATGGTTTATGTTCCTCGCGAACGCTATAACACGGCTCTTCGTCGTGAAACGCAAGATATATTAGCTAATGCATTTAATTCTGACGATAAAGTCGAATTTACTACTTATTTCTCTGAGTCAACACTGGCGCGTACTCATTACACCGTTCGTGTGACCGACAACAAGATCGAATATAACGTGAAAGACATCGAAAACAATTTAGTAGAAGCTGCACGTACGTGGGAAGATAAACTTCAATCTGCACTTTTAGAGTCTGCGGGTGAAGCACGTGGTAACGATTTAAATCGTAAATACTGTAATGCGTTTGCACGCTCATACAAAGACGAAGTGCTTCCAAGTGCTGCGGTTGTTGATATTGAAAAGTTAGAACTACTTAGCGATGAAAACAAGCTAGAAATGCTGTTTTACCGTCCTCAAGAAGAAGCAAACAGTAATATTGTACGATTAAGCTTATTCCATAAAGATGAGCCAATTCACTTATCTGATGTTATGCCAATGCTTGAAAACTTTGGTCTGCGCGTTGTTGGTGAAACACCATATTCAGTTAAAACTAGCGATGGTCGTATTAACTGGATCATGGACTTCTCGATGCTTATTGACAGCAAAGGGATGGCAGACTTTGATAAAATTTCAGCACGTTTTCGCGCTGCATTAACAAATGTGTGGGGCAATCGCCTTGAAAATGATGGTTTTAACCGTTTAGTGTTAATGGGTGGCCTAACTGGCCGCGAAGCCTCTATTTTACGTGCTTACGCTAAGTACATGCGTCAAATTGGTGTAACGTTCTCACAAAGTTACATTGAAAGCACATTTGCAAATTATCCAAACATTGCAGCGCAAATTGTTAATTTATTTGCTAAAAAGTTCTCAGTTAAGAGCCCAGCAAGTGCTAAAACACTTGAAAAGTTAAGTACGCAAATTTACTTAGAACTTGAAAATGTAGCAAACCTTGATGATGACCGCATTATACGTTTATACGTAGATATGATTGTTGCGACGCTACGTACCAACTATTTCCAAAAAGATGATGCAGGTCAGTTTAAATCTTATGTTTCGTTTAAAATACAGCCTAGCTTAATTCCTGACGTACCGCTTCCTCTTCCTGCGTTTGAGATCTTTGTTTATTCTCCGCGCGTTGAAGGTGTGCATTTACGTTACGGTAAAGTAGCGCGTGGTGGTCTGCGTTGGTCTGACCGTCGTGAAGACTTCCGTACTGAAGTACTTGGCTTAGTTAAAGCGCAACAAGTTAAAAATACAGTAATTGTACCTGTTGGCTCTAAAGGTGGTTTTGTATGTAAACAATTACCTAGTGAGCGCGAAGCGTTTATAAAAGAAGGCCAAGAGTGTTACAAAATTTTTATCCGTGGTCTTCTAGATATTACAGATAACATAGAGCGCGGTGAAGTAGTGCCAGCTCGAGATGTTGTTCGCCACGATGAAGATGATGCTTACTTAGTGGTTGCTGCCGATAAAGGAACCGCTACTTTCTCTGATATCGCAAACGGCATAGCTAATGAATACAATTTCTGGCTAGGTGATGCATTCGCATCAGGTGGCTCGGTTGGTTACGATCATAAGAAAATGGGTATTACAGCTAAAGGCGCATGGGAGTCAGTTAAACGACATTTCCGTGAAATGGATATCGATTGTCAAACTACCGACTTTACGGTAGTTGCAATTGGCGATATGGCTGGTGATGTATTTGGTAATGGTATGTTGTTATCTAAGCATATTCGCTTACAAGTTGCCTTTAACCATATGCACATTTTTGTTGATCCTAACCCAGATGCTGCTACTTCTTACCCAGAGCGCGAACGTTTATTTAATATGCCGCGTTCATCTTGGGAAGATTACAATAAAGAGTTAATTTCTGCCGGTGGTGGTGTTTTCTCTCGTGCTGCTAAATCAATTACGCTTAGCCCAGAAATGAAAAAAATGTTGGGCACTAAAAAAGCGAGTATGACGCCAAACGAATTAATAAAAGCATCGTTAATGATGGAGTTTGATTTACTGTGGAATGGCGGTATCGGAACGTATATCAAAAACTCTAAAGAAACTGATGCAGATGTAGGGGATCGTGCAAACGATGCACTACGTATCAATGGTAGAGATTTAGGCGCTAAAATAATTGGTGAGGGCGGTAACTTAGGTGCAACTCAATTAGGTCGTGTTGAATTTGCAGCTAAGGGTGGTCGTGTTAATACTGACTTTATTGATAACGTAGGAGGCGTTGCCTGTTCAGATAACGAAGTTAACATTAAGATTTTACTTAATGGCTTGGTTGCTGAAGGTGACTTAACACGTAAACAACGTGATGAGCTACTTTACTCAATGACAGATGAAGTATCTGAATTAGTATTAAAAGACTGTTACCGTCAAACACATACTATTTCAATTACGCAGTCTAAAGGTACTTCAACGCTTAAAGAAAAGATTCGCTTTATTCATGCACTTGAAAAAGATGGTAAGTTAAACCGTGCTATTGAGTTCATTCCAAGTGATGAAGAATTGGCAGAACGTGCAGCCGCAGGTAAAGACTTAACTCGCCCTGAGCTTTCAGTGCTAGTGTCTTACGCAAAAATGGTATTAAAAGAGTCTTTAGTAAGTGATGAAATTACTGAAAACCCTTACTATCGCCAATTGCTTGTGAAGTCATTCCCACGTCCTCTACGTGAGAAGTTTAACGATGCGATGAACAACCATCCACTTCGTAAAGAAATTATTGCAACTAAACTTGCTAACAGTATCGTTAATGATATGGGTTTAAACTTCATGGTACGTATGCATGAAGAAACCGGTGCCAACGAAGCTGAAATTGCAATGTGTTACTCAATTGCTAGCGAAATATTTGAAATGCGCGATACATGGTCTTCTATCAGCGCACTGGATAATAAAATACCAGCAGCGGTACAAACTGAAATGCTTTACCAACTTCGTCGTACTGTTCGCCGTACTACGCGTTGGTTCTTACGTCATCGTAATAAGTCACAAACGATTGAACAAGGAATTGAATTCTTTGCGCCAACATTTAAAGATTTAAGCGATAATTTAAATACATACATGATTGAAAAAGAAAATGACCGTATTGTAATTGAAGCTAATAAGTTAATTGATGCCGGCGTTCCTGTAGATATAGCTAAGCGTATTGTTTCGTTATCAAGCTTATTCTCTGTGATGGATTTAGCTGAGGTTGCTAATAATTCAGGTAAGAGTATTTCGATGGTATCGAATACTTACTTTAAACTAGGCGCGAGAATGGGTCTGCATTGGTTCTTAGAGCAAATAACTAAGCAACCAGTAGCAAATCATTGGCAAGCACTTGCTCGTTCATCTTACCGTGAAGAGCTTGATTGGCAGCAACGTACGTTATCTGAAGTGGTGCTAAATAGCTTTGAAGGTGACGAGAGCGATGTTGATAGTCAAATAGATGAGTGGATGGATAGCCAAGATTTATTACTTCAGCGTTGGAAACAAATGTTGGCTGAGTTTAAAACATCACAAAGCCATGACTTTGCTAAGTTCTCAGTTGCACTTCGTGAACTTATGTTATTAAGTCACAACTGTGATACATCAGGAAAATAATTTAGCTTTAATCAGTTATTTGTTTAGTAAATAAATAACTGATTGTTAAAATTGTTATACAATACCTTAGCCTTGTCTGAGGTATTTTTTTGTCTGAAATTTAAAAAGAGGATTATATTGATGTTTTATGATTTAGCTCGCCGTTTTATGTTTACCCGTGATGCGGAGTGGGCGCATGAGTTTGCACTTAATAATCTTCGTCGTTTTGCTAATACGCCTCTAAATATAGCTTGGTCACAAAGTGTTTCAGATAAACCCGTAAACTTTTTAGGTCTTGAATTTAAAAACCCAGTAGGGCTTGCCGCTGGCCTGGATAAAAATGCAGAATGTATAGATGCATTTAGCCAAATGGGATTTGGTTTTATTGAAGTTGGAACGGTTACACCGCGTCCTCAAGTTGGTAATGATAAGCCACGTATTTTTAGACTTCCAGAGTCAAACGCAATTATTAACCGTATGGGTTTTAATAATAAAGGTGTTGATAATTTAGTCGAAAATGTAAAAGCAGCAAAGTACAGTGGCATACTCGGTATCAATATTGGTAAAAATAAAGATACACCTAACGAGCAAGGTAAAGATGACTATATTCATTGTATGCGTAAAGTATTTGAGCATGCCTCATACATTACGGTAAATATTTCATCACCAAATACCCCAGGGCTTCGTGATTTACAATATGGTGCTGCACTTGACGATTTGTTGCAAAGTCTTAAAAATGAACAGTTAGATTTAATTGCAAAGCATAATAAGCAAGTTCCTATGCTTGTAAAAATTGCACCGGATCTCGATCAAATACAAATAGAGCAAGTAAGTGAATCACTTTTAAATAATAAAATTGATGGTGTAATTGCCACAAACACAACGCTTGAACGAGCCGCAGTCATGGGGCAGCAATATGCACAAGAGGCGGGCGGTTTATCAGGTCACCCTGTTAGAATGCGCTCTACAGAGGTAGTAAGTGAACTAAAACGCTTAACACAAGGTAAGCTACCAATCATCGGAGTCGGCGGTATTGATGATGCTACATCTGCAAAAGAAAAGTTAGATGCAGGCGCAAATTTAGTTCAGGTTTATACTGGGTTCATCTACAAAGGTCCACAATTGGTAAAGTCGATCGTTAACGGCTTATAAGGATCAGTTATCTAAGCTTTTGATCGTTAGCTAAATGTTCTAAGCAAACATTTTAAAAGTGGTCAAAAGCGGTTATACTCTGAGCAATAATTATTCAACATACCCAAGGAGGAGTAAATGTTACAAGCATCAAAGCAATGGCAGTGGATTACTTGTCCTGATAAAAATCGTTTGTTACTTGATTTAAATGACGACATGCAATTATGCACGCCTTATAAATTAAGACAGCTCACCGATTCTGTTTTTAAAAATCCACGTTTTAGTCTCGAAGATGCTGCATTTTACGAACAAGTTTATAATTATCTGGATGGATTTGAATTGTGGTCTGCGGCTCAAATTTGTCAAATATCATTAAATGCAACTGCTGTTAAGTATCACTTAAAACCCGTTTTAGCAAAAAGTTGGTTTTTTGAAGAATACACAGGGACAGAGCCAAGCGTAGAGGCAATAGTAAAATTAACATCTAAAGCGCAGTCAGGTGATTTTTTAATTGTAGAGCATTGTCCTGATGCATCTATTTGTTTGAATTTAAGTGAAACCTTTAAATTAGACGAAAACTTATCTTTAGCGCAATTTGAAGTAATCCGTATTTTGAATAATCGAGTACACCCCATTCTAAATCAGCAATATCAAAGTCAAACCGCCTAACCAAATTTAAGCCTTAAGCGTGTCTTTATGGCGTGTTTGTCGCCCAACCTATGTTATAATCCTGCGCAATTAGCTATTAAGGGTTATTACTTTGCAATTTATCGCACTTACTTCTATCGGAATCGAAAATTTATTGGTTGATGAACTAACAGAACTTGGCGCAACCGTGTCTAAGCAAACTGTTGGTTCTGTTCGTTTTGAGGCTGACTCATTACTTGCGCAAAAGGTTTGTTTATCAACTCGTTTTGCAACGCGTGTGCTTATGCTTATTGAAGAAAAAGAAGGCGTAGATGACAAAAATAGCCTGTATAATTTTGCGCGCTCGCAACCTTGGCAAGAATGGTTTGGACCTACGCAAACATTCGCTGTCGACTTCAACGGTACCAATGACTCATTAAAAAACACGCAATTTTCGGGTCTTGTAATCAAAGATGCGATTGTTGACTATTTTAATGATTTATACGAGCAACGTCCTAACGTTGATAAGCAAGATGCTAACGTGCGCGTAGTTGCACGATTAAATCGTTACGGCGTATCGATGTATATTGACTATTCAGGTCCTCGTTTGTCAGAACGTGGTTACCGCCAAGGCCAAGGTAAAGCGCCAATTAAAGAGCACTTAGCTGCTGCATTAATTAAGCGAAGTGGCTGGCTTGAAAATGTAAAACAGCCTTTATTCGATCCATGTTGTGGTGCGGGTACTATTTTGATAGAAGCTGCCGGTATGGCGCGAAACGAAGCGCCAGGATTATTCCGTGAAGGTTTTGCTTTTGAGCGTTTACCCAGTTTTAGAGCCGCTAAGTTTAAAGAGCTTAAAGAAGAGTTACTCGCTAATATTACTGATCCTAAATTGTGGTTAATTGGCCACGATTACGATGAGCAAGTATTAAGTAAAGCAATTGATAATGCTAAACGAGCCGAGCTTGACGACGTGATTAAGTTTAAGCAAAGTGATGCAACTAAACTTACAGCTGTTGCAAAATTACCGGGTGTTGTAATTTCAAACTTACCTTATGGTGAGCGTATTGGCTCTATGGCTGAGCTTGTTGATTTACACCGTAATTTAGGCGTTGGCTTTAAAAAGCACTTCAATCACTGGAAACTTGCCTTATTGGGTATGGACGAGAGCTTATTTAAACTTTTAAAACTTGTGCGCCTTAAGCGTTATAAATTTAAAAATGGCCCATTAGATGTTGAACTTAACTTATATCAATTAGATGATAAGCAAGTAAGTTTGACCACAGATGACAAAAAAGCACTCAATTTTGAAGGCTCAACGTCATTTGCAAATAGATTGAAAAAAAATAAGCAAGGCTTAAAAAACTGGCTTAAACAAAATAAAATAGATGCTTATCGCGTCTATGAAGCGGATATCCCTGAATACAATGTTGCTGTAGATATTTATGGTGACTCTGCTGTAATTTTTGAATATGCAGCGCCTAAAGAAATTGATGAAAAAACATCAGAAAAACGCCTGCAAGACGTAATAAGTTTAACGGCTCAACAGCTTGAGATTTCACCTGAAAACATTGCTGTAAAAGTACGTAAAAAGCAGAAGGGCGAAGATCAATACACCGCTATGTCTAAACAAAACCGTACTATGGTTGTTGAAGAGTTTGGTGCTAAGTTCAAAGTTAATTTATTTGACTACTTAGACACAGGCTTGTTTTTAGACCATCGCTTAATGCGCCGTTATATTCAAGAAAATGCTAAAGATAAACGTTTCTTAAACCTTTTTGCATACACAGGTACAGCTTCTGTACATGCTGCTCTTGGTGGTGCTAAAGCCATTACTACAGTCGATTTATCAAAGACCTACTTAAAATGGGGCCAAGATAACTTTGATTTAAATGGTATTAGTAATACACGATACCGTTTTGAGCAAGCTGATTGTTTAAAATGGTTAGAGCACGCGACAGCACAATATGATTTGATATTTTTAGATCCTCCAACGTTTTCAAACTCAAAACGTATGAAAGACGCGTTTGATGTACAGAGCGATCACATTAAATTATTAACGTGGGTTAAAAAGATTTTAAGCCCATCAGGTACCTTAATTTTCTCTAATAACAAACGTGGCTTTGTGATAGATGAAGTTGGTCTGATTGGTTTAGGTTTAAAAGCCATTAATATTTCAGATAAAACGTTATCACCAGACTTTAAACGTAATAAAAAAATCCATAATAGCTGGTTAATCACACATGGCTAAATGGGTTTTATACCACACTGATGGTTGCCACTTGTGCGAGCAAGCTGAGCAACTTATCACTGAGGTACTTAGTGATACGAGTGAGTTATTACTAATCGATATTATGACTGATGAGCAGCTTATAGCTGAGTATCAAATTACTATTCCTGTATTAAAAAGTGAAAAAGGCGAGCAATTATTTTGGCCTTTTACTTTACACACTGTGCGCGAATTTTTAGCACAAGCAGAATAAGAGCAAATAAGAACTATGGATTTAATTAGAATTTTAAAAGCACAACTTGCTTTTGGTACGCATGCTTTGCTTAACAAAGCAGATGCCGTTATAGAAAGTGGCGAAAGAGTGTGTGTTGTTGGTCGAAATGGCGCGGGTAAGTCAACTCTATTAAAAGTGCTTGATGGCGAAGTTGTATTAGATGATGGTGAAATAAATCAGCTAGGCGGGATTAGAATTTCTCGTTTAGAACAAGATCCACCAAAAGGCGCAAATGGCACTGTATTTGATTACGTTGCGCAAGGTATGCCTGAGATTGCAAACTTACTAATTGATTTTCATCATGTAAGTAATGAGTTGCAAACAGTGTGTACTGATAAGTTATTAAACAAGCTTGAACGTTTATCAAATCAATTAGAAGCGGCTGATGGCTGGCGCTTTGATAGCCGAATTCAATTAGTGCTAACACAATTAGAATTAACGCCAGAAGCTAAACTTGAGTCTCTTTCTGGTGGTTGGTTACGTAAAGTAGCACTTGCACGTGCACTTGTTAGTGAGCCTGATTTATTATTACTTGATGAGCCAACAAACCATTTAGACATGGCAAGCGTCATGTGGCTTGAGCAATTTTTAAAAGAGTTTAAGGGCGGAATCGTATTTATATCGCATGACCGTGCGTTTATTCGCGCTGTTGCTACGCGTATTTTAGATTTAGACCGTGGTAAGCTTATTTCGTACCCTGGTGATTACGCTACGTACTTAGAGCAAAAAGCCCATGATTTAAAAGTAGAAGAAAGCCAAAATGCATTGTTCGATAAGCGTTTAGCCGAAGAAGAAACATGGATCCGCCAAGGTGTTAAAGCGCGTAGAACGCGTAACGAAGGACGTGTTCGTGAGTTAAAACAGCTTCGTACAGAGCGTAAGCAAC
Organism: Pseudoalteromonas arctica A 37-1-2; assembly: GCF_000238395.3. Taxonomy (GTDB): domain Bacteria; phylum Pseudomonadota; class Gammaproteobacteria; order Enterobacterales; family Alteromonadaceae; genus Pseudoalteromonas; species Pseudoalteromonas arctica. The sequence continues at coordinate 1,798,841 of NZ_CP011025.1, forward strand.
GTGTTGACCAAGTTGGTAAAACTGATTTCAATATTGAAACAGCAGATCGCTCTGGTAAGTTAGTATTTGAAGCTCAACATCTTTGTCATGCATTTAAAGACAAAGTTATTGCTGATGATTTTTCTACACTGGTAATGCGCGGTGACAGAATCGGTCTAGTAGGCCCAAATGGTATTGGTAAAACAACACTATTAAAGCTAATGTTTGGTGATTTAGAACCAGATAGCGGCATAACTAAGCAAGGTGTTAATTTAGAATTTGCTTACTTTGACCAATATCGTGAAAAGCTTGATGAAGAAGCAACAGTTCAAGATAACGTTGCCGAAGGTAAACAAGAAGTGATGATGGGCGGACGCTCACGTCATGTTTTAGGTTATTTACAAGACTTTTTATTCCCGCCAGCACGCGCTCGAACCCCTGTTAAAGCACTCTCTGGTGGTGAAAAAAATAGACTGCTATTAGCTAAACTGTTTTTAAAACCGTCTAATATCCTTGTTCTCGATGAGCCAACGAATGACTTGGACATTGAAACGTTAGAGTTACTAGAGGACATCATTAATCAATACCAAGGTACAGTGCTGATTGTAAGCCATGACCGTGAATTTATTGATAATACATGTTCAAGTGTATGGGCGTTTGAAGGTAACGGTAAAGTTACAGATATTGTAGGTGGCTATAGCGACTATGAGGCTTACGTTAACTATTTAGCTGAACAAGAAAAAAAAACGCAGCAGCAACCAGTAAAAAAAGTTGAAAAAGTAGTCGCTCCAGTTGCTAAACCTGCAGCTAAAACAAATAAACTCTCTTACAAATTAAAACTTGAATTAGAGCAACTACCGAATAAAATGGAAAAACTAGAAGCTGAAATTGAAGCTCAACAAGCTGTAGTTAGTGACTCAGACTTTTTTAAACAAGAGAGTGATGTAACAACTAAAGCATTGAACCATTTGGCACAACTTGAGTCTGACCTTGAAGCTGCGCTTGAGCGCTGGGAAGAACTTGAAGAATTACAGAATCAGTAGTAAGGACTAAAATGAAATATAAATTACTCGCTGCCAGTATTTTAGCGACATTAAGCACTTCAGCAACAAGTGCTACGTACCAGTTAAGTGAATTAGGGACTCTTGAAGACGCTAAATATTCTTATGTAACAGATGTAAGCGAAAGCGGACATATTATTGGTTTCGCAAATGGTTTATACAATTTACCTATTGATATCAGCTATATAGATTTTACTGAAAACATTATTGAAAATAGCTACGATAATACAGAGGCTGCATTTGATTTAAGTGATAAAGAGATTACCTTTACACTTGATGACATTGAAAATAATGATGCAGTACTTACTAATTCTGATGCACATACTTTCATGGTTAGTTTTTTATCTTCAATTTCTACAAATTTTGAATATCAAAAATTAAGCTCATTAGTTGGCATAAAGTACAATGACACACAAGTAACAGAGCAACCGTTATTTGATGTTGCATCTGTTGATTATGATGGCTTAACGCGTTCAACTATTAACCTTTTTAATGCTGTAAGTGAAGACGGCGTTACTGTTGGTTGGGGCGGTGCTCCTTACGATAAAGTGTCTTTTACACCTGATGGTGAAGATGAAGCAGAAACGTGGTTCACACATGAGTTTATAGAGCGTGGGATTGTAATAAGCGCTGATGGCATGATCAAAGTTCCATTAGAACCAGAGTTTAATGAATACGGTGGCACAAGCCGCGCTAACGATATAGTCAAAACAAATAGTGGTTACACTGTTGTAGGTAATATCTCTACAAGTATTCCTGATGACAGACAAGATAATATTGATGATAACTGTGATAATGAAGACGAACCAACATCAGTGTGTATCAATTTATTAAATTCTAATATTTCACGAGGCTTATTTAATAAGCGTGCTGTTAAATGGGAACTTGATGAATCGTTAAATATTATTTCTGTTAAAGAGCTTGGTTTAGCACTGACACCTGATGAAGGTGAAACGGAAGATGATGCATTTACAAGTACAGCTTTAGCTATTAATGCAATAGGCACTGTAGTTGGTTCATCAAATACGCGTTATTACAAAAATGACGATACGATTCTTACAATGCCAGTTTATTTTAAAGACGGTGCAGTTACTGATTTTATTGATCAAGAAGATGATTGGCAGGCTGGTAAATCAATTGCTATTAATGATAATGATGTAATTACAGGTTATGCGACCAAGCGTATTGAAGGCACTCTTCGTAATAAATTCTTCTATCATGACATCGAAACAGGTAATACAGTTTTCCCAACTGATTATTTCTCAAGCTCAAGTTCTTATGGTAACGATATAAATAATCAAGGGTATATTGTAGGCGAAGGTGAAGTGGGTGTATCTGATAGCTCACGACTTAAAGAAGCCTTTATTTACAAAATTGGTGAAGATAAAATCACTAATCTAAACGATTTACTGCCTTGTTATGATACCGATGGCGAAACTGATTACGCTTATTCTATGGTTGAAGCAACAGCTATCAATGAAAATAATGAAATATTTGGTACTGCGACTAAGACAGTTGAAAAACTTGATTCTTTAGGCAGTGTTGTAACTGATATCAATGGTGAAATTGAATACGAGAGTATTGCTATTGCAGTTAAATTAACGCCAATTGCAAACGGTGAAGTAGAAAACTGTGCTCCACCAGAAGCAGAGGTTTATGAACGTAACTCTGCTAGTTTTCCTTGGTATACATTATTGCTATTACCATTAGTTGGCTTAAGACGTATATTTCGCTTTTAAAGTTTACTAATATTTATTATAAAAAACCAACTTAATAAAGTTGGTTTTTTTTCGTCTATAATATTTTATAAGATTAGGATTGCCATGAATCTTATAGTTATTATTTAGCTTTAAGGCTACTAATTATTTCGCGATAACCATGCTTTTTTAACAGAACGGCGCCAAATAATATCAATACTAAAATAGCCGATAATTGATGCAATAGAAGCACATACTAACGAACCTAGTAAAAATGCAGGACCAATAGTTTCTATGCTCTCTAGAAACCAAGACCAACTAGCTTCAAATACAAAGTGTTGCTCAGGCTGATTAAGTATTAATGTACCCACTAAGTATGAGCCATAAAAAATAGGTGGCATAGTTAGAGGGTTTGTAAGCCATACTAATGCAACTGAGATAGGTAAATTAACTCTAAATAATATAGCACCGGCTGCTGCTAAAACCATTTGAAAAGGAACAGGGATGAAAGCAAAAAATAACCCGACTGCAAATGCACCTCGAGCAGAACGTCTATTTAAATGCCAAAGATTTGCATCTTGTAAAAGGCGTCCAAATATTCTTAGTGATTTATGATGTCTAATTTTATTTGGATCAGGTAAAAATCTTTGGATCGTTTTTTTAGCCATTTAAAGCAACCATTTACATCAGTGTGGATAAGTCTTGGGTTTGTAATTGGCTGTATAGCAACCGTATTTTATTATCAAACTCTCGAATTTACAGTATTCACAATTTTCATTGTTATAGTGAGCGCTTATTTTAAGCCGTTTTTAAATGTATTGTTAGGCTTTATTTGTGCAATTTGCTTCGTTGGTCTGCATTTTTACGTTTTTTATAGTTTTGAAATACCAAAACCGGACGAAAAGTATGCACTTGATTCTACATTAATTGTTGAAGAGGTTATTTCTGACAAAAAACCTCAATATATTAAAGTTAAAATAGTGGCATTAGAAGGGAGTAATTTTTCGGATTTTAGAGCACCCAAAGCAATGCTCAGTGTTAATTCTGCACAGCCTTTAATAGTAGGTGATGAATTTTCTGCTTTAATTCATTTAAAACATTTTCGTAGTAATAAAAATTTTAATGTATTTGATAATGAACGTTATGCTTTTATAAGTAGAATATTATTTAAAGGTAAAGTGCTTAATAAAAATCTTAATATTATAAATAGCGACAAACAAAGCATAATTTTAGATTATCAACACTTCCTTAAAAACACTTATACGGATACAAAATTACAGTGGCTCTATTATGCATTGCTTAGCGGTGAAAAATCTTTGATGAGCTACGCTGATAAACAATTAATGCAATCTCTTGGGCTAAGTCATTTACTTGCTATATCGGGGTTACATATCGGTTTGATTTTTAGCTTCGGTTATCTATTTACTCGATTCATTTTTGCAAAAATTAATTCTTCGATTGGGCAATCATTCAACCTGACTCTTTATTACAGTTCATGCGGATTTTTAGTAGCCTTGGTTTATGTGTACTTAAGTGACTTTTTAGTATCGGCAACGCGAGCGCTTATCATGCTGGGTTGTTATTTATTATTGTATTTTCTTGCTAAGCAGCCGCTGCGTTGGCGGAGCATTTTATTTGCCTTGGTTATTGTTCTTATTGTTAACCCATTTAATTTACTCAATCCAGGTCTCTACTTTTCATTTTTAGCTGTTGCTATCATTTTTACAGTTATTAATAAATTACCAATATTAAACACTCGCATAAAAAACAAAGTTATTTCACTGTTTGTTATTCAAATAGCGTTATTTATTGGTTTATTGCCACTTTCACTCTATTTTTTTAATGGGGTAAGTATTGCAGGTTTGATAATAAACTTAATTGCTATACCGCTGCTTTCAATCATTATCTTACCTTTTTTAATTGTTTTTACATTACTGAGTATTTTCTTAGATATAAGTATTTTAATAAACCTGTTTGATACTGGCTTATATGCGCTATTTAAATTGCTTAATGAAATACCAGAATCGTTAAGGTGGATAACGACTGGCAGAATTGACTCAATATTTGTCGTTTTTACTTATATTATTATGTTGATGGTTTATTTTCTTCCTTATAAATGGCTCGCTTTTATTCCAGCAATAACGCTTTTATTAAATTATTGGCTAACAGAAAAGTCTAAGTGGCAACTACATGTATTTGATGTAGGGCATGGACTTATGGCATTAATTGAAAAAGATAAACAAGTGCTTATTTATGATTTTGGCCCCAGTTATTTCAATCGCTTTAGCCGTACGCGAAGTATTTTATTGCCTTATATTAAAGCAAATAATTTAACAGTGAAAACGGCGATTCTAAGTCATGAAGATAATGATCACGCTGGAGGATTACAACATTTCATAGATGCTGGCCTTGGTGAAACATTACAACAATTTCATCCTAAAAATACACATAATGTATGTGAAGTCATAAACATTGATTTTGCTGGATTAAAAGTACAAAGCTTTAGTACAAAAGGGTTTGGAAATGAAAATGATGATTCATGCGTTGTTAGGGTATCAGATAATACTCATAGCGTGTTACTTACCGGTGATATATCAAAGGCGCGTGAAGCATCGCTATTAGCGGATAATAAATCGTTGAAAAGTACAGTAATGTTAAGCCCGCATCATGGCAGCGATACATCCTCAAGTGTTAATTTTATAAATAACGTTGCTCCCCAAGTAGTCATTCATTCAAGTGCCTATAAAGGGCAATGGGAATTCCCTAAGCCTCTTGTCGTCGAACGTTATAACCAAATAAACGCTCAGCAATTTACGACAGGCGTTGAAGGGCAAATTAGTATTAAATTTTATGCAAAGAATTTGGCTATAGAAACAGCAAGAGGGCAGGAAAGTTACTGGTTTATCAAAGATTGACGTTTAGTTTTATCTCATCGGAGGATACAATACAGATTGTTACTGTATTTAGAGAGTGTTATGGATCAAAGTACTACACAAATTTATAAACGTCTTGTCTCATATGTTGGCACCTACAAAAGCGTCGCATTTGTCGCAATTATTGGGATGATAGGCTATTCAGCAATGGATGCTTTATTTATTCAATTAATGAAGCCGTTTATTGATCAAGGTTTGAACCAGCGTAATACAGAAGTTTTAAAGTACGCTCCTTTTGTCGTTATCGCGTTAGTTCTAGGGCGTGGTGTTTTTAACTTTATGTCTTCCTACTGCTTAAGTTATGTAGGCTCCCAAGTTGTACGTTCTTTACGCCAAGAGTTATTTGAGCACATATTGCACTTACCCGTTTCTTTTCATGACAAAAACTCAACGGGAGATTTAATTTCAAAAATCACATTTGATACAGAACAAGTTCAACAAGCGATTACTAAAGCCTTGCTAATAGTCGTACGTGAAGGGGCATTTGTTGTATTTTTACTTGCGGTAATGTTCTATACCAGTTGGCAACTATCACTGATATTTTTAGTGATCATCCCACTTGTTGCTATTATTGTCGCCGTCGTCTCTAAACGTTTTCGCCACATTTCTAAAAACATTCAATCTGCCATGGGGCAAGTTACCCGTAGCTCAGAACAAATGCTGAGCGGACATAAAGTTATTCACGGTTTTGGTGGTCAAGATCAAGAGATTAATCACTTCTCGAAAATTAATAATCATAATCGTCAGCAACGTATCAAAATGGACGCAACTAAAGCGCTTAGTGTGTCTATAATTCAAATTTTAGCGGCAAGTGCCATGGCAGTTATTTTGTGGGCGGTGTCGTTGCCATCAATGATTGATACGATTACATCTGGTGACTTCATGGCATTAATTGCCTCAATGATGATGTTATTACGTCCGCTAAAACAACTTGCCAATGTGAATAGTGATATGCAACGTGGTATCTCTGCAGCGCAAAGTATATTTTTAGTTTTAGACGAAGAAATGGAAAAAGATACAGGCACTGTTTCGGTTGATAAAGTTAAAGGTTTAATTGAAGTTAAGAACGTAACCTTTAAGTACCCAACTAAAGATGAAGCCGTATTAAACGATTTGTCGCTAACGATTGAGGCGGGTGAAAGTATTGCCTTAGTAGGGCGCTCAGGCTCTGGTAAGTCAACAATTTCTAACTTGTTACCCCGCTATTATGATTTAGAACTACCGAGTGAAATATTACTTGATGGCATAGCACTGCAGGACTATAAATTAACTGATCTGCGTCGCCAATTTGCTTTAGTGTCTCAGCAAGTTGTGTTATTTAACGATACGATTGCCAATAATATTTGTTATGGCATAAAGCACGATGTGTCTGTTGCAGAGTTAGAGCAAGTTGCCAAACAAGCGCACGTGTGGGAATTTGTTAAAGACCTGCCTGAGCAATTAAACACCATGGTAGGCGAAAATGGGGTAATGCTCTCAGGTGGTCAACGCCAGCGAATAGCGATAGCGCGTGCAATATTAAAAGATGCACCTATTTTGATTTTAGATGAGGCAACGTCAGCACTTGATACCGAATCTGAAAAGCTTATTCAGCAAGCATTAGAAACGTTAATGAAAGATAAAACCTCTATTGTTATAGCACATCGCTTATCTACTATTGAAAACAGTGACCGAATTTATGTTATTGATAACGGGCGTGTGATAGAAAGTGGCGATCATAGTAGCTTATTAGCAAATGACGGTACTTATTCAGCACTTTGCAAAATGCAGTTTGGTGATCAGGCGTGAGCAAAATAGAGCAAAGCTGGTATAAACCATTTGGTCTAATTACTTTACTGTTATTACCATTAAGTGCTTTGTTTTGGGTTGTATCGTCATTTCGAAAATACTTATACAGCGCTAAAATACTTAAATCTTTTGAGTGCAAAACGCCTGTAATTGTAGTTGGCAATATAAGCGTTGGCGGTAATGGTAAAACGCCTTTTGTTTTGTGGCTGTATAGTCATTTAACACAGCAAGGTTTATCAGTGGGTATTATTAGTAGAGGTTATGGTGGGCAATCAGATAATTACCCGCTGTTAGTCACTTCAGTTGTTGACGCCCAACAGGCTGGAGATGAGCCTGTACTTTTATACCATCGTTTAAAGTGCCCAATAGCTGTTGGCCCTAATAGACAACACAATATCGATTTATTAGAAAAAAATCATACGCTAGATGTCATTATTTCTGATGATGGGATGCAGCATTATAAAATGCCTCGTAGCATTGAGTGTTGTATTGTTGATAGTGAACGCCGCTTTGGTAATGGTTTTGTTATGCCCGCAGGGCCACTACGCGAAACAACTAAACGCTTACAAAGTGTTGATATAGTAATTGAAAATGGCGGTCAGGCTAATAATAGCTACGTGCTGCAAGTAAGTAACCTTCGCTTAGTTAATTCAAGTGATGATGCAAAAAGTAACGTAAGCGAGGCGCATGCAATAAGTGCAATTGGGAACCCTAAACGGTTTGAAAACTCATTAGAAGCACAAAATATTAAGCTATTGTCGACTCATCACTTTAGAGATCATTATGCTTATACAGCAGATGATTTTATTCAGTTTGGTGATGATTGCATTATAATGACCGAAAAAGACGCGGTTAAATGTAAGTCCTTTGCAAAACCTAATTGGTATTATTTACCTATAGATGCAGAGCCTTCCGATAGCGTAATAAACACATTAAATTCATTATTAAAAGAAAAAGGAATACTCAATGGCCTTTGATACAAAATTACTCGAGATAATTGCCTGCCCAGTTTGTAAGGGTAAACTACGCTTTGATAGAGAAAACAAAGAACTAATTAGTACTGCAGCTAAGCTTGCTTACCCCGTTCAAGATGATATTCCAGTATTGCTTGAAAACGAAGCACGTGAGTTATCTTTAGAAGAGGTTGAAAAGTGGAATTCGTAGTTGTAATTCCTGCACGTTTTGCATCAACCCGACTACCGGGTAAGCCGCTTGCTGATATTTGCGGTAAGCCAATGGTTCAACATGTTTACGAAAAAGCATGTTTATCAGGTGCAAGTAAAGTGGTTATAGCAACCGATCATCAAAAAGTGTTTGATGCAGTAAGTTTATTTACTAGTGATGTTGTAATGACTCGCGAAGATCACCAATCGGGTACTGAGCGTTTAGCCGAAGTAGTTGATTTACTTGATCTCGACAGCGATACAATTGTGGTTAATGTACAAGGCGATGAGCCCTTACTTGCGCCAGAAAATGTATCCCAAGTTGCTGCACTATTAAGTGATTCAACAGCACCAATGGCAACGTTAAGTGTTGCTATTGAAGAGCGTGATGAAGTATTTAATCCTAATGCCGTTAAAGTGGTTAGCGATATAAATAAAAATGCGCTGTATTTTTCTCGTGCAAGTATTCCGTTTGATAGAAGCACAATGATGAATGACAGCAGTGCTCTTAATTTAGCGCCATTTCAGCGCCACGTAGGTATTTATGCGTACAGAGCGGGTTTTATTAAACAATATATAGAATTGAGCGTATCGCCACTTGAGCTACTTGAATCACTTGAGCAGTTACGTGTGTTGTATCATGGTTATAAAATCAAAATAGAGCAAGCTCAAATAGCACCCCATGCTGGAGTTGATACGCCCGATGACTTAGCTAAAGTGATAGCGCATATTAAAAGTAAAAACGTGTGAGTGAGCAAGTAAGTAAGATATTAAAAGTTGTTTATACACATAACGATTTTTATATTTTAGAAAAGCCAGCGGGTCTTAATTTTCATTCAGAAGATGGCCCCGGCTTTGTTGTGTTAGCCGAACAACAATTATCGCAAAAGCTTTATGCCGTTCATCGTTTAGATAAAGTGACATCAGGGCTGATTATTTTAGCGCGAAACAAAGCCGCTGCGGCCAGCTTTACTGTTATGTTTACTGAGCATGCGATTGCTAAATTTTATTTAGCGGTTAGTGACGCTAAACCGAAAAAGAAGCAGGGGTGGATCAAAGGCGATATGGCTAAATCTCGCCGTGGCTCGTTTAAGTTACTAACGAGTAAGCTGAATCCTGCAATCACCCGATTTTATTCGCTAAGTTATAAGCCGGGATTTAGAGGGTATATTTTAAAGCCTTATTCAGGAAAGACGCATCAATTAAGAGTGGCACTAAAAAGTATTGGCTCTGCTATTTTAGGCGATGCAATGTATTCAGGCACGCCATCAAATCGTACCTATTTACATGCATATGCATTGAGCTTTTTATGGCAAGGTGAACAAATACAGCTAACTTTATTACCCGATAATGGTGATGAGTATTTGGCGTTAATTAAACATCAAGATTTTCAAGCATGGCAATCGCCATGGCAACTGGATTGGTAAATGAGCGAAAAAGTTACAGATATACGTTTTGGTGGTATTAAACGTTTATATGGTCATCAACAGTTTGATTGGCTTCAAGAAGCACATTTTTGTGTAGTAGGGATTGGTGGTGTAGGGAGCTGGACAGCAGAAGCACTTGCACGTACTGGTGTTGGTAAAATAACATTGATTGATTTGGATGATATTTGCGCGACTAACGTCAATAGACAAATTCATGCGTTAACGGGCACTATTGGTCAAGCTAAAGTAGATGCAATGAAAGCGCGCTGCGAGCTTATTAATCCAGAGTGCCAAGTTAATGTGATAGATGATTTTATTACGCTTGATAATATTCAAGAGCATATTCAAGGTTTTGATTATGTGATTGATTGTATTGATGCAGTTAAAGAAAAAGCAGCATTAATTGCTCACTGTAAACGTAATAAACTACCTATAATTACAACTGGTGGTGCTGGCGGGCAAACAGATCCTAGCCAAATAACTTTTGGTGATGTAGCCAAAACTACGCAAGACCCATTACTTGCAAAAGTGCGCTATATTTTGCGCAAGCAATATAATTTTAGTAATAATCCTAAACGTAAGTTTAATATTGATTGTGTTTACTCAACAGAGCAACTGGTTTACCCAGGAAGCGATGGCAGTGTATGTCATGCTAAGCAAAGTGCTGATGGCACGATGAATATGGACTGTAATAATGGTTTTGGTTCTGTGACTATGATCACAGGAAGCTTTGGTTTTTTTGTTGCGGCAAAAGCGGTGCGTAAATATCTAGATAAAAAACAACGCTCACAAGCTTAGTTTTCGTTAACTAAGCTTGTGTTGTGCCATGGTTTGTATTTTATCAACCATGGCTTTAATACCATTACCACGTGATGCGCTTAAGTGGCTTATAAGGCCGAGCTTTTCAAATTCTTCATACGCATTTTTATTCACTACTTGCTCTGGTGTGAGGCCATTGTAAAGCGCTAAAATAATGGCTAATAATCCTTTTACTATACGTGTATCTGAGTCACCAATTACAACAAGTGTATTTTCTGTTAAATCAAATTCAACAAACATCCATACTTTGCTTTCACAGCCTGGTACAAGTGCATCATCAGTTTTCAAAACATCAGCTAAAACAGGTAAAGTTTTTCCTAAAAGCATTATCTCACGATATTTTTGCTGCCAAGCGGGCGCATTTTTTATAGATTCTGTGACTTTGTTAAACGTATTTGTCATGAGTTATCCTAATTAATTCTATTAAAGTGACGTTTAGTCCAGTAAAGCGATACATTTTTTAAGTGAATCAATGAATATATCTACATCTTCATAGGTATTATAAAAACAAAAGCTCGCTCTTAGCGTTCCATTAAGCCCTAAATGTGTCATTAATGGCTGTGTACAATGGTGTCCACTCCTTACTGCAACCCCGTACCCGTCAAGTAAAGTTGCCAAATCATAAGGATGTTCATCATTTAAGTTGAAGCAGAGTGTACCAATATTGTCAGATAGGTTGCTATATATTGTAATACCATCAACCTTTACCAATTTTTGAGCGGCATAACTAAACAATTTTTGCTCATATTGCTGGATTTTTGCGTGATCTAATTCATTTAAATAGTCTAATGCGGCACCAAAGCCTAAAACTCCAGAGATATTTGGTGTTCCAGTTTCAAATTTTGCAGGCGCAGGACGATAAGTACTGTGAGTTAAGTACACTTTATCGATCATTTCCCCACCTGATTGGTAAATCTCAAGGGTATTTAATTGCTCATATCGACCATAAAGCACACCTAATCCTGTTGGACCGAGCATTTTATGGCTTGAGCAGACATAAAAGTCACAGTTTAATTCACGTAAATCGGGTTTTAAATGCAGTGCACCCTGTGCACCATCCACTAGAACAAGAGAATTGACGTCTTTTGCAGCTCTAATAAGTGGTTTTAAATCGGTGATATTACCCAGTGTGTTAGATGCTTGTGTAATAGCTAATAGGGTAGGTTTTGTTTCTTTTATAAATTCACAGCATTCTTTGGTGTTCAGCGTGCCATTTTTATTTAGTGGAAGCGCTATTAATTTAGCACCCGTTTGTTGACTCACTATTTGCCAAGGCACTATGTTTGCATGATGCTCAAGCGGAGATATCATTATGGTATGACTTTCATTTAAGCGCTTTTTTAATCCGTTAGCGACCAAGTTAATGGCTTCTGTAGCGCCTTTAGTCCATACAATCTCTTTACTAAATACATTGAAATACTCTGCAGTTTTATCCCGTACTTGTTCATATGCATAAGTTGCTTGCTCGCTAAGTGTATGGCGTCCACGGTGTACATTAGCGTTTTGAAACGTATAGAATTCAGTAATTGTATCTATAACTGATTGAGGCTTTTGTGAGGTTGCTGCTGAGTCTAAATAGACAAGCGGGCAGCCGTTTATTGTTTGATTTAATGTTGGGAAGTCGTTTCTAATTTTATTTATATCAAACTTTAAAGCAAGCATGGCTCATCTACATAGTGTTTTTAAGGCAGGAATTGTAATCGGTTTATGATAATTCTCAAGTGTTGTTAATAAAAAAGGCCGCAAAATGCGGCCTTTTTAAACTAACCAACGTTAATTAACGCTTGTCAGTTGATACGTAGTCACGTTGAGTGTAACCAGTATAAAGTTGACGAGGACGGCTGATCTTATGACCAGGTTGAGATAGCATCTCATCCCAGTGAGTGATCCAACCAACAGTACGTGCCATTGCAAAGATTACAGTGAACATGCTTGTTGGAATACCAATCGCTTTTAAGATAATACCAGAGTAGAAATCTACATTAGGGTATAGTTTTTTCTCTACAAAGTATGGGTCTTCAAGCGCAATTTGCTCAAGCTTCATAGCAATATCAAGAAGTGGATCTTGGATATTCAGCTCAGCTAAAACTTCGTGACACGTTTGACGCATTACTGTAGCGCGTGGGTCAAAGTTTTTGTAAACACGGTGTCCAAAGCCCATAAGGCGGAACGGGTCAGCTTTATCTTTAGCTTTAGCTACGTATTCATCAATACGGTCAACAGAGCCAATCTCTTCTAACATGTTTAAACATGCTTCATTAGCGCCGCCGTGAGCAGGGCCCCATAAAGATGCAATACCAGCTGCAATACATGCATACGGGTTAGCACCAGATGAACCTGCAAGACGAACTGTTGAAGTTGATGCATTTTGTTCATGATCTGCATGAAGCATAAAGATTTTATCCATCGCTTTTGCAGTTACTGGATTAACTTTATATTCTTCAGCAGGTACAGAGAACATCATGTGTAAGAAGTTTTCTGCGTAGCTTAAATCGTTACGTGGGTATACAAACGGTTGGCCGATATTTGTTTTATAAGCCATTGCCGCGATTGTTGGTAACTTAGCAACAAGCTTAACTGCGCTTGTTTTACGTTGTTCAGCATCAGTAATATCAAGGTCTTCATGATAGAAAGATGATAATGCACCTACTACGCCACAAAGCATTGCCATTGGGTGAGCGTCAAAGCGGAAACCTTGGAAAAAGTTAGCAATCTTCTCGTCAAGCATAGTGCTTGTAGTGATTTCATTCTTAAAAACTTCATATTGTTCTTTAGAAGGTAACTCACCATTTAAAAGTAAGTAACAAAGTTCAATGTAATTTGAGTCTTCAGCTAATTGCTCAATTGGGTAACCACGGTGAAGTAGTACACCTTTACCACCATCAATATAGGTGATTGCAGATTCACAAGAACCAGTCGACATGAAACCTGGGTCATAAGTAAAGTGACCGTGTGAACCTAACGTACGTACGTCGATTACATCTTGGCCAGCAGTGCCTTGATAAATTGGAAGTTCGATTGGATCTAGTCCATCAATTTGGACTGTGGCTTTTTTATCTGCCATCGTTATGTATCTCCTATTAAGATATCTATTCTGATTTTTAGATTTTAAAGTTCTGAAATCTGTTTTAAGCACATCTTCTCATTTTAACGTGAAAGAGGGGGTTAAAGTCAATTTTTATAAACATTATGCATATATGTATAATAAATATTCGGTATTAATTAAATATAATACTATTGGCTAATTCGCAAACATCTCTAAATAAACAAGAATTGTAAAAAGCCCTGTGGGTATATATACTAACGGTGGTTTTAAACCGTATTGTATTTGGGTAAACATATTCTTAACAGCTTAAAATTTACAGGTTTGTGAACTTTAATTGTTTTGGTACGTTTATTTTGATAGTTCCATCAGTAATATTTGGTGGGTTTTTAGAAAAACAAGTAGATGAGCTCCACTGTGAGCAAAGATGGGCAAGTAACTGTGAAAAAGCAAAGACCTGTAAATCTAGATCTAACAACTATATCTATGCCGGCAACGGCTAAAGCTTCAATTTTTCACCGCGTCACCGGTGTTGCATTATTTTTTGCTTTAACGTTTGTCATTTGGGCTTGGTCTGAGTCTCTCTCTTCAGCTGAAAGTTTTGAATTCGTCAAGGGTCTGTTTAACGGATTCATTGCCAAATTTATAGCTTGGGGCACTGTTTCTGTATTAGGTTATCACCTTATTGGTGGTATCCGTCATATGATTATGGATATGGGACATTGGGAAGAACTTGAATCAGGTAACCTCAGCGCTAAAGTTTCAATGGCTCTTGGTGTTGTGTTTGCCGTATTGGCAGGGGTGTGGATATGGTTTTAAATCAAGCAACTCTAAAACGTGATGGTGTACAAGATTTCGTATCTTTACGTACCACGGCATTAATAATCAGCGCTTACGCGATTTTTATTATCGGCTATTTTTTAGCGACGCCAGAAGTCACTTTCGAAGCCTGGACAGGCCTCTTCTCTAACCTAGCAATGAAAGGGTTTACGTTAATTACCCTTGTTTGCATTATGGTTCATACCCGCATTGGCCTTTGGCAAGTTCTTACAGACTATGTTAAGTGCGCAAAGCTTCGTGCAGTTTTAGGTTTTGTATTAAACCTAATGGCCGTTGCTTACGTAGCTATTGGTCTAATCGTATTATGGGGTGTTTAAGTGAAATATTCTGTTCGTGAATTTGACGCCGTAGTAATTGGTGCAGGTGGTGCAGGTATGCGCGCTGCTTTAGCAATTACAGAATCTGGCAAAACGTGTGCATTAATATCTAAAGTATTTCCAACGCGCTCACACACTGTATCTGCTCAAGGCGGTATTACGGTTGCGCTTGGTAATTCACACGAAGATAACTGGGAATGGCATATGTACGATACCGTTAAAGGTTCCGATTTTATCGGTGACCAAGACGCTATTGAATACATGTGTCAAACTGGCCCAGAAGCTATTACCGAATTAGAAAACATGGGTTTACCATTTTCTCGTTTTGAAAATGGCCGTGTTTACCAACGTCCTTTCGGTGGTCAATCGAAAAACTTTGGTGGTGAACAAGCCGCACGTACTGCAGCAGCTGCTGACCGTACTGGTCATGCTTTATTACACCTTCTATATCAACAAAACGTTAAAAACAAAACAAATGTATTCTCTGAATGGTATGCACTTGATTTAGTTAAAAACGATAATGGTGATGTAGTAGGGTGTACTGCAATTGAGATTGAGACAGGTGAAGTTACCTTCTTCAAATCTAAAGCTGTTGTATTAGCTACTGGTGGTGCAGGTCGTATATTTGCATCAACCACTAATGCTCACATTAACACTGGTGACGGTGTTGGTATGGCAACACGTGCTGGTATTTCTATGCAAGACATGGAAATGTGGCAGTTCCACCCAACGGGTATCGCAGGTGCTGGTACGCTAGTAACTGAAGGTTGTCGTGGTGAAGGCGGCTATCTTTTAAATAAAGATGGCGAACGCTTCATGGAACGTTACGCACCAAACGCAAAAGACTTAGCGTCTCGCGACGTTGTTGCACGTTCAATGATGACTGAAATCCGTGAAGGTCGTGGTTGTGATGGTCCTTGGGGTCCACATCTTAAGTTAAAACTTGACCACTTAGGTGAAGAAACACTTAACTTACGTCTTCCTGGCGTATGTGACCTTGCTAAAACATTTGCTCACGTTGACCCTGCAAAAGAGCCAATTCCAGTAATTCCAACTTGTCATTATATGATGGGTGGTGTTCCTACTAATGTAAATGGACAAGCGCTACAAATCGATGCTCAAGGCAACGAAACAGTAGTTCAAGGTTTATTTGCAGTAGGTGAGATTGCATGTGTATCTGTACACGGTGCAAACCGCTTAGGTGGTAACTCATTACTTGATTTAGTTGTGTTTGGTCGTGCTGCGGGTAACTTCTTAGGTAAGTACCTAAATGACGTTGAAATATCTAAAGCTGCTTCAGAATCAGACTTAGAAGCGTCTCTTGCACGTTACAATCGTTGGGAAAATTCAACGGCTGGCCAAGGTGAAGATCCAGTTCAAATCAAAAAAGACCTACAACAATGTATGCAGCTTAACTTCTCGGTATTCCGTGAAGGTGACTCAATGGCTGCAGGTCTTCAAGAACTTAAAGAAATTCGCGAACGTCTGCAACATGCTCGTCTTGATGATAAATCATCAGACTTCAACACGCAGCGTATCGAATGTCTTGAACTAGACAACTTAATGGAAACAGCTTACTCAACTGCAGTAGCTGCAAACTTCCGTACAGAAAGCCGTGGTGCACATTCTCGCTTTGACTACCCAGATCGTGATGACGAAAACTGGTTATGTCACTCAGTATTCAATCCTGTAACGGATGAAATGAGTAAGCGTGATGTAAACTATGCGCCTAAAACGCGTGAAGCTTTCCCACCTAAAGCACGTGTTTACTAGGAGATAGACGATGGCACAAGTACAATTTTCAGTTTATCGTTATAATCCAGATGTTGACAACGCTCCTCGTATGCAAGAATACACCTTGCAAACAGAGGAAGGTCACGACATGATGGTGTTGGATGCACTTATTCTTCTAAAAGAACAAGATCCTACATTATCTTTCCGTCGTTCATGCCGTGAAGGTGTGTGTGGATCTGATGGTGTTAACATGAATGGTAAAAATGGTTTAGCATGTATTACTCCTTTATCTACGCTACAAAAAAATGGCAAAGGTAAAATCGTAGTACGTCCATTACCAGGTTTACCTGTGGTACGTGACCTTGTTATTGACATGAGTCAGTTCTACACTCAGTACGAAAAAGTTAAACCTTATTTAATTAATGATCAGCCTGCAGCAGGCGAACGTCTTCAAACTATTGAAGAACGTGATAAATTAGATGGGCTTTATGAGTGTATTTTGTGTGCATGTTGTTCAACATCGTGTCCTTCGTTCTGGTGGAATCCAGACAAGTTCATTGGTCCAGCAGGCCTTCTTCATGCTTACCGTTTCTTGGCTGATAGCCGAGATACAGCAACTGAAGAACGTTTAGCGGATTTAGACGATGCGTTCAGTGTGTTCCGTTGTCACAGTATCATGAACTGTGTTAGCGTTTGTCCTAAGGGTCTTAATCCGACCAAAGCAATTGGACAAATCAAATCTATGTTACTAAACCGAGCGGTTTGATAGCTTAGTAAAGGTAAGATGGCTAATATTAAATTATATTAGCCATCTTGTTATAATAACTATTAATTTCTGCGCTAAAAAAAAGGGCTTATAAATGCACGAAGGTGTGATGAAGGCATGGCTAGAATCTTCACATTTAAACGGCGGCAACGTTGCTTATGTAGAAGAGCTTTATGAAGCGTATTTAGACGATGCGACTTCTGTGCCAGACGAATGGCGAGAAGTGTTTGAACAATTACCTAAAGTTGATGGTGTGGATGTTGAAGTAAAACATTCAGAGGTTCGAGCACAGTTTGCACAGCTTGCAAAAAACAAGCATAGAGAAGTAGTGGTAGCAGAGGGTAGTGGCGGTGACCTTAAACAGGTTAAAGTTCTACAACTTATTAATGCTTTCCGTTTTCGTGGGCACCAAAATGCAAACCTAGATCCATTAGGTATTTGGCAACGAGAGCGTGTACGAGATTTAGAGCTAGAGTACCACGACCTATCTTCAAGTGATTTTGACCGCGAGTTTAACGTAGGATCGTTTGCCGTAGGGCGCGATACTATGCCTTTAGGTGAACTATACCAAGCACTAAAAACTACATATTGTGGTTCAATTGGCGCTGAGTATATGCACATCACATCAACAGAGGAAAAACGTTGGTTACAACAACGTCTAGAATCTGTCCAGTCTAGGCCTAAATTCTCAAAAGATGAAAAGCTACGTATCCTTAAAGGGCTTACTGCAGCAGATGGTCTAGAAAAATATTTAGGGTCTAAGTTTCCTGGTGCTAAGCGCTTTTCACTTGAAGGTGGCGATGCGTTAGTTCCAATGCTTAAAGAGCTTATTCACCGCGCTGGTGAAAGCGGCCAACAAGAAGCTGTTATTGGTATGGCTCACCGTGGTCGTTTAAACGTTTTAGTTAATGTACTTGGTAAAAATCCATCAGAATTATTTGATGAATTTGCTGGTATACATAAAGAAACGTTAGGTTCTGGTGATGTTAAATATCACATGGGTTATTCGTCTGACTTTGCTACCAAAGGTGGCAACGTACACATGGCGCTTGCGTTTAACCCATCTCACCTAGAAATCGTAAACCCTGTTGTAATGGGCTCTGTACGTGGTCGTCTCGACCGTTTAGGTGATAAATCAGGCATTAAAGCACTACCTATTACCATCCATGGTGATTCTGCTATTGCTGGACAAGGTGTTGTTCAAGAAACGTTTAACATGTCGCAAACTAATGCGTTTAGTTGTGGTGGTAGTATTCGTATTGTTGTCAACAACCAAGTAGGTTTTACAACCTCTAAGCAAGATGACGTTCGCTCAACGCCATACTGTACTGACATTGCTAAAATGGTTCAGTCTCCAATATTCCATGTTAATTCTGATGATCCTGAAGCCGTTGCATTTGTTACTCAACTTGCTCTTGATTTTAGAAATCAGTTTAAGCGTGACGTAGTAATTGATTTAGTTTGTTACCGTCGCCATGGTCACAATGAAGCTGATGAGCCTAATGCAACTCAGCCTGTCATGTACCAAAAAATTAAAAAGCATCCAGTGCCGCGTTTAATCTATGCAGACCAACTGATTGCTGAAGGCTCTTTTTCTGAACAAGAAGTTAAAGCCTTAGCTGATGAGTACCGTGATGCACTAGATGAAGGCAGCTGTGTTGTTTCAGAAATACAGCCAGAGACGTCGCATTCTTCTGAGTGGGCCAAATATATTGGTCACGAATGGAATGTTGACTACGATGCTAGCGTATCTGTAGAGAAGCTTAAAGCTCTTGGTGAGAAAGTAGCTTCTTACCCAGAACAACATAAAGCTCAATCTCGCGTTAAAAAGATTTATGACGATCGTAAGCTAATGGCCACAGGTGAAAAACCACTTGATTGGGGTATGGCAGAGACACTTGCCTATGCAACAATTGCGTCTGAAGGTACTGACATTCGTTTAACAGGACAAGACACAGGTCGAGGAACATTCTTTCATCGTCATGCTGTTGTTCATGGTCAATCCGATGGTACAACTTACACTCCTTTAGAGCATTTAAGTGAAGATCAAGGCACATTTGAAGTCTTTGATTCTGTTTTGTCTGAGGAAGCTGTCGTTGCGTTCGAATATGGGTATGCTACCGCTGAACCTAAGTCTCTCGTAATATGGGAAGCGCAATTTGGTGACTTCGCCAATGGTGCACAAGTTGTATTTGACCAGTTCTTAAGTTCTGGTGAGCAAAAGTGGGGCCGTTTATGTGGGCTTACAATTTTGTTACCTCATGGCTACGAAGGTCAAGGGCCAGAGCATAGTTCAGCGCGCTTAGAGCGTTTCTTGCAACTATGTGCTGATCACAACATGCAAGTATGTGTTCCTTCAACGCCGGCGCAAGTTTACGCTATGCTTCGTCGTCAATCAGTTCGACCACTTCGTCGTCCTCTGATTGTTATGACGCCTAAGTCGCTACTTCGTCACCCGCTTGCAACTTCATCACTTGAAGAGCTTTCACACGGTGTTTACCATAATATGATCGACGAAGTTGATGATATTAACCCTGAGAAAGTAGAGCGCGTTGTATTTTGTAGCGGTAAAGTTTACTACGAGTTACTACAAGAGCGTCGTAAGCTTGAGCAAGATAATATTGCAATTGTACGTGTTGAACAGTTATATCCGTTCCCACACGATGAAATGCAAACAATTATAGAGCGCTACCAACACGTAACTGATTTTGTATGGTGTCAAGAAGAGCCACAAAACCAAGGTGCATGGTACTGTTCACAACATCACTTTATTGATGCAATCCCACAAGGTGCTAAATTAAAATATGCAGGACGTAAAGCGTCTGCATCACCAGCGTGTGGTTACATGTCAGTACATACTAAAGAACAACAAGCGCTCGTTGCCGACGCGCTTACTATAGAAAATAAAGGATAAGCAATGAGCACAGAAATTAAAGTTCCTGTTCTTCCTGAGTCGGTTGCAGATGCTACCGTTGCTACATGGCATGTAAGTGTTGGCGACAAAGTAACTCGCGATCAAAACTTAGTAGACATTGAAACAGATAAAGTGGTTTTAGAAGTTGTTGCACAGCATGACGGTGTAATAACAGAAATATCACAAGAAGAAGGTGCAACCGTACTTGGCGACCAAGTTATGGGTTTACTTGGTGATGCTGATGCAGCGCCAGCAAGTGAAGGTTCAACTAAAGAAGAATCAGCACCAGCTAAATCAGAAGACGCGCCAGTGGCGCAATCAGCACCAGCATCAGAAGGTAAAGAAGTGGATATTAAAGTACCTGTACTTCCAGAATCAGTTGCAGACGCAACAATTGCTACATGGCATGTACAACCAGGTGACGCGGTAACACGCGACCAAAACTTGGTAGATATTGAAACAGATAAAGTTGTTCTTGAAGTAGTAGCTCAAGAAGATGGCATCATGGGTGATATCATTCACGGCGAAGGCGATACTGTATTAGGCGAGCAAGTAATTGGTTCGGTTAAAGCAGGCGGTGCACCAGCGGCTCCAGCTGCAAAAGCAGACGCAGCGCCAGCAGCAGATTCAAGCGAAAGTTCAGATGTGTTAACACCATCAGTTCGTCGTTTAATTGCTGAGAAAGGCCTAGACGCTTCTAAAATTAAAGGCACGGGTAAAAATGGTCGTGTAACTAAAGAAGACGTTGATACTTTCTTAAAAGCACCAGCGCCAGCGGCTAAAAAAGCAGAAGCTTCTGCTCCAGCTGCACCGATGGGCGATCGTACTCAAAAACGTGTACCTATGACTCGTTTACGTAAAACGATTGCGACACGCCTTCTTGAAGCTAAAAACTCAACTGCAATGTTAACAACATTCAACGAAGTGAACATGGGACCAATCATGAGCCTTCGTAAGCAGTATCAAGAAACGTTTGAAAAGCGTCACGGCATTCGTTTAGGTTTCATGTCTTTCTATGTGAAAGCGGTAACTGAAGCTCTTAAGCGTTTCCCAGATGTAAATGCATCAATTGATGGTGACGATATTGTTTACCATAACTATTTCGATATCAGCATTGCAGTATCTACTCCACGTGGCTTAGTTACTCCAGTACTTAAAGATTGTGACAAACTATCTGTTGCTGAAATCGAAAAAGGTATTCGTGAGCTAGCACTTAAAGGTCGTGATGGTAAGCTTACGCTTGCTGATATGACGGGTGGTAATTTCACTATTACTAATGGTGGCGTATTTGGTTCATTGCTATCTACACCTATCATTAACTTGCCACAGTCTTCAATCTTGGGTATGCATAAAATCCAAGACCGTCCGATGGCTGTAAATGGTAAAGTTGAAATACTACCTATGATGTATTTAGCACTTTCTTATGACCACCGTATCATTGATGGTAAAGAATCTGTTGGTTTCTTAGTGACTATTAAAGAGTTACTTGAAGATCCAACTCGCTTATTGCTAGATGTTTAATCTAGTTGTATGAAATGTAAGCTGTGAATGAACATTCACAGCTTTTTTTTTGCGCCTTTGGTCGTACTGGGGTTTTCATGTTAAGCCTTGGGATCTATACTAGGTGCGCAATTTGGGATAGTTGTTTATTTGAAAAAATATTCAGCTCTTTTAGTATAAAAAATTGGATAAAGCATCATGAATTTGCATGAGTATCAGGCAAAACAACTTTTTGCCGAATATGGTTTACCCGTTTCTACAGGTTACGCTTGCGATACACCTGAAGAAGCTGCTGCAGCTGCTGAAAAAATTGGCGGCGATATGTGGGTTGTTAAAACTCAGGTTCACGCAGGTGGTCGTGGTAAAGCTGGCGGTGTAAAGCTAGTTAAAACTATCGAAGAAGTAAAAGCGTTTGCAGCTAACTGGTTAGGTAAAAACCTAGTTACTTACCAAACAGACGAGAAAGGCCAGCCAGTAGCTAAAATTTTAGTAGAAAGCTGTACTGACATTGCTAACGAATTGTACCTAGGTGCAGTAGTTGACCGTGCATCTCGTAAAGTGGTTTTCATGGCGTCTACTGAAGGCGGTGTTGAAATTGAAACTGTTGCTGAAGAAACACCAGAGCTTATCCACAAAGCAGAGATCGACCCGTTAGTAGGTCCTCAAGCTTACCAAGCACGTGAACTAGGTTTCAAATTGGGTCTTAACCCAGTACAAATGAAACAGTTTGTTAAGATCTTTATGGGTCTTGGTAAAATGTTCACTGATTTTGATTTCGCATTACTTGAAATCAACCCGTTAGTAATTACAGACGAAGGCAACCTTCACTGTCTTGACGGCAAAATCGGTATTGATGGTAATGCACTTTACCGTCAACCTAAAATCCGTGAATTCCACGATCCATCTCAAGAAGATGCTCGTGAAGCACACGCAGCAAGCTTCGAGCTTAACTACGTTGCTCTAGACGGTAATGTTGGTTGTATGGTTAACGGTGCAGGCCTAGCAATGGGTACTATGGACATCGTAAACCTACACGGCGGCAAGCCGGCTAACTTCTTGGATGTTGGTGGCGGTGCTACTAAAGAACGTGTTTCTGAAGCATTCAAAATCATTCTTTCTGACGACAATGTTAAAGCTGTTTTAGTAAACATCTTTGGCGGCATCGTTCGTTGTGACATGATTGCTGAAGGCATCATTGGCGCAGTTAAAGAAGTTGGCGTAACCGTACCAGTAGTTGTACGTTTAGAAGGTACTAATGCTGAATTAGGTCGTGAAGTTCTTAAGAACTCTGGTCTAGACATCATTGCTGCTGAATCACTAACAGACGCTGCTGAAAAAGTTGTTGCTGCTGCGGAGGGCAAATAATGTCTGTATTAATCAATAAAGATACAAAAGTTATCTGTCAAGGTTTCACTGGTGGCCAAGGTACTTTCCACTCAGAGCAAGCGCTTGAGTACGGTACACAAATGGTTGGTGGTGTTAGCCCAGGTAAAGGCGGTCAAACGCACCTTGGTCTTCCTGTATTCAACACAGTTCGTGATGCTGTAAAAGAAACTGGCGCAACTGCTTCAGTTATATACGTACCAGCTCCTTTCTGTAAAGATGCAATCTTAGAAGCTATCGATGCTGGCATCGAGCTAATAGTTTGTATTACTGAAGGTATCCCTACACTTGATATGGTTGATGTTAAAATCAAACTAGATCAAACAGGTACTCGTATGATCGGTCCTAACTGCCCAGGTGTTATTACTCCTGGTCAAACTAAGATTGGTATCATGCCTGGTCATATCCACAAACCTGGTAAAGTAGGTATTGTTTCTCGCTCTGGTACTTTAACGTACGAAGCCGTTAAGCAAACTACTGATGCTGGTTTTGGTCAGTCTACGTGTGTTGGTATTGGTGGTGATCCAATTCCAGGTACTAACTTTATCGACGTTCTAGAAATGTTCGAAAAAGATCCACAAACTGAAGCAATCGTAATGATTGGTGAAATTGGTGGTACTGCAGAAGAAGAAGCTGCAGAGTACATCAAAGCTCACGTAACTAAACCTGTAGTATCTTACATTGCTGGTGTTACTGCACCAGAAGGTAAGCGTATGGGTCACGCTGGCGCAATCATTGCCGGCGGTAAAGGTACTGCTGATGAGAAATTTGCTGCATTAGAAGCTGCGGGCGTAAAAACTGTACGTTCACTTGCTGATATCGGTAAAGCACTTAAAGAGAAAACAGGCTGGTAATCGCTTGTTTTTCTTTCAAAAGGCCCGCATATGCGGGCCTTTTTGTTATTAGATGAAAATTTAGAACGGGTAACTAATATGCTGGAAAAAGCGTACAGATAAGTCTTGGCGTTGTTTATTTATAGCCAGCTCATTACACAGAGTATGGATTGTTTTTTCTACTTGGTTCATAAATCGACCATAGCCCATTTCATGTTTATCCTGCTGCGTTGCGACTACTACAAAATGCAGCGTTTCTACCAATTTACTTGCTTCATAAAAGTGCTTAATTTGATTTTCATTAGATTCAATATCAAAACTTAACTTTTGGAGTTCATCATTACCTTCACTTTTATCTATTTTACTGTTGCGTATAATAGGCGTTGCACCGTTAGCAACCATAGCGCCATGGTTTAAGTTATTATTTTGACACGCACGTATAAATGCATAAGCAAAGTAGTCATAAAATTTAGCATAATCGTTTGTGTTCATTAGTGTTTGAAACTGCGTTTTAATAGCGCGCGAAACCGGTATAGTAAAAGTGGCGTAAGTCATCTCTGCATAATCATTGGGTATGCTGCATTGTCTTGATTGGTAGCGAGGGTAGAGACTTCTTAATTTGTAACCATAGCTTTCCTTGTTGCCTTTTTCTTTAGCAAATAGGTCATACGTTAAGTGTTGATGGTCGCGTAGTTTAAACTGGGGCTGATTTATTAAGAGTTGTCCTTGTAAAGTGTCTAACACTTTTTGAACTTTATTATGAAATTCTGCAGAGTTGGCTCGTAAATCATCGCCTGTTGCTAAAAATAGAATGCGTATTTTTTTACTCGGTGTACCTTCAGTGTAATAAATCTTATGCGCTTCGTGATAACGGGGATTATAAAAAAAGAGCATTTGTTTATCTGTTTCTAATTGATAAGACTCATCATTAAATCTTACAACGGGTAGTTTATCATTCGCTAATAAGTGCACATTATAAAGCTCATACTCATCACAAGAAGCAAACAGCTGGCGTGCAATACGTTCATAGCAGCAATTTATATCACTAAAGCTTTTATAAAAATCGTGATTAGGGGTTATTTCAGCTAAAAGGTAGTGGTTAGCGCGTGCATTAGTTGGAATATATACACGATGTTGATTAAGTGTCGCCATCTTTAAATCCTTATAATGTAGGTTATTTACCTACTATAAACTGTTTAGATGACTTAAATATTGCGTTAAAACAAATTTTATTCATAAACAATGGTTCAGCTGAATTAAAGTTAAGCAATATCAAAAATAAACCTTAATCTAGTGCTGTATGTTAGTGTATGTTTTTGTAATAATGCATTAGTTTTGTTATTACGTAATATTTAGAGGACTGCACTCCTATGGCGGAAATTGAGAATCGCCCAAGTAACTTTATTAGAACCCGAATTGATGAAGACTTAGCAAGTAAAAAGCATGCAACAACGCATACACGTTTTCCACCTGAACCAAATGGCTTTTTGCATATTGGTCATGCCAAATCAATTTGTTTAAATTTTGGCATCGCAAAAGATTATAACGGTTTATGTAACTTACGTTTTGACGATACAAACCCAGAAAAAGAAGACATTAACTACGTTAATTCTATAAAAGAAGACGTACAGTGGTTAGGTTTTAACTGGGATGGCGATATAAAGTATTCTTCTAACTATTTTGATACTTTATATGGTTACGCTGTTGAGCTTATAAATAAAGGCTTAGCGTACGTTTGCTTTTTAACAGCAGACGAAGCACGCCAATACCGTGGTACATTGAAAGAGCCAGGTAAAAATAGCCCGTACAGAGATACATCAGTTGAAGAAAACCTAGCGTTATTTGAAAAAATGCGTGCTGGCGAATTCAAAGAAGGCGAATGTGTCCTGCGTGCTAAAATTGATATGGCTAGCTCATTTATGGTGCTTCGCGATCCAATTATTTATCGCGTACGTTTTGCTCATCATCATCAAACAGCAGACAAGTGGTGCATTTACCCAATGTATGACTTCACGCACTGTATTTCTGATGCACTTGAAGGTATTACACATTCATTATGCACACTCGAGTTTCAAGATAACCGTCGTTTGTACGACTGGGTACTTGATAACATTAGTTTAGAGTGTCACCCACAGCAAATTGAGTTTTCACGTTTAAATCTTGAATACACAATTATGTCTAAGCGTAAGCTAAGCGATTTAGTGGTAAATAACCATGTAGAAGGGTGGGATGACCCACGCATGCCTACAATTGCAGGCCTACGTCGCCGTGGTTATACACCAGGTTCAATCCGTGAGTTTTGTTTGCGTATTGGTGTAACAAAACAAGAGAATATGGTTGAAATGGGTATGCTTGAAGCATGTATCCGTGAAGATCTAAACGAAAATGCACCACGTGCAATGGCCGTACTCGATCCTGTTAAAGTTGTTATTGAAAACTACGATGCAGACAAGGTTGAGGTTTTATCTGTGGCTAACCACCCAAATAAAGAAGAAATGGGTCGTCGTGATGTACCATTTACTCGTGAAATCTATATAGAACGAGAAGACTTTAAAGAAGAAGCGAATAACAAGTTTAAACGTTTAGTGCTTGATAAAGAAGTACGCTTACGTGGTGCTTATGTTATTAAAGCACAGCGTGTTGAAAAAGACGAAAATGGTGAAATCACAACTATCTTCTGTACTTACGATACTGAAACACTTGGTAAAAATCCAAGTGATGGACGTAAAGTAAAAGGTGTTATTCACTGGGTTTCAGCACCAGAGTCTATTACGGCAGAAGTTCGTTTATACGATCGTTTGTTTAGTGTGCCAAACCCAGCAGCCGCTGATGAGTTTGAAACAACATTAAATCCTGAGTCACTGGTTGTTTTATCAAACGCTAAATTAGAGCCATCGCTTGCTAATTCACAAGCAGAGCAGGGCTTTCAGTTTGAGCGTACAGGTTATTTCTCTCGTGATTCTAAATCAGAGAACGTTGTATTTAACCAAACAGTGGGTCTTCGTGATTCTTGGTCTAAGACTCAATAAGTAATATCTAAAAAACCTGAACTCTGGATAATAAATCTATCTCGAGCAGCTATTTTCAGCGCTAACTGCGTTGAATTTACTTGCAATAGGCCAGCTATTGACGCGTGAATTCGCCTTGTTTTGACTTAAAATCTCTGGCTAGAGAAAATAAATTTAAATATCACCATGATTCAATACGTTGGTAAATCTCTTAACCAGAGTTCAGGTTTAATATCCCCAGTATTTACTGGGTATATTCATTACAAGCGTATTTTAGACACAAAAAAACCTGCACTTAGCAGGTTTTTTATTGCTTTTTAAAAGCGGTATTAGCTGTTAGCGTCGCTAAATTCTTTACACGCTGCTTTATCGTTACACTCACCGTATAAATATAAAGAATGGTTTGTAAGTGTAATACCATTTTCTTCAGAAATTTCAAGTTGACGACGTTCAATCATCTCATCTTCAAACTCTACAACTTTGCCACACTTCAAACATACTAAATGATCGTGGTGTGTGCTTCCTGAAAGTTCAAATACTGATTTGCCACCTTCAAAGTGATGACGGCTTACAATACCCGCATCATCAAATTGGTTAAGTACGCGGTATACAGTTGCAAGACCAATTTCTTCACCTAGATCCAAAAGAATTTTGTAAACATCTTCAGCACTGATGTGTTGGTTATCTGGAGATTGTAAAATCTCTAATATTTTAATACGCGGTAAAGTTACTTTTAAACCGGCTTTTTTAAGTTCCAAGTTATGATCAGTCATTAAATCTGTCTCAATTTTATTTGGTTATACTAGACATCTTGCAAAGATGTACACGACACATTAGCAACAAACAGGATAACGTGCCTAAGCGTTAAGTGCAAAGAACAATTGATTTATATTGCCACTAAAGCTTAAAACGCTAACTGTTTGATAATTATTTAAACAGCTAGCGATATATGCAGTAAATTAGTCAGCTAATTCACTTAAACACATTTCTTCATATACTTGAGCAGACCATGCTTTGACACGTTGTTCAGTAAGCTCTGGTTGACGGTCTTCGTCGATACCCAAACCTACAAAATGCTTATCATCAGCCATGCCTTTAGATGCTTCAAAGTCATAGCTTTCGCTCGGCCAATGACCAACAACAATAGCGCCACGTTCAGTAACGATATCGTTGATCATGCCCATCGCATCTAAAAAGTACTCAGCGTAATCTTCTTGGTCTCCACAACCAAAAATAGCAACAAGTTTACCTTCAAAGTCTACTTCTTCAAGTTCTGGAAAAAAGTCATCCCAGTCACATTGTGCTTCGCCGTAGTACCAAGTAGGGATACCGAATAAGATTAAATCAAATTCAGCAATCTCTTCTTTAGAGCTTTTTGCAATATCATGAACAGCCACTAGCTTTTTACCCAATTCTTTTTGGATCATTTTTGCTACGTGTTCTGTGTTACCTGTGTCACTTCCGAAAAAAATGCCTACACTTGCCATGGATTTAAAACCTTTTATGTATCAATAGCCAATCTTTCTTGTAAAATCGTTTCAATCAGCGCACTGCGGCTAATATTTTGTGCATCTGCCATATCACTCAATGCTTGATATAACTGCGATGAAACTTTAAATTCAACACGCTTTAAGCCACGTGCTTTATCTCTTTTTATTTGATTACGTTTATTTACCTTTAACTGCATATCCCGTGAAAGGGGATTGGTTTTAGGTCTGCCTGGGCGTTTTTCGTATTCAAATAAATCGAGTGTAGTTCTATCTGTTTCTGACTTCGCCATGCTTAACCTACACCTGCGCCTTGCCAAAATACTTGAATAAGACCTTTAGCAATAAAGCCTGAACAACCTAAAAAGAGCACGCCCCAGACAATGTATTGTCCGAACTTAGGCACATTGCCACTTTTTAGTACGTCTTTAATTGCCATGCCGATGAATATGAAAATACCGGCTAAGCCAAAATACAACCCTAGGGTATCAAATTCGTTAATTAACTGACTGACCATCAACGTATAACCTTTAAATTAAACGGCGCGTACTATAGCATATAATTATTCATATATTTAGTGCGCAAAATCAAAAACACGCGATTAAAATTGCTTTAAACCGCAGTTAAAAAGTCGTTTATCGCTTTATTTACAGCAAGTGGCTTTTGAGCATGAAGCCAATGGCCTGCGCCATGAATTATTTTAGCCTTGGTATTTTTAAAGCGAGCTTTAATTGCAGTACGATGCTCGGGCAAAATATAGTCAGAATCATTACCTTTAATGAAAAGAGTATCGCATAAGCAAGAATTGTTTTCATTAACATTGGATGTGATTGTAGAATATTTTTCGTCAAGCACATCTAAGTTAAATCGCCATGCAAAATGACCTTCCTCATTTTTAGCGAGGCTTTTAAGTAGAAACTGTCGAACTCCCAGTTCTTCTATATAAGGCTGCATAATTGCATCAGCTTGTTTTCTATCGTCTATTGATTGTGCTGAAACCGCTTTTAATGCCTGTAATATTTTTGTGTGCCGAGCAGGGTAACTAACAGGTGCTATATCAAGTACAACAAGCTTATTTACAAGTTCAGGATGTGTAAGCGCTAATTCCATTGCCACTTTACCACCCATAGAATGCCCAACTAAATGTGCTTTATCTATGTTCAAATGTGCTAATAACTCAACAATATCTTGTGCCATTGCTGGGTAGTTCATTTCGTTGCTATGCGGAGAAAGCCCGTGGTTACGTAAATCGACGTTAATAACAGTAAAGTGTTCACTTAATGGTTTTGCTATTACATTTAGGTTTTCTAATGATCCAAAAAGCCCATGTATCAAAATAACATTAGGACCTTGCCCTTGTTGCTTGTAATTTAACTGCATACCCGCCTCCTGAAAATTTCGCCATAGTTTGCCGAGCATTGCTCTAAAAAGCAAAAAATACAGCGACTATTTATTAAATTGGGCTTTTGTTTGTTAAATCAACAACAATGAGGTAAATATTAATATGTTTACGGGAGTGCTTGTTGTAACTCGCATTTCTGATTGGTTTGGGTATAATCACACGGGAGAAAAAAATGTGACCCGTAATGACAGGAAGAACATGAAACAAATCGACATAGACGACGAGTTATATCAATATATTGCTAGCAATACGCAAAGTATTGGTGAAAGTGCATCCACTATTTTACGTCGTTTATTAAATCTGAGCGGCGGCGAAATTCAAACCGCAAACGTAGAACTAACTCAAAATAATCAAACTGCGACTACGTCTACCGCCACATTAAAAAGCTCAGAGCCATCTGCTGCTGAGACTTCAAAAAAACAAACGCCTGTAGCTCACGCACCCGTGAAGCAAAAAAGCGATAATGTTTTTAATGTATTAAATAAAGAAGAGCTGGCAATGCAAAAAGGTGTTGTTGGACGCTTTTTGTTTATTTTAAGTGCATTTTACCGCACACATAAAACTGATTTTTCTGCGGTATTAGACATAAAAGGGCGTGACCGTGTTTACTTTGCTACTAGTAAAGAAGCTTTAGTAAATAGCGGTAGTAGTATGAATCCTAAAAACATAACCGATAGTGAATATTGGGTTATGACTAATTCTAATACAACGCGTAAAAAAATGATGCTTCATGAAGTGGCTCTTTGCCTTGGATATAGTGCAGAGCAAGCTGAAAAAATTCGCGATTACCTGTAAGGAAATATAATGGCTATTCACTCAGGCGCAGGCAAAACTGCTCCACAATCGGCACTGGTTAACGTACCTAAATTAGTATCTGCGTATTACTTAAATGAACCTGATCTTGAACAAAATCCAGAGCATTGTGTTGCCTTTGGTACCTCAGGCCACCGTGGTTGTTCTTACGATGTTAAATTTAACGAATCACACATTTTAGCGATTACTCAGGCTATTTGTGATTACAGAAAACAAAATGACATATTTGGTCCGTTATTTTTAGGCAAAGACACACACGCATTGAGTGAAGCCGCATTTAACTCGGCTATTGAAGTATTAGTTGCTAACGAAGTGCAAGTGATAACGCAAGAAGACGGTGATTTTACACCAACGCCAGTTATCAGCCATTCCATAGTTAGCCACAATAAGCTACACCCAAATGAATTAGCAGACGGGATTGTTGTTACGCCTTCGCATAACCCTCCTGAAGATGGTGGCTTTAAATACAACCCACCTAATGGCGGACCAGCAGATACCGACGTCACTAAATGGATTGAAGACAGAGCTAATCAACTTTTACTAGAAGATTTAGTTGAAGTTGAGTTATTCCCATTCGCTAAAGCATCGCGTTCTGGCTTTATCCGCTACGAAGATTTAATGACTCCTTATATTGATGACTTAGCAAATATCGTTAATTTAAAAGCAATTAGCGATGCAGGTATTAAAATTGGTATCGATCCACTAGGTGGTTCAGGCATCAACTTTTGGCCAGTCATTGCAAAAAAATATAATTTAGATTTAACCGTAGTAAATGATGTTGTTGATCCACGTTTTGCTTTTATGCCACTTGATAAAGACGGCAAAATTCGTATGGATTGTTCATCACCTTATTCAATGGCAAATCTTATTGCACTAAAAGATGATTTTGATGTGTCTATTGGTAACGACCCTGACTACGATCGTCACGGTATTGTAACGCCAGATGGTTTAATGAATCCAAACCACTTTTTAGCAGTGGCAATCGATTACTTACTTAAACACCGTGATTGGAATGAAACCGTAGAAATTGGTAAAACATTGGTTTCTAGCTCTATGATCGACAAAGTAGCTGCTCGTAACAACCGTAAAGTTAAAGAAGTACCAGTAGGCTTTAAATGGTTTGTTGAAGGCTTAAGCAAAGGCAAGCTTGCCTTTGGTGGCGAAGAAAGCGCAGGTGCTGCATTCTTACGTTTTGATGGCTCTGTATGGTGTACAGATAAAGACGGCTTCATTATGGGTCTACTCGCTGCAGAAATACTTGCTGTGACAGGTAAAACGCCATCAACGCTTTATAAAGAATTAGAACAAGAGTTTGGTTCTCCAATTTATAAACGCCTAGATGCACCAGCCACAAGCGGTCAAAAATCACGTTTAAAAGCATTGAGTGCTTCTGATGTTAAAGCAGATACACTTGCTGGCGAGCCTATTTTGCAAAAATTGACTCATGCACCCGGTAACGATGCCGCCATTGGTGGTTTAAAAGTGGTCACTGAGAATGGCTGGTTTGCAGCGCGTCCATCAGGTACTGAAGATATTTATAAAATATACCTTGAATCATTTAAAGGTGAAGAGCATTTAGCGTTACTTGAAAAAGAAGCTAAAAAGCTTGTAGATTCAGTTATAAGCTAACTTAATCTAATAATTTTAAAACGGCTGATTTATTCAGCCGTTTTCGTTTCTATACCTTGTGTATTTATAAAAATATATGCATAAGAGTCTACTCTCACATTATTTTTAAAGGGCTTATTATATGTCAGCCAATCCATCTTACTTAAATGAATTAAAACAAACTGGCGACTTTTTAACGCTTAGTCGTGACAACGAATGGCATTTAGATGCAGGTGAGTTTGTTTTAGATAATGGGACTCGTGTAAATATACACGATACCGGAGTCATTGAGTTTCAACCTGCTGTTATAACGTCAAAAGATGTAGTTTATTCAAGCGCTGTACACGGTAACGAAACTGCGCCAATTGAAATCTGTGATGCACTTATTAAACAAATTATAAAAGGCGAGCTGATACTTAAGCAGCGCGCTTTGTTTATTTACGGTAATCCACAATCAATTAATATTGGCCTGCGTTTTGTAGAAGAAAACTTAAATAGATTATTTAATGGTCACCATACAGTTGAAGGTGTACCAATGAATAATGAGCGAAACCGCGCTGCAAAGCTTGAGCAGTACGTAAGCGATTTTTATACACGTGGCGAGCAAGGCAGTACGCGATGTCATTACGACTTGCACACTGCAATTAGAGGCTCTAAAAACGAAAAATTTGCTGTGTATCCATTTTTACATGGTAAGCCATGGAAAAAGTCGCAGCTACAATTTTTATTGAGTTGTGGTGTAAATACCGTGCTTATGATGAAATCTCCTGCAACAACATTTAGCTATTATTCGTCATTTATACACGGTGCTGATTCTTTTACGGTAGAGCTGGGTCAAGTTAAGCCATTTGGTCAAAACGATATGGCTCGCTTTGAAAAAACAAAGCAAACCTTAACTGCATTAATTAGTCAAAATGAAGTTAAATATCCTGAATTTAATGCAAACGATTTTGAATTGTTTGCTGTCCATCGCACAATTAATAGAACGCAGAACGATTTTAGTTTTCCTTTTTCTGACGATGCCGAGAACTTTACTGGCTTTGCGAAAGGTGAACTACTTGCAACCGACGGTGATACAGCGATTTACGCTGACGTTGAAGGAGAGGCTATTATTTTTCCAAATGCGAGCGTAGCATTAGGGCAAAGAGCACTCCTTACTGTTATTCCAATGGATATTGATAGCAATTTCGTCTAATTTAACTCATCAGACCACTAGTAACTTAAAGTTAACTATATGTTTACTATGAAGTAAAGTAACCGTATCGTTAACTTGCCACTTATTTAACCAGTATTTGCTTTTGTTTCGTCCCAGATCTGTTGAATAACACTTTACGTTAACGTAAAGTGTTGGCAGCTTTAATTAAAGATAGTGCAGATGTTGCAAAGTTTAACCAGCAACAATCACCCACAATAATAATTTAAAGGGGCACTGTTTTACCGATAACAAAAGAAGGTAGGTTATGAGTAATCCAAATAACGTATCGCTGAATATTAACCACGAGCTTGAATTTATTGATGGTCAAGCACTTAATATTCCAACCCTTAGTATTTTAACTGAGGACGGCGACATTCATCCTAGTGCAACCGCACCTGACATTTCAAAACATACCGCTATTAAGTTATATGAAACAATGCGTTTTATACGTTTGTTAGATGAACGTATGCAAGGCGCGCAGCGCCAAGGCCGTGTTAGTTTTTATATGCAATGCCTAGGCGAAGAAGCCGCAGTTACAGCCTCTGCTGCTGCACTTGATCAAGACGATATGATCATGGCTCAATATCGTGAACAGGCAGCCCTGCATTATCGTGGCTTTACGCTTGATCAATTTATGAACCAAATGTTTTCAAATGAATTGGATTTAGGCAAAGGTCGTCAAATGCCAATTCACTATGGTTCTAAAGCGCTAAACTACATGACGATTTCATCGCCATTGGGTACGCAAATACCACAAGCAACGGGTTATGCATATGGCCAAAAAATAAAGCACATCGACGCTAAAACAGGCGAGCTTGCCAGCACAATTGATAATGTGACTATTTGTTACTTTGGTGAAGGTGCTGCATCTGAAGGTGACTTTCATGCCGGTTTAAATATGGCCGCTGTTCACAGAGCGCCGGTTATATTTTTTGCACGTAATAACGGCTATGCAATATCAACCCCTGCTGATGAGCAATTTAAAGGCGATGGTATTGCGTCGCGTGGTGTGGGTTATGGCATTAAAACAATTCGTGTTGATGGCACAGATGCACTTGCTGTGTATGCGGCGACTAAAAAAGCACGCGAAATAGCCTCAACACAAGGTGAACCTGTACTTATTGAATCGATTGCTTATCGTTTGGGTGCGCACTCTACGTCAGACGATCCAAGTGGTTATCGCTCTAAAGATGAAGAAGCGAATCATCAAACGTGTCCTATTGATAAATTTAGAAAATGGCTGGTCAAGCAAGACTGGTTAAACGAAGAAGACGATATAAAAGCAAAAGAGTCGATTCGTGAAGAAATTTTAGCAGCGCTTAAACGTGCTGAAGTTGTTGCAAAGCCCGCTTTAGAAGAACTGGTATCTGACGTTTACGATACACCAATTCCACTATTGCAACGCCAGTACGAGCAACTAAAAGAACATATAAAACAGCATCCAGATGCTTACCCAGTAACCGCAGGGAGAATTAAGTAATGGCTAAAATGAACATGCTCCACGCAATTAACTCTGCTCTCGATATTACGATGAATGAACACCCTCAAGCCTGTATTTTTGGTGAAGATGTTGGTTACTTCGGTGGTGTATTTAGAGCAACATCGGGCTTGCAAGAGAAGTACGGTAAACATCGTGTTTTTAATACGCCTTTAACCGAGCAAGGTATTTTAGGTTTTGCTAATGGTTTAGCAGCTTTTGGTGCGCCTGCATTGGCAGAAATTCAATTTGCGGATTATATTTTCCCAGCGTTTGATCAAATAGTAAATGAAGCCGCTAAATTTCGTTATCGCAGTGGTAATGAATTTAATGTGGGTAACTTAACTATTCGTACACCTTATGGTGGCGGTATTGCTGGTGGTTTATACCATTCACAATCACCCGAAGCCTATTTTGCGCACACACCGGGTTTGAAAGTAGTTGTACCGCGTAACCCTTATCAAGCTAAAGGTTTATTACGTGCATCAATTAAAGACGATAACCCGGTCATATTTTTTGAGCCTAAGCGTTTATATCGTGCATCAATTGGCGAAGTGCCAGAAGAAGATTATAGTATTGAATTAGGCACGGCTGAAGTAGTGCAAGAGGGGGCTGATATTACGCTTTTAGCGTGGGGTGCTCAAATGGAGATTATTGAAGATGTAGCAAAGCAAGCAAGTGAGCAAGGTATAAGCTGTGAAGTTATTGATCTTCGTAGTATTTTACCATGGGATGTTGAAACGATTGCTAAATCGGTTATTAAAACCGGCCGTTTAATCGTGAGTCATGAAGCGCCTATAACCAATGGCTTTGGTGCAGAGATAGCCGCGACAATACAACAAGAGTGTTTCTTGCATTTAGAGTCGCCAATTTTACGTGTATGTGGTCTAGATACGCCATACCCGCTGGCACTTGAAAAAGAATACGTACCGGATGCACTAAAAGTGTTGGCTGCAATTAAACAATCAATGGATTTTTAGGGGTTACCATGGCTAAAGATTTTATATTACCCGATATTGGTGAAGGCATTGTTGAATGCGAAGTAGTTGAATGGCTAGTACAAGAAGGCGATACCGTATCTGAAGATCAACCAATTTGCGATGTTATGACAGACAAAGCATTAGTACAAATTCCGGCAGTGCATGATGGCGTTATTTCAAAGCTATATTATCTAAAAGGTGAGATTGCTAAAGTACATGCCCCTTTATTCGCTATGGATGTAGCAGGTGAAAGCATTAGCAATGAAGTAGTACAAGAGCCAGTACAAGCTGAAAATAAAACTAATGATGCAGCTGATGTGGTTGAGGACTTTATATTACCGGATATTGGTGAAGGTATTGTTGAGTGTGAGATTGTTGATTGGTTAGTTGCTGAAGGCGACGAAATAGAAGAAGACCAAGCGGTTTGTGACGTAATGACCGACAAAGCATTAGTACAAATTCCGGCAAAATATACAGGCACAGTAAAAAAACTATATTACCAAAAAGGCGAAATAGCAAAAGTACATAGCCCGTTGTTTCAAATGACAATTGCAGGCAGTGCAGCAAAACCAAATGTTGATATAAACCAAGCGGTCGTAAAGGCTCAAACTAATGCCGTCGCTGAAAAAGTTGCCCCTGTTAAAACGCAGCAAGCTGCTAAAGTTATCAATCAAAAAGCGGTTGCATCACCTGCGGTTCGTCGTAAAGCACGTGAACTAGATGTTGATTTAACCTGTGTACCAGGTAGTGGTAAAAATGGACGTATTTACAAGCAAGATATTGAAGAGTTTGTAAAAGGCGAAGTGCCAAATACTATTGATACTTCACCGCTTAATAGCGATGCTTCTCAAAGTGCAGTACAAAACCAAACACAGAATCAAAGCGGTGGCGTACGAGTAGAGCAAATTAAAGGCATTAAAGCGGCCATGGCCAAGCAAATGGTAGCTTCGGTTTCAACTATTCCGCACTTTACGTTTAGTGATGAAATAGACTTAACACAGCTTATAGCTTTGCGTAGCGCTTTAAAAGAGCAGTACAAAGCACAAGGCGTTAAGCTCACCATGATGCCATTTTTTGTAAAAGCACTCTCGCTAGCAATGAAAGAGTACCCTGTACTTAATTCTAAAGTGAACGATGAATGCTCAGAGCTTACCTATTATAACGATCATAATATCGGTATAGCGGTTGATTCTAAAATTGGCTTGTTAGTGCCTAATATTAAATCGTGCCAGAGTAAGAGCATTGTTGATGTGGCAAATGATTTAACCCGCTTAACTCATTCAGCGCGAGAAGGCCGTGTTGCACCCGATGATTTAAAAGGTGGGACAATTAGCATCTCTAACATTGGTGCTATTGGCGGCACTATCGCGTCCCCTATAATTAATAAACCAGAAGTGGCTATTGTTGCGCTTGGTAAATTACAGTATTTACCGCGTTTTGACGAAAGTGGGCAGGTTGTGAGTAAAGCTATTATGCAAGTGAGTTGGTCTGGGGATCATCGTGTTATTGATGGGGGCACTATTGCTCGTTTTAATAATTTATGGAAATCGTACTTAGAAAATCCATCAGCAATGATGATGGCTATGAGTTAATAGCTAAATTGTTAATATGTAATAAAAACCAGCTTTTAGCTGGTTTTTTGTTTTAATTTGAGCTGTTTTTAATTAAGATACAAATGTTACTAAAAAGTAATTAGATTAACCCCGTTAGGGAATATAAAAAATAACACTAAGGAAATTTCATGGAACATTATATGAACGCGTTGCGTAGCTACGCAGATTTTTCAGGCCGTAATCGTCGTAAAGCATATTGGATGTTTATATTATTTAACTTCATTTTTTCAGTAGTTTGTAATGCGATTGATGGTGTACTAGGTACAATGTTCATTGGCTCTATTTATAGCTTAGCGCTATTAATTCCTGGCTTAAGTGCGGGTGCACGTCGTCTTCATGACACAGGCCGTTCAGGCTGGTGGCAGTTACTTTGGTTAGTACCAATCATCGGTTGGATTGTTTTAATTGTTTTTCTTGCGCAAGATTCGCACGAAGGCGAGAACGATTTTGGTCCAAATCCAAAAGAATTAGCAGCAGAACCAACTACTGTATAAGTAAGAATAACTTAACATGTTAAAAGCTCAGCAATTGCTGAGCTTTTTTGCGTTTTTAAATCTCATTTTTTAAATTTCAGCAAAAAAATACAATCCATAACCAACTATTAATGCGGGAATAGACGTATAAAGTGTAGCTATAACTGCAGCTTTGGGCGCCATTGCTATTGCTGGGAATAACGCATCACCATCGTTAGAAATTGCGTTTCCTGCTAAAGCACTAAAGGGAATAATGCCTTGAATATAAAGCGTTGTAACAATTATTTGCGGGCCACAGCCGGGTAAAAATCCAATAAGCACTGCAATTAATGGGGCTAAATAGGCGTAATGTACAAACCACGTTTTTAAATCAAGTCCGGCAATGTTAACCAAAATCTCAAATAGCATAAAAGAGGCTACAACCCATGCCGTAACAAAATGGGTATCTTGTAATACTTTTATTATTTTAGAAGGAGGGTTACATGCATCGTCTTCTGACGTTACTTCTTGATAGCTTTCACCTCTTGACGAAAGTGCCCAAATACTAACAATAAATAAAGCCATTAATGCACCAAATAGTGTAATTACAGTACTTGTGCTTGAACCAAACTGTGAAAAATCAACATTAAAGGCAATCAAAAAGGCAATTATAAGGCTTGGGATAATTGCTACCATCCAAACCGGTCTACTGATTTTAATAATGTTAGTTGAGAGTATTTTAATTTGGTGCTTTTGTTCTTGCGCTGTTGGGCGTAAAAAGTCTTTTTTGTGTATTGTATTAACCAGTAAACCACTGAATGTACCCACAACTAACCCTATCCCCATAATTAACAAGCCTTCAGTAGGGCGGGTAGCAAGTAATAAAAATGCAGCATCGCCCATTGTTGCGGTTAAAACTGCGACAATAGCACCAAAGCTTGCTTGGCCTTTTGTAAATTGAGTAACCACAATAATAGCCCCACCACAGCCAGGTAATGCACCTAAAACCGCTGCAAAGCTAATTTCTAAAATAGGGGACTTGGCACTTAAATAACTAAGCTCTAATTGAGGTAAGTGTTCTATAGCGTAGTAATAAATTAGAAGAGTTGCGGCAACAAACACACTCACTTGAAAAAATGCATCACTCAGTGCGGTCATTGTTATTTCGCGTAATTGCGGTATTGCAAGGCAAGTTAAAATAAATAAAGGCAGCAGTAAGCGTTTATTTTGGCTCAAAAATCGTTTTGAGGCAGGAGTAATAAAACCAATGTGAGGGAGTGAAATCATACAATGCGACCTAATAAATTAACTAGGTCACACTGTACATTTTAATTAAATGATAATCAATATCATTTGCATCTATTTAAATCGATTACTCTGTTTGAGTTTTTCGATAGCCAAATCTAAGTTAGTTTAAATTTGAATTAAAGGCTGTGATTAAATTGGGCTACTTACGCTGAAATTCAGAGTTTGTATTCCACGTTGGCCACTGTTCTGTTTCAGAAATATCAAAACCTACCTTATAAAATAATTGTAAGTCTTGAACAGCACCCGATAAATCCCATTCATCACGGTAACGGTCACATGGTTGATGATAACAACCGCGAAGTACTAAGCTCATACGTTTACGGTAATTAGCCGTTTCTTCATCAGCAGCCACTGTGCCGCCACCTGCGTACATGGCCGGAATGCCCATGTTTGCAAATGCAAAGTGATCAGAGCGGTAATAGCCACCCGATGATGGTTTAGGATCACCTGATATTGTTCTGCCTTGCTCTTTAGCCGCAGTTTCTAAAAACTCATCCATTTGTGATTTACCAATACCAACCACATTCATGTCTTTTACTTTGCCTAATAAATTTAAGCTATCCATGTTTATGTTAGCGACTGTTTTATTCGCTGCAATCACTGGATTTGCCGCATAGTATTTAGAACCTAATAAGCCTTGCTCTTCAGCAGTTACCGCTAAAAATGTCATTGAGCGGCTAGAGTGCTTTGGTAATTTAGTAAAGGCTTCAGCTACTTCAATTAGCCCAGCGGTACCCGTTGCATTGTCGTGAGCACCGTTATAAATTTGATCACCTTTACGTGTTTTGTCTGTACCTAAGTGATCCCAATGAGCCGAGTAAATAACATGCTCATCTGGTTGCTCGCTTCCTGGTAACGTAGCGATAAAGTTATACGACACCGATTTTTTAATCGTGTTTTTAATACTAACAGAAGCAGTTAAATCGCCCATATCAACATGGTAAGCACCTTTAGCAGCATTCGTTTTAACGGTATCAAAATCTAAACCTGCTTTAGTAAAAAGCTCTTTTGCTACGTCAGTTGTAACCCAGCCTTCAACAGCTACGCGGTCCATGTTGTTGTTTTCTTTTTGAAAACCAAATTGCTCGCCGCTCCACGAGTTTTCAACTACTGACCACGGGTAAGATGCAGGTGCTGTTTCATGAATAATAATTGCGCCAGCTGCACCTTGTCGACTTGCTTCTTCGTATTTGTATGTCCAACGCCCATAATAGGTCATCGCGTCGCCAGTAAATAAAGCAGGGTCTTTTGTTGCAAAACCCGGATCGTTAACCAGCATTACAACCGTTTTGCCCTTAACGTCTAAGCCTTCGTAATCATTCCAATTGTATTCAGGTGCATTAACGCCGTAGCCCACAAATACAAGTTCAGAATTTTCTATGGCTTCTTGTGCGCTTATGCGGCTGCTACCCATAACCATGTCTTTTTTGTATTGGTAGTCTTTACCGCCAATACTAAGCACCATGTTCGAATCTGCTTCTAAAGAAACTAATGGCACTTCTTGTAAGTAACTGTCGCCATTACCTGGTTTTAAACCTAAAGCTTTAAACTGCGCAGTTAAATAATCAAGCGTTAGCTTTTCGCCTGGTGATGAAGGAGCACGACCACCAAATTCGTCTGATGCGAGTACTTTCACATGTTTAGCCAGTTCATCAGCTTGAATACTGTTATATCCATTTGTTACATCAGTAGGGGTAATACTTGTTGTTGCGCAACCAGCTAAAACAGCCGTAGCGAGGAGTGTGAGAGAGAAATAATGTTTCATGTCAGCTCTTTTTTGTTTTAAGTTGTGATTAGTATATTAACTTCTATTAAGCAGAACCAGTTTTTGCGGTAAACTTCTCGTAAATTATAGGCATAAATTGTTAAAGGTTTAAATGAAGCGTTTTACTCCCCCCGAGCAGTGGCAAGTCAGTAGTTTAGAAACAGGTGCATTTGCGCATTTACGTGAGCTATTTAAAGTTAACGAACTAACAGATTGGCCGGCGCCGCAGTGGTTTTCTCCATTTTTAACCGCTATAAATGAGAATAATATTCCTATTACTTTTGAAGATGATGCAAAGGTAGACTTTGGCGATCGGTATTACGAGCAAGTAATTTTTGAAACGGGTGTTGTGCCTACACGCAGTGAAAATTGGCATGACTTATTTGGTGGGTTTATATGGTGTTTATTTCCAAAAACCAAAGCGTTAATAAACCATAGACATGTGCAAGATATAGCTGAGCATGGACTGCAACAGCGTACTAAACATCGTAATGCACTAACGCTTTTTGATGAATGTGGCGTTGTATTAGCTATAAGTGAAAGTAAATGGCAGCAGTGGCTTTGCGATCACCAATGGAAAACTGCATTTGTTGAACACAAACATGAGTGGGGTAAAACAATAAAACCTTTTATGTTTGGTCATGCTAATTATGAAATGCTAACAAAGCCTTATATAGGTTTAACGGGTAAAGCGTTATTTGTTTGTGTACCTAATGAAATATTTTGTAAAGATTTAGTAACTCAATACCAGTACCTTGACCAAGCCCTTTATGAGATGATTAATACAGATAACTGCTTGGCCGATAACAAAAAGCTTTCACCACTGCCTTTACTAGGTGTGCCTGGCTGGCATGACGAAAACAAAGACGACTCATTTTACAACAATACAGATTATTTTAGAGCGAAACGAAGGATGCGAACATGATAGAAGTTGCTGGGCTTAAAAAGAAATTTAAGCTAACTAAAGATCACAAAAAAAATAAAATAGACGACATCGACCCTCGTGAAGATAAAGATTACTTTCACTCAGTACGAGATGTGAGTTTTAGCTGCGCAAAAGGTGAAGTACTTGGGTTGCTAGGCCCAAATGGTGCGGGTAAAACGACTACACTTAGAATGATTTCAACCGCGTTAAAGCCCGATGAAGGCTCAATAACAATTGCCGGAAACGACATTGTAAAAAAACCGCTACTGGGACGTAAGTCTATCGGTTTTTTATCGGGCTCTACCGGTTTGTATGGCCGCTTAACTGTAAAAGAAAACATAGAGTATTTTGCAAAGCTCCACGGTATGAGCAAAAGCGATATTGCATCGCGTTGTGATGAGCTATTTACATTGCTTGATATGCATAAGTTTGTAGATAAACGCGCAGAAAACCTATCAACAGGTATGAAGCAAAAAGCAAATATAGCGCGTGCTGTTGTGCATCGCCCAGCAGTTGTTGTGCTTGATGAGCCAACAACGGGTCTCGATATAATGACCACGCAAACCGTTATTCAATTTATTAAGGGTTTAAAGGCGCAAGGTACACCTGTTATTTTTTCGACCCATCATTTAGATGAAGTTGCACTTTTATGTGACCGAGTCGCTGTAATTAACGAAGGTATTAGCTGCTTTGATGGAACAGTAGATGAATTTAAACAAGCAGGTAATAGTGATGAGCTTAATCAAGCGTTTATGAATATATTAACGGAGAAACATGATGTTTGAAGTATTTAAAAAGGAATTAAGAGAACTCCTTCGCGATAAAAAAACGCTACTGTTTGTTGTAGCGCTACCGGTCTTTATATTTCCTGTGATATTTGGGGTTTTAGGTTATTTTATGGCTCAAGCACATTTAAGTGCAGAGCAAGAAGTTCATAGTTATTCAATCATTGGTGAGGAGTATGCTACAGGATTTAGCGAGTCAGTCTTTTATCACAAAAACTTTAATTTAAATAAGGATATAAAAACAAATACCAAAGAAGAGTTAGAAAAAGCTGTTAAAAATGAGTTGATTGATTTAGGTATTTATATAGAAAGTAAGCCAATAATTGATGGGAAAACTAAAAGTATAATTAAAATTGAAGTTGTTTTTAATAATTCAAGCAGAGTTAATTATATAACAGAGAAAATCAATAAAATATTTTCTGACTACAAAGTATTAATCCAATATAAAAATTTAAAAGAATTAGGGATTACTAAACATCAAGAGCAAGATTTTGTATTATCACCAATAGAACTAGAGTTAATTGACTCATCAAATGCAAGAGAAAGTTTCGGTGAGAAAATAGGAGTGTTATTACCATATTTGTTGATACCTATTGTTCTTACAGGTGCAAGTTATCCCGCAATTGATTTAGGTGCAGGAGAAAAGGAAAGAGGGACTTTAGAGACACTACTACTTACACCCATAACTAGAACTCAATTAGTTATGGGTAAATTTATAACTATATTAACTGCTTCGTTAGCAACATCCCTAATCACAGTATTAAGTTTGGGAAGTTGGATGTATATAGCAAAACAATTTATTTCTATATCTTTTATAACAGATGCAATAGAGTTAATTGGCACCGTTGATTTGATATTAATATTACTTTTATTAATACCATTAGCTTGTATATTTTCTAGTTTAGTTTTAGCGATTTCAATTTATGCAAAAACTTTTAAAGAAGCTCAAAATTATATGGGGCCTCTTTCAATGCTTACATTTTTCCCCCTCGCAATTTCAATGATGCCTAATATGGAACTAAACGTTAAAACGTCACTTATACCAATAGTGAACATATCATTAGCTATTAGAGAGTTGCTAAAAGGAACTGTTGAGTATAATCATGTTTACTTGATTATAGGATCTACAAGTATCATTGCAATTATATCGATTCTTTTTTGCGTGAAGTGGTTTAATAAAGAAGAGGTGT
Organism: Pseudoalteromonas arctica A 37-1-2; assembly: GCF_000238395.3. Classification (GTDB taxonomy): domain Bacteria; phylum Pseudomonadota; class Gammaproteobacteria; order Enterobacterales; family Alteromonadaceae; genus Pseudoalteromonas; species Pseudoalteromonas arctica. Next base: position 1,843,046 of record NZ_CP011025.1, read on the forward strand.
TATTTAGATAGAGCTTAATGCACTAAATTATTTTTAGTGCATTAAAATTATTAATATGAGCTTATTTCTACTCTTCTATTTTTAGAGTCATCAGATGTTATTGGTAATAAGCTACCCATCGCCTCAATTTTAATGTTTGATCTATTAATTCCATTATTTATAAGATAATCAGCTACTGCTTTGGCTCTTTTTAATGAAAGTTGCATATTAAGATCATAATTTCCTGAATTATCAGTATGACCTGTTATAAAAATATTTGTTTCATCGCTACTATTATTAATAATAGACTTTAAATTCTTGTAGTAAGACTTTTCAATTTTATGTGAATTCAAATTAAAGTAGACATTTTTAAATTGATTATCATATTTATTTAAAGCTATATCTTCTTTAGCATCATTCATTTTTCTTACAAACAAAAATGAATTATCTTCATATGAAGATAAATGTATGAGCTGAAAGTCATTTCCTTTCTTAAATATAGCAACTCTCTGCTTACTTTTATCACTAATGAAATTTATTGAATTTATATCGTTTGCTAACTTAATCGAGTTCCCACACTCTAAAAATGAACATTCCTTTACCAAGATATAATCTTGTGACATTAGGTATTTATAAACCTTTACAAATTTATCAGATGCATTCGTATATTTATTGAATTCAAAGTTCTTAAAATTAGAGGATGAAGCTATCATTGCTCTATTATCTACAATAAAGCTTTCTTGATTATCGAAATCAGATTCAATAGTCGATCTATTGTTATCTTCGATTAGCCCCATCGAAGCATTACAGTACAGAGTATTGAGGGAGGAGGTAAAAAGTATAGGTAAAATGTATTTTTTTTTCATGAGTAACATCCATATTTTTTGTTTAAATTAACATTATATAAAACTAGTTGCAACTTGAGGTACATTTTATTAAAGTCACTGACTGATGTATAGGGGCTAAGGGAATAAAGCAAATGTTAGCAGTTAAAAGCACAGAAGGTATAACTGATAGACTTGAAAATTCGGGGATAGAATACAAAATAATAAAATCGAGTGAAGCAGAAATCTTAGGTGAACTTCTGGAGGGCGTTTTAGTCTTGATTGATTTACCTGCTGATTTAGATTTTGAATATCAACTTTTAAACAAGAAAGCTTCTGGTGTCTTATGGTTATCAACTGAAAATATGGATATTCAGGAGGTAATAGAAACCATAAACAGCGGCGGAAAGTGGTTTAGTCGTGTAACCTTAACTAGAAAAATAAACGAATCTTTAAACAAAGGCAACAGCAGAACATTTATTAATTCTTTTGGCTTTACTAAAAGAGAAAAACAAATATTTGAACAAATAAAGTTAGGCCTAAGTAATAAAGAAATAGCTAGAAATAAATGCATTTCTGAAGCAACAGTAAAGTCGCATGTAAAAAATATTTTATCGAAAACTAATACAAAAAATAGAACTTCATTGTTAATTCAGTTATCAAAGTGAAAAATCATCCTATGGGATGGTTTTTTTGTTAAGAAAAAGATACTAACATTCTATTTCGATTAATATACAAGGAGTAAACAATGAAAATGAATAAAAAACAACAAGGGCAAGGAATGACTGAATATATCATCATTGTTGCTCTTATTGCTGTTTCTGCAATCGGTGTATATAGTTTTTTTGGTAAAACTATACGAAACCAAGTTTCAGCAATTGCCTCAGAGGTTTCTGGGCAAGACTCAGCAGCTAAAATTCAAGCAGCGAAAAAATCTGCTGATGATGCTGCAACTAACGCTGATAAAGATTACAACCTAGGTAATTTTGATGAAGGTGGTAATAAAGCCGCTTCAGGCAGTTCAGGCGGCAGTTAATAAATACCTATGGAGCATAAAATGTTAAAAAAACAGCATTTAGGCCAAGGTACTACTGAGTACATAATAATTGTTGCACTTATTGCTGTATCAGCGATTGGTGTATACAGTTTTTTTGGGAAAACAGTGCGTAATCAAGTTGCCGCGCTGGCAACTGAAGTTGCGGGAAATGACTCGAGTGCACAAATTGCAAATGCTAAAGCGGCTGCTGATAGCGCTGCTATAACTGCCGATAAAGATTACAATCTTGGTAATTATAACGAAGGCGCAAATAATGCTGCCGGGGAAAGTGGTGGTTCTAGTGGTGGATCGGAAGTAGTGGATTAGAGTATCGAGTGCTAGTAACTTTATTGTTACTAGCACTCAAAATGGATGTTATATATGCGTAAGGAAAATGGACAATCTTTAATTATAGGTACTGTGTTTTTAGCTAGTATAGTCATGTCTTTACTGTACCTTTTTAATATCTCGCAACAAAACCTAAATAAAACAAAATTACAAAACTCAGCTGATGCCACTGTTATAAGTGGTGCACAGTTGCTTGCCAGAGATTTAAATTTCAAAGCTTACACCAACCGTGCAATGGTTGCTAATCATGTAGCTGTTGCTCAATATGTTGGTTTATCATCTTGGGGGAACTTTGCAGAGGAGACTGGTGAAAATATTTCTGACGTTACAGCAGCCATACCTATTGTAGGGCAAGTAGCTGCAGGTGTTCGCTCTGTACTAGCATATATGAATGCGATCATCCAGCCAGCGATGACTGGAGCCGTAGTTTTGACTGATTTTGCAAATTCAGGTTTATCTGCTTCTCAATCTATAATGAATACTGCAACAACATTTGGTTTTGTAGAAACTTCATATAATATCTTAGAGAAAAATGACCCCTCAGCTTATGTGTCACTTGCTTCGGCAGTAAATGTTGGTGATTTTATTTATTCTGATTGGAGCGACTTTCAAGGACAGTTCGATAGAAATGACAGAACGGGAAGATATGATGAGCATTTTAAGCTTATAACAAATTCTGTTGATCCATTTACTGATAATCGAAGCTTTAACTGGGATATATTCCCTTTTGAATTTAACCTTATTTTTGCTGGCCTCCCAACAAAATTGAAAACAAAGCAAACAGGTGGTACTGAACTTTTTAAAAATGGAAGTTCAGCTGAAGTTTGGAGCGCAATGGATACACTTGGTTTCCATCTGGAGATTTTTAGTTGCAAACTATGGAGTGGCTGTAAATGGCGCGGGGGGGAAACTCCTACCGGTTGGGGGGCTAGTCATGCTGGAAGTGACAAAGATACTAGAAAGTACACGAATAAAAATTATTATGGGAAATCTCGTAAAATCAACAAAAAGTCTTCTAAATGGGCTTATAGAAATGAGTCAGATATAAATAGTGCATACTCGGGTTTGCAGAGCTTCTACGATATTAAATCAACGGATAGTAAAAATGTCGCGCCTATGGTAACTCTGGTTGTTTCTAAAGATTTTAGTGATATTAGGACATCTCAGAGCCTTAAAGTTGGTACAGAAAATAAAGAAAATACTAAAGTTATAGATATAGATTTAGAAGAAAAAAGAGTTAATTCATCGGACAAAATTACAGTAATGAGTAAAGCAAAAATATACTATTTTAGAGATAGTGGAATGTGGGGGAGATCGGATTCTAAATGGGAGTATGGGAATTTATATAATCCCTATTGGCAGGTAACTCTTAACGACACTTCTAAAGATGAAAGACGTCTTTTTAGTGCACTAGCTATGGCACTGTGAGAAATTATGAATAAGAACTCTGGTCAAGCACTTATAGAAATGATTGTTTTTGTAACTTTTGTTATTGCTCCAATGATGTTGCTAGTTCCTTATTTTAGTAAAATTATAGAAACACAACATTATGCAAATATGTCGTCAAGATATATAGCTTGGGAAAGAACTGTATGGCTTGAGAATAAACCAGGTAATTGGTCTGGAGATGATTCTTCATTAGCTATTAAAAATACTTCTCAGGTTGTGAGTGACGTCCCTTGGAGAATATTTAAAGGTCATGACAGTGTTATTACTTCATTACAACCATCTGATTCTAAATGGAATGATAGTAATACAGCTCAGTTTCTTAATTTTAATCAAGCTAGCCAGACAGATTCTGAGTTTTTGTTAGCACCCTTTAACCCGACTGAAGAAGACGATACTCTTCATAATTATTTTAGTAATGATCTAAAAAATAATAATGTACCAGGTACTATAGCTTCAGCTATTTCAATGGCATTCAAAGTTCTCGAAATTGGCGGTTTAGATCTAGAGCAAAAGGGGTTTTACCACGCTAACTTTTCTACACAAGTAACTAGCCATAAACTTCTTGAGTTTATTAATGAAGATATTGATAAAGAGCCTGAGAATGAAAATGCTGAAAGTGAAAATAAAAGACCTCATCAATTCGAATTCCCTATAACCTCTGATTCATATATTTTAGCCTCAGGTTGGAATGTAGGAGGTCAATCACATAATGAAAATAGAGTTAGATCTCTAGTCCCTTCAAATCTCTTTAATATCGGTGTTTTAGACTCATTGCGTGATGCTGTTTCAGAAATACCTATTATGGAAAAGCTTAACTCAAATTCTTTGAAATTCGGTCATATCGAAATAGAAGAGCTACCAACTTCTAGAAAAGGAAATAACATTGATGGGAGTGATAAATGAATAAATATTTGATTAAACTATTAACTGTCTTATTTTTATTGAGCTTTGGAGTTAATGCGCAGGTTAATTTTCCTGTTGATTCCTCTGTTCAGATTGTATCTGATGGGATGATAGTTGACGGCGTAAAAATGCAAGCTTGGGACTTTAAAAGTAAAAGAAACCTTGAGTTTAATTTAAACTTTTTTAAAAATGAATGGGAAGATGAAAGTAAAAAATATACATATGTACAATATGACGGGTGGGATATTATAAATGCCGTAATTGATGATGTGATATATACAGCTAAACTTAAATCGGCTGGTAAAAACTTATCTTATGGATTTGTAGCCACTTCTTCAAAATTGGATGGAAAGCTAAGTAGTTTGAATAAAGAAATAAAAGATTTTCCACAACCAAGTAGCACACAATTATTAAGAGAAATTAAATCAATAGATGGCTCAAAAAAGTCGAGTACGATGATTTTAACTAACAGGTTATCAGTAATAAAAAATTTAGATTTTTATTCTACGTATTTTAAAAAGTATAATTGGACAATTAATAAATCAATGTTTAGTAAAAATAAAAAGAAAGGTGCTTTTTTGGCAAGTAATGGCCCAAGTAATGTGAGCATTACTTTTGACAGCAGAGCCAATAATACTTTTATTACTGCGGTACGTGTAGATGTTGAATAATAAATTAAAAGGGCAAGCAAGTGTTGAGTATTTGGTTATTTCAATTGGTTTAGTTTTAGCTTTACTTTTGCCAGTCCCTGATAGTGAGTTAACAGACAACAATTGGCTAGAAAAATATAAAGGAAAAAATATAATGGAAATATTGTCTGATAAATTAAAAAAATCTTATAGTGACTATAGCTATGCAAAATCTTTACCGCCACTTCCGGATGATCTTTAAAGCCTTAGTAACAAGGAAGAATAATGAAAATTAAAAATATGTTTGACAAGAACTGGGTACTCCTTTTCGTTTCTATTATTTTAGGTGTTTTTGCAGCCTGGTCAATAGGAAGGTATATGGAATCAAAAGAAGATGAAATGAGAGTTTTATACAGTCGTGATGATGTGATTAAAGTTCCTGTCGTGGTTGTAACTAAACCACTGTCAAAAGGAGCTGTTATTGACAAAACAATGGTTGCAGTAAGAAAAATACCATCGGATTATTTACCCGCAGGTTATTTAAGCCCTCAAGAGTTCGGAGACGTTGAAGGACAAATGTTGTTAGAAAACTTACAAACAGGGCAAGCTTTATTAAAGTCTTACTTACCGGGTAAAGGCTTTGCACAGTTTTCTGATATGTTAAAAGATGGCAGAAGAGCTGTGACAATTCAGATAGATGAAAACAATTCTAATTCAGGCATGTTAGTTGCTGGAGATAAAGTTGATCTATACCTATTATCTGAAAAAACAAAAGGTAAGCCCCAACTAGATTTGCTTATAGAAAAGGTAAATGTATTAGCTACAGGCAAAATAACAGCCGCAGAAAATAAAGAGCTTGTTAATGAGATTTATAGAGATCCTAGCAATTATAGCACCGTAACATTAGATGTTACTTTATTAAATGCAGGGCGAGTTAGCTTGGCGAAAGAACACGGTAAGTTTGTGGCCTTATTACGCAATAGAAAAGATGAGCAGCAAGTGCTAGCTAAAAATATTGATTCTTCTTCTTTGTTCTCTGCAAGCAAAAAACAAAGAGAAGTAGAAATTATAGTTGGTGGTTCTGGTACATCTATACAAACTGTAAGTGGAAATATCGTAATTAATAAAACAAGTTATGCAGATAAAAATAATAACAATAATTTATAAGTTGTAAGGGAATACACAAATGAAAAGTAGTATCAAACTAATTATATTTTTAACTCTTATTTTCACTTTTCAAGTTTTTGCTGAGATATCTACAAATATTCAGATGAAGGTAGGCACACTTGATTTATTACCAATAGATAATGTAACTAGGATAGCGGTCGCCCAGCAAGGGATTGTGAGTGCTAAAGTTATTGATAATGAAAGTGTTCTATTAATCGCAGAAGGCCCAGGTGAAACACAACTACAAATTTGGGATCTTAATAACAATAGTATTAAATTAGATGTAGCGGTTAATTCTTTCGATACATCGGGTTTAACTAATCGTGTTAAAACTTTAATTGCAGATATCCCTTCTCTGTCAGTTCGCCAAGTAGGGGGGCTAGTTGTATTAGAAGGCACAGTTGATTCGAAAGTTTTTGCTAAAGCGAATAGCATAGCAAAAATCCTACCTAATGTGACGTCTCTAGTAACTAATAAAGAAATAGAAGTCAAAAGTATGATACGCATGGATGTCAGTATCGTTGAAATTGGTAAGAAGACTCTTAAAAACATTGGTGTTAAATGGGGAACTAGTGCTGGAGGACCATCATTTGGTGCTGTCAGTAATTGGACTAACAATGACTTGTTTTCGGTTTATAGCCCTTCTACAGTTGGAGACTCAATTATGGGTCAAATAGGTGAAGCAGCTATTGGGTCTAATAGTTTTTCTCATTTTGGAATTGTTACTGGCTTAAGTTCTCAAATACAATTGTTATCGGAACAAGGTGATGCTCGTATGTTAGCGCAGCCTACACTAAGTACGCGTAGTGGAGAAAAAGCGCGCTTTTTAGCGGGTGGTGAAGTTCCTATTCCATTACTATCTGCTGATGGCGCTCCTAGCGTTGAGTTTAAAGAGTATGGTATTAAATTAGAAATAGAGCCAACTGCGGATGAACAAGGCAATATTGTATCTTATGTTAGTGCTGAGGTTAGCTCTGTTGATGCATCAGTTCAAGTGAATGGAATACCAGGCTTTAAAACAAGAGAAACTGAATCTGTAGTGAATGTAAGAGATGGAGATACTATTGTCATATCTGGATTGGTTTCAAGTGAAATGTCGAAATCGATTAGTAAAGTTCCTCTACTAGGGTCTATTCCCATTCTTGGAGAATTATTTAAATCTAGAGATTTTGCTGATGATAAAACAGAGCTTGTAATACTGGTTACACCTCACGTAGTTCCTATTGAAGGTAAGTTACATCAAGAACGCTTACAGCGTGCCAAAGAAATGATCGAAGAAGCAGATAAATTAAAAGCTTTTTATATTTTAGATTAAGGAACGTTGATGTTTGATGTAATAGTAACTACAGCCAAAGGTACATCTGTCGGGCGTATAAAATGCAACGAAAAAACATGCACGATAGGTAAAGATAAGCAACATATTGTCAGTTTGCACGGTTTTAAAGTTTCAAAAGAACATGCAAAGTTATATTTGAATGACGATGGAATATATTTAGAAGATAGAGCTAGCCGAACTGGCACTCAGTTAAATGGTAGCAAAATAGAATCGGCTGGTCCTCTAAAACCAACAGACGTAATAGAAATTGGTGGCTATCATATTCGTGTTGAATTAGGTGATGGTTTTGATTCAACAAAAAATGCGACTGAAGCTTCTCATTCAAAAGAAGAAGCTAAGGTACAAAGAAATATTGAACCTGACTTCTCACCGATCCAAGAAACTTCACTAGAAACCAAAAGTGAAACCGTTCTAAATGATGATAATGCAACTCGACTTAGAATAAAGCAACGAAATGCATTGAGAAAAGAGGTACATAGAGAGCTCATTAAACAAATAGATTTACGCCGAGTAAATGTATCTGAAATGAGCGATGAGGAACTTAGAAAGCAAAGTAAAAGCTTAATAGAGTCAATAGTATTTAAATTACAAATACCAGTAAATATTGATTATGAAGAGCTATGTAAAGAAGTTTTAGACGAGACTGTTGGTTTAGGTCCCTTAGAAAATATTGTAAATGACCCAGATGTTTCTGAAATTATGGTTAACTCTCACGATGAGATTTTTTATGAAAAAGCGGGGAAGCTTTATCTTTCTGACATAGCTTTTACTGATGATCAAGCCGTATTAAGTGCAATTGAAAGAATTGTAACGCCATTAGGGCGTCGAATTGATGAAAGTCAACCAATGGTAGATGCACGGCTGAAAGATGGCTCACGTGTTAATGCAATAATACCTCCGTTAGCTCTAAAGGGCCCATGTATTACCATACGTAAATTTATGGCTAAAAAACTAGAGGCAGAAGACCTTGTTAATTTCGGTTCAATGTCCCCAGCTATGGTCAAGTTTTTACGAATGACTGTTGTTAATAAGCGTAATGTTGTTATTTCTGGTGGTACCGGTTCTGGTAAAACAACTTTACTCAATGTTTTATCAAACTTTATACCTGATGACGAAAGAATTATTACTGTTGAGGATGCTGCTGAGCTTAAACTTTATCAGCCTAACCTTGTATCTCTTGAAGCTAGACCAGCAAATCAGGAAGGTAAAGGAGGTGTCGAAATTAGGGATCTTGTTAAAAACTGTTTACGAATGAGGCCTGATAGAATAGTTGTTGGTGAGTGTCGTGGTGGTGAAGCACTTGACATGCTTCAAGCTATGAATACGGGACATGATGGTTCTTTAACGACCGCTCATGCTAATACTCCTCGTGACTGTATATCACGTTTAGAAGTTATGGTTATGATGGCAGGGATGGACTTACCAATCCAAGCTATAAGAGAGCAAATTGGCTCGGCTGTTAATATGATAGTACAGCAATCTCGTTTTAGTGATGGCTCTCGAAGAGTGACATCCATTTGTGAAGTTACGGGAATCGAGAGTAATGTTTTACAGTTAGCAGAAATTTTTAAGTTTAAACAAACTGGTTATAGTAAAGATGGCAAAGTGCTGGGGGATTATTTACCAACAGGTATGATACCTGAGTTTTACGAAAAACTCCGTGAAAGAGGTATTGATATTGATTTAGGCATTTTCAAAGTGAGTAATGACAATGAGTAGCCTAATGATAATGGTAATTGTAGGAATTACAGTTTCTTTATTGGTTTATGGCGGTAATTACATCTCGAGAGACTTAGCAGAGAAATACAGAGATACATTTACGCACACAGCTAAACGAAACCTTTCTGACATGTTTTTGTTTATAGAACCGCAAAAGTTATTTATCGCAAATATTATTGGCATGGTGGTCTTCTTCTTATTTATTTGGTCATATACCGGTGCTGTTGTATTGGCAATAATATTAGTGACTATAGTTGCTTTTTTACCTCCATATTTTTACAAGTATCTTCAAAATCGAAGAAAAAAACTATTTATTAAACAGTTACCAGATGCTTTAAATATGATTTGTGCATCGATGCGTTCGGGTTCTAGTTTAACTAACGCAATTGAGGCCATGGTACAAGAGCAAGATGCTCCATTGAGTCAGGAGTTTTCATTATTTTTAAGAGAGCAAAGACTCGGAGTCGACTTTAATGATGGTTTAAGCAATATGCTTGAACGTATTCCTGAGCTTGACTTTAAGCTTGTAGTATCTGGTATGCAAATATCAAAAGAGATAGGCGGTAACTTGGCCGAAACACTAGAACGGTTATCAGATACCCTTAGACGTAAATTAGAAATGGAAGGGAAAATAGATGCCCTCACCGGGCAGGGGAAAATGCAGGGTATAGTGATGACTGCATTGCCTCTATTCATTGGGTTTATTCTATACCACATGGAACCAACTCATATGATGAGATTGTTTACTGAACCAATGGGATGGGCAGTATGTGCTATAACAGCAATCATGTTATATGTAGGTTACACATTTATTCGTAAAATTGTGAATATAGATGTATAGGGAGATTTAACATGATAACTATAACAATAATTGCTGGTTTTTCTTTGTGTATATTTTTTTATAGCGCTTATAAAATTAAAGCTTCATTGCCTACCGATTCACGAGATTTTATGGATCCGTTACCTCCTTCACTAAAGCTTATTTGGCCATTTGTCAAGCTGGTTGCGTACTATTTAGGCGAAAGGCTTTCAATAGAATATTTAGAAAAAACGGGCAAAAAACTTCAAATATCAGGTGTTTCTTACATTCTTACCGCTGAAGAATATTTTGGTGTAAGAGTTGTATCTTCGATTGGTTGTACGCTATTTGTTTTATTAATTAGTGTATTACTGGAATCTATGGATTTTATGTACTTATTTTATGGTTGTTTATTTGGGTATTTTTTACCTTTGTTGACACTAAATGATCTTAAGAAAAAAAGGCAATTAGCCATTGTTAAATCTTTACCTGTATACCTAGATTTTATAACTATGTCGGTAGAAGCGGGACTAAATTTAACAGGCGGGTTAAGTCAGGCTGTTGATAAAGGCCCTGAAGGTCCATTAAAAGTTGAATTTGGAAAAGTTTTACGTGATCTTCGAGCCGGCGTTAATAAAATCGATGCATTTAGAGCTATGGCTGACAGAGTTCAAACGTCTGAAGTTAATAGTTTGGTTAGCTCATTAGCACAAGCAGAACGGACCGGTGCTAGTTTAGGTGCAACGTTAAAGGTTCAGTCAGATCAAAGGCGAGTAGAGCGCTTCCAACGAGCTGAAAAAAAGGCATTAGAAGCTCCAGTTAAATTAGTTTTCCCACTCATAATGTTTATATTTCCGGTTACATTTATGATTCTTTTCTTCCCTATAGTTATGAAATTTATGTACGATTTATAACCATGAAATATTTAACCTTAGTAACTATAAATTCAAAATTCAATATTATGTATGCAAATACCTGGTTTCTTAGATTAAGAGGTTTACTTGGAAGAGAGTTAAAAATAAATGAGGGTATGTTAATTGAACCTTGCAATTCAGTTCATACACTGTGGATGAAATATGATTTGGATATTATTTATATAAATAAAAACAATCAAATAGTTAAAATAATAAAAAAATTAAAACCTTGGAAATTAAGCGTGTGTAACGCTGCATTTAAAACACTAGAGTTACCTGCAGACACTGTGGATTACATAGGTTTAAAAGTTGGTGATTTTTTAGAGTTTGAAAAGGAAGAATTTAAATGAACAAAATATGCTTATTAATCGTTATTATTTTTTTTACAGGATGCAGCTCTTCTAAAAATATTGCAGAAAAAAATAATGTTAATTTAGTTGAGTTAGAAAATAGTGCTGAGTCGGCTTATATGGCAGGCCACTTAGATATGGCGGAAGGGCTATATAGGAAGCTGCTTAAAAATAAAGATAATTATGCACCAGCTTGGTTTCGTTTAGGAAATATATATACACGCAGTGGCCGCTTAGATGCTGGTGTAAGTGCTTATCAGCGTTGTTTGCAACTTGATCAGCAACATACTAAAGCCTGGTATAACTTAGCAATTACACGTATGCGTCAATCTACGGATATTTTAATTGAAGCTCAAAAGCATGTTGATCCAAATTCTAAAGCAAAAAAACAAATGGATGACTTGTTTTTAGAATTAATGCGATTACAAACAGGACAAAGTAAAGCAGGGACGTAAGTTATGCATTTTTCTAGAAAATTAGGCCGCTCCCAAAAAGGACAATCAATGATTGAGTTTTCAATTACTTTGCCTTTTTTAGCACCTTTAGTTTTAATATTAATTATGTTGCTAATTCAGTGGCTACTTATATATAAAGATAAAGTGACTTTAAATGCCGCTTCATTTGAAGCTGTGAGGGCAGGAGCATTAAATCACGGTGATATGGGCAAAATGAAAGATGCACTTGCCCAAGGCATGATGCCATTGTTTATGTCTGATTCGGGCGGAGACCCTAATGCACTTGATTTAGCTGCTGCTTATGTAAAAGCGAAAGCTCATGTTGAATTAGCGTCAGAAATAACGGTACTTAACCCTACCTCCGAGGTATTTAATAAGTTCAAGGAGAGAAGAGTTTATAATTCAGGTGTCACTATTGATGAAATACCAAACGACAATCTCATTTATCGAAAACCGACAGTTATAACCATTAACAGTGAAAAAAAATTAAATATACAAGATGCAAATTTATTACAAATTGAAGTTGATTGGTGTAAGCGTCTAGAGGTACCGCTTGCTGATTGGGTCATTGGCAAAGTTTTAACACTTACAGACGTAGATCCAAATCCTCTTTCAAGCAAATTTGTAAACTTTATACCTGATGAAGAACAATTAAAATGCTCCGCATTAGGAGCCGTAACATCATCAGCGGGGGATACAAGCTACAGCGGGTATTACATCACAATTAAATCTTATGCACTGATCCGAATGCAAACACCATATCGGATGTAAAGGAAAGCACCAACAATAAGGGTAAGGAAAATGAACGCAAAACAACTTTTAGCATTGCTTTTAGCAGGCTCATTGAGTGTCACACTAGTCGGATGTAACGAATCATTAAGTGAAGATGATTCAACATCAATACCAGATGGAACCGGTGGAGATACTGGTGGAGATACTGGTGGAGATACTGGTGGAGATACCGGTGGAGATACCGGTGGAGATACCGGTGGAGATACCGGTGGAGATACCGGTGGAGAACCTATTGAAAATGTAGGTACTTGGGAAAATAAAGACGAAGACGGCGATGGCGTGCCTGATGAACAGGATGATTATCCGTTTGATGCGGATAAAACTCAATACCCTGTTTATATTGAAGAAGAGCCTAACGATAACCCATCTGTTGCAAACCCTGTGGAGCTGGGTAAAGGTTTTAAAGTTCAGGGCGTTATTTCCTCTAGAACAGATAAAGGGGATTTATATGGCTTTGATGTTGATGATGTTACTTTCATAACAGCTGTATTTAAAACAGACGCTCCTCGGTTTGACCCTCAAGTATACCTATCAGATTCTGATGGATTAGTACAAGACTCGATTGTTTTATTCCAAGATGAACTTACAAAAACACATATTGTAAACTTTCAAATTCGTGAAAGTGGCCGTTATCAGTTAAGTGTTTTAGACAACAATTACGCAGGTGGCTCTGATTTAAGCTATGAGATAAGTGTTTTTTACGATGAAGATGTAGATGCATTTGACGATCAGAAAGAGCGAGGATTAGGTTCGTCAACTGAAACAAGTGACATGGATCAAGATGGCATTAAAGATGGCTTTGAATTTGTTTTATTGAATAGTCCTGCAGATGTTGACTTTGATGAAGATGGAATACCCAATTGGCAAGATACTGACTCTGATGGTGATTCATTTTCAGACAAAATAGAAGGGATTGAAGATCTAAATAAAGATCGCTTCCCAAATTATTTAGACCGCGATGCTGATGGTAATAGCATTGACGATAAATTGGAAAGTGGTGACTTTAACAACCCTAATAATTTTGATGATGATTTATACATAGATCATTTAGATTTAGATGATGATGGTGATTTAATTTTAGATACTTTTGATACGCAAAGGCTAAAAAAAGCGCAGACAGTAAAAAGAACTGGGCCGGATAGTTTACTTGTTCGCTGGGTTTATAATGTAAACTTTGAAGGACAATCCATTCGAGATTTTATCCGAGTTGGGGATAAAGTAGAATTCGAGGTTGACGGTTTACCATCTGATGCAAATAATTTGGTCTTTATTTTTCAATACGCTGATGACCTAATCAACTTAGAACCAACTATCGCTAGAGTCGAAGAAAACAAAACGTATTTCAGTGTAGAGCTTCCTAGCAAGGTAGGTGAGGCTAATGTATATTTAGCACATGATGAGGTTATTACTGATGCTCTGTTCATTGAAGTCAATGATAGTAAAACACCACTTTTGAAAGATGATAATCGTAATATTAGTGCTGAAGAAACGATTACTCTTGTAGGTGAAAATTTTAATGAGCAGGCGGTTGTCCATTTTAACGATATTGCCGTAAACGCAAACTTAATTGATGAAAATAGATTATCAGTTGAAGTTCCAAAAGGTATCACTGGTGGCCGTTATTGGGTAAGTAATGAATTTGGGAGAAGTAATTCTGTTACTTACATAGTTGAAACTGTGGTTTCGATTAATTTCGACAAGCAATATAATAAATCAGTAGTCTCTGCTGGAGGAATTTTACCAGCTTACGCAAAGCCTATTATTAATGATGCTTACTCTCTTCAATTAATGGGTAAAAAACCTGAAGTCCATTTCACCTATACAAATACAGATTCAAATGAATTAGAACAATTTTTAAGTGCAATAGTCGATCCAAGTAATACTGAAAGTGTTACATTTAGCTATGAAACTACAGCTGTAGCAAGCTTAGCGCTTTATATGTCAATGTATTATGAACCTAAAGGAATCGATAAGCTTGAATTTTCAGCCATGCTGAAAAATATGGATTTTTATAATACTTTTATTAGTGAAGCGAGTCAGCATCTTGAGAGTAATAGCGCTTTTTTTTCACATTCGAACCCACTAAATTCAGCGCAAGAGTTTCTAAGTAAATATAGCGCATTATTTAAAAGTAAATTATCAGCTGAATTGGATAAAACTCCACTTGGGCATTCTCAATTATTGAATAAAACACCAAGATCTTATACTTCAAAATATAGTATGTATACGTATTCCTCGAATGCAACAAACTCTCAAGACATTTCAATTGAGCCATCCATTGTTTCCTACCCTGAAACCAATGGGTCGTGGGACGCATTTGATATGACTATGGATGCAACTACTTTCTTAGAAAACTCAGGGGAAGTTGGAAAAAAGTGTGGTGAAGGTGTTGAAAGCAAATGGTATGAAGTTCTTAAATATGATGGATGTGTCGAGCTTCAAAATAGAAGTCAATTATATCTAAGTACACGGGTATATAGTTTAGATCCAATTACAGGAGAAGTACCAGCAGACTCACTTAATAAGCCTATTTCTGATCATATTGATACACCTTGGCATAAAGACATGATGTCCCCACAATCAGGTTCATTTTTAGGATTAGAGTATTGGTCAGCTGATAGCTTAATAGATAAATGTGTATATAAAGACTGCTTATATCAAATAATAACACCTGGAGTAGCAGGTACTTATGGGCCAAGTATATTTAATTTAACGGGTTCAGAGTCGTATAATTTAAGAGGGCAGGAAGCCAAAAAGATGCTCGCTATACGGACTATTATTGATAATGTGATGATCCGCTTTTTTACTCTTTTGTTCGATGCAGCTGGCTATGACATAAATGACAACTCATTAGATAAAGCTAAGATATCTAAAGCTGTAATTATGGCTGTTTATGATTATTTACCAGCAATAACTCACGAAGTTGAAGTTTTAGCCGGAAAGCCAAACGCTACGCAAGATGACTGGGAAACCTTGGGCTACAACATAGGCCTTGAGATATATAATAAAGAAATAAAGCCTATCTTTTCAGATGGTAGTACTTTCCCAAATATAAAAGTAGGCCCTGCTACTACAGCATTGTTGGCTATATATAAAATAAAACTTCCTGACTTTAGAGAAAAATTAGCTATAAAAATGGCTGAAAAATTTATTCCAATTATCGGTAATGCAGCAGCTGCATACCAAGCTAGTCAGCTTGCCTCAGCGATGATAGATATGGGGAAAACGATAAAAGACCTAGCAGCCGTGCCAACAAAGTTAGATTATGTTGTTACATGGGGCTTAAATTTATCAGATGTATCACCTAGAGCAATACAAAAAACTGGGGAGACAAAAAAGTTTACACTTGTTGGCAGTGGCTTAGCTGAAGTTAAAGGGATATTTAAAGATACACAAGCTGAAGTAATTGTAAAGGATTTAGGTAATAACTTGGCTGAGCTAGATGTAGAGTATTTAGGTGTAGACAAAATAGGTACCCATCTTGAGTTTAGCTTAAGTAATATCAGCCAAATAGAGGCAGTTGTTGGCCCTTTACAAGTAAGTGTAAAACATCGCGATGACGAAGCTACTTTGCCTTATGAAATACTTGTAGGAACTGAGCTTAGTATTATTGATGTAACGCCAAATAATGGTGGGGCTAGTGATAAAATAGAGATTAAAGGGATTGGCTTTAGTAATAAAATAGCTGATAACATTGTAACCTTTAGTGGAGAAAATGGTGTTAGGCTTACTGCACAAATAGAGGATGCAACAACAACTGCTCTAACAGTAGCTGTCCCTAGTGGGGTCCAAACAGGTTTCATTACTGTAGAAGTAAATGATGAGTTAAGTAATGAATTCGATTTTTTTGGACCTAAACAGCTATTAATTACGTTTGGTGATAACGGTAATTTAAAAGATGATGTGTATAAATTAAGCGTAAATGGCAATGTACTTTATGATAATAGCAGCCCTCAACGTAAAATTGGTCCTGTTAGTGTATCACTCGATGAAGGAGAGCATTTAGTAGAGCTTACCGGTATTCGCGCAGATGATGGCATAGGCACCTATTACATCGAATTTGCAGGAGATGTCGCATCAGTAACGGGAGATGCACAATCTGGAAGAGATTTATGCCCCAATACAATAAAAGCGTATTACGTCACAATAGCAAGTAATAGCACCACGAAGATAAAGCCTGCATTAAGTAATAAACAATTAGTATTACAAGCAGAATCGGACGAATCACAAACTGAATGTACAAACTTTTGATTAATGAGGGCTTTTAAAGCCCTCTGCTACAAGGATAAATAATGAATAAATACCTAATTCCACTGTCGTTATTAGCAAGCTTTACATGCCAAGCAGAGCTTGATTTAACGATCCCAAAAGAAAACTGCTTTAAAGCGGTAGAAATAGTAAAAAATAAAGATGAACAGTTATTTAGGCAACTATTCACACCCGTTGATCATATTCCTAATGCTGATAAGGAAATCACAAAACTGATTGACAGTACACATAAAAAATACTTCGGAAAAGAGTACGATGGTATAAAAAACTTTCGTCTTGTTGAATCAAAGCTTGTTAACTACTCTGAGGATACTAAGTATAGTGTTGTTGAAGAAACTTATGAAAGGTGGGGATATACAGAGCAAGCATTTATATATTACAAATTTGATGCCTATGATAAAAGACTTAAAGAGCAGCGCACAGTGTATAACAAATGCCGTTTTGGTCTAAAAGACGGCAAGTGGTATATGGTTAATTTACTGCAAGATTAGTTGGTGCATATTAAAAATAAAGAGCATGTAATTGATATTACATGCTCTTTTTTATAATTTACTGTTGAGATTATCAATGCAAAGCGAAAAGTTAGATATACAATTAGATGATAAGTTCTGGTTTAGGCTCGTAAATTTACCAGAAAAGGACGCCTTGACCCCTATGAGTAAAATCACTATGCCGGTAGTAACAAAATTATTTAGGCTAAATTTAGGAATCGAGTTTTTATTTGCAATCGCATTGGGTGCGCTTGCATTGTATAGTCATGTTTGGGTTGAAGAGGACTGGGTTAGCGGATTATTTTTTATATATATTCCTTTATTCTTGGGACTATGGTTTTTACGAAAGGTGTTAATTTGGCAAAGGTATGGCTTTAATTACAAAGCCGCGTTTGAAGTAAGTAAAGATGAATTAATTATAGTTACCGAGCCATTATCTAAACAGCAACACATAACTATGACTAAAGCCGATATAGATTACATACAATTTAGCTACGGGTATACCCGTTCAAACGGGCAAGGCTATCAATCAAAACAATCACACATTTCCCAAGCGCTTGTGGTTTTAAAAAACAATGAACGCTATACAATCAAACCAAATACCATCGCAACCTTAAACTTGCTTTATCTGTGCATTTATTTTGACTACCCCGTGAGTTACAAGTATGGCCTTACCGACGGCGGTGGCAGCATTGTATTTATTTTGCTGCGGGTTATGTCAATGGGTGGTAATTTTGTAATGATAGGTCTTTATTTGTATTGGATAGGAGCAGGGTATTTGAAAGCAATTCTTTAGCTATTGTAGAAATTTACAACCTAAATGATTATTATAAAGTATTCACTAACACACAAAGTTTAAAACAGTGGGAACGTTATGATTAAAGGATTTGTAAGTATTATTTTAATTGTCGTACTGGGGATCACGCTATTAAGTGTAGGCTTATATCGGTTTGCAATTCAGCCTGAATTTTCACAAACAATTACCTTTGGGTTAATGTGTATTGGTGGACTTTTAAGTATATATGGTTTGCTCGCTATGTTTTATAGAGGACTTACTAAACACTCATATTAAATATGGCTTTAATTTAGCTTAGCGGATATGCAGTTGAGTTACTCTAAATATCACCTCTGATTAAATTGCATACTTTATTTAAATTAGGTACAGTTTATAACCGCAATTGCTTTACGGATAAACCAACAAGGATGGATTCTTGAAAACACCACTATTTTACCTTTCGCTATTGAGTGTTAGCTGTGCTTTTAGCTCGCTAACCTATACAACACCATTGCACGCAAAAACCATTCAGCCATCTACCCATATTGGCACGTGGCTAAACAAAGATGAAGACGCTGATGGTGTGCCTGATGAACAGGATGAATATCCGTTTGATGCCGATAAAACCACAATTACGATTGTTCAAGAAGAATAGTTTAATAATAATGTTGCTGAAGCAAATCCAGTTGGGAGCACCCCTTTTAAACCTGCGGGGATTATTTCTGAAAATGTAGATATAGATGATTTTAAATTTAATATACCCAGTGAAATATTAGCTGAAGATTTATCCGTGACGTTTGTACTTTTTAAAGATGATTCACGTTTTACACCGTCTTTAACCATTATAAATAATAATGGTGATTGGACTTCCCAGCTTTCACTAAACAGTTTCTAACTCAGAAAAATACGCTTCCTCAAACTTAGCAGGTGAAACACCGCCTGTATGCGAGTGACGTTTTTTCGGATTGTAAAACATTTCTATAAAATTAAATATCTCTGCTTTCGCATCATTGCGTGTTGAGTAAATCTTCCTTTTAATTATCCGCTTTTTAATCGTTGCAAAAAAGCTTTCAGCAACTGCATTATCGTGACAATTCCCAGCTCGACTCATTGAGGGTACAAGGTTATGTTCTTTCATAAAGGCTAAGTAATCAGCGCTACCATACTGGCTTCCTTGATCACTGTGCACCATTACGTCAGCTTTGGGTTGGCGCTGATAAACTGCCATGAGCAATGCTTTAATTACTAAGTGCTTGTCCATGTTTTATCCATCGACCAGCCTACGATCCGCCTAGAGAATAAATCCATGACAGTTGCTACATATAAGAAGCCTTCATAGGTTCTCACATAAGTAATATCACTTACCCAAGTTTGATTCGGCGCAGGAGGATTAAACTGACGAGCTAGCAAGTTATCTGCAATGCGTGATGTTTTACCACCTTTAATATGGCGACGTTTATAACCTATTTGCGCTTTGAGTTTATGTTGGCGCATGATCTTAGCTACGCGATTAACACTACATTGCTCAGCAGCTTCACGTAAATCTGCGTGTATCCAAGGACTACCGTAAGCGCCACCACTGGCAACATAAAACTCTTTAATAAGCTTAAGCAAACGATTATCTTCGATTGCTCTATCACTCAATGGCTTCTTTAACCACGCATAAAAGCCACTGCGGTGTAGCTTAAATAGTTTATACATCGCAACAATAGAAAACTCATTTTGATGCTCACGAATAAAAGCGTACTTTACTCGGGGTTGCTGGCAAAGTACCTTGCGGCCTTTTTTAGAATGTCGCGTTCCTCCGTGACACGTTTTAGCTCGGCCTCAAGCTTGGCGCTCCTTAGCTGTTCATCTGATGATTTGGTTTGTTTGGGTTTCTCTGATAACTGGCTTCGCCAGTGATATAACGTTTTGGTACAAATATCTAATCGTTCTGATACTTCAGCAACTGAATAACCACGTTCAGTTATTTGTTTAACTGCTTCTATTTTAAATTCTTGGGTATACCGTTTGCCTTTGCTCACATAACACCTCTAATTAGAAGTTACAATGTAACTCATTGGGTGTCTAGCAAACTCTGGGAAGTCCAGACCATACCAGCATCAAACAGCGTTTAACGTATGCAAAGGATGGCAAGCAACCAAAACAACTACTGCGCTTTGCAGTCGTGCCACGTCAAATTATGCCAAAAGGGCTACCGTTTGAGCTTAAATCGTACCTTGAACTTGTTGAGTTAACAGGACGTTGTATACGTGAAGATAAGCGAGGGTATATTGAAAATATATATTTGTCTTTACTAGAAAGAGTGAGTATATCCCCCGAAAACTGGTTAAAGCTTACAACCCAATTTACGCGCGTATTTCATGGCGCAGTCGGCAGACCAGCTTCACAAGCAAGTTATTGTGAAAACTTAAACCGAAAGCGGCGAGCGAATATGAGTAACTGCGAAAAGCTATTTGCATAAAACTTAAGCTACTCAGTAAAACTGTTCAGTAATAAATCACAACTGCAACATGCAGTCATTTTCATAAGCCGAATTTAGGTTTAAGCGTGCTAATTTGTTTTTTATGGATGAAATGTAAGTAACCGAGTATTAAAAGATAAATTCTTAACAAAAGAATTAAATTTAATGGCAACGTTTTGTTTGTTCAATTAAAGTGCATGTCTAGTTTAGTTTAATGTTGTTATCTCAAGTAGTTCGAATAAGCTTGTGGTAAAAGTCCCTCAAGGTGTTAAAACAGGTGATGTAAATGTAAAGGTTAAATCTGTTCAAGCTAAAAATGCATTACTTTTTACTAACAGAGAAAGCGGCGCAACAGTGAGGTTTGGCGATAACGGAAACCTAAAAGATGATATATTCACTTTAACTTTTAATGGGGCCAGTAAACAAATTTCGTTAGGTCAACGTAAAGAAGAAATTTTTACATCGTTAACCCCAGGTGACTATAAGGTAATATTAACCGCAAATGATATTCCTGATGGTCGCGGTACATATTATGTTTGTTTTTCTGATAACATAACCGTATTGTCAGGCAGTAGCCCAGTAACAGCAAAAACTGTTCTAGCGAAGGCTGGCGATACGGTTTCGTGGAATATTAAAGTAGGGCAAGCTACCGGAAAAACCATCAGTAACTGTTCGCAAAGTGCCATTCAAGCAAACAGTACGAACAAAGTGAGCATACTTAATAACATAGATTAGGAAATCATATGAAACTCTATAAATTTTTAACATTACCATTATTATTATCTAACCTTGCTTATGCTGAGTCGGAGAAAGACTTAATTACTAAAATGTGCCACGACAATGCTATAAAGATCGTAAATAAGGATTTCGATTCCTATATACAAGATTTTCATCCAAAGGTTCAAGCTGTAAATAAGGCTAATTCATTTTCATATATGAAAAAGAAGTTTCTAAAAAAAGCAGCTAGATATGATGATTCGATTAAAACAGCTGATTACGAACGTACATTGTTTATATTAATAGATGAAAAAGATAAAGACTTTTTATTTAACATAGAAAAAAAAGTTCAAGTTGAAATTGGGTTTTTAAACATAGAAACAGGAAGTTCCCATTTTCTCTGTGACTATGGCTTAGATAAAGAAACTAATCAGTGGTATAAAACTAGTCTTTAATCAGTTTCTTATATTAAGCACATAGCTTATTGCACAAGAACAATTGAATTGTGTGATTTTTGAACGGCAAGAAAAATAACACTAAAAACAATAACATGCTGGAGTTTAATAAAGTACTTAATTTGAGCGCTTAAGATTCTTAGCGAAAATAAAGCCACGCTTAATTTTCATGGTGAATTAGTGGCGGATCATGGTGTAATTATGAAGCAAGAACTGTTGGCCCTGTAGAGTTTGAATATTCATTGTAAATTGGTTAGCTAAATAGTTTTTACTGCATCGCAATACGCTAGAAGAAGGAACCTTTAAAACGTGAAAGATTCACTCTCGCACTATATATATAACAATGTAAAAAACATGCCTGTTTTTGCTTATAATGATAATTATAAATTAAAAAATACGGGGCGATGGCCCCAAAAAACAACAAAACAGTGGCTAATTTTTTTTGTAATAAATACACTTGTTGCCGTTATTCTTGGGCTAATTGGCATAGACCTTACACCGAACAAGTATCCTACGTATTCAGATCCACAACTAATCCAATCAATAGTTTTAAATTTATTACTCATAAATACAATCCGCTTTGTTATATGGGTTAACCACAGTATTAAATGTGCCAAAGATTTAACCGTAGATAAACATACAGGCTGTGTAGAAACCATTGAATTTACTAAGCCGGTTAAAGTAACGGTAAAAGTATTTCCGACTAAAAGTACTGATTTTAAAATTATTACCGGGGCAGTAATTGAATACCAGAACAATAAAAAACAGGTTTTTAATCGCTTATCGATATTACAGCTTCCTGAATTTGTAGATTGGTTAAAAGAGAAGCATGGTGTAAGTATTGATTTCAAAACTTCATTAATTACAAAATTCCCACTGTATTCTTTATTGTTAATTACTTTTTTCTTAATGATTTTGTTATTTTTTATCTAATCCGTCAAAGGGGAACTTTGATTTTATAAAAGAGGCTTTATGGACTTTTTGTGTAACAAGTTTAGGCGATTTACTAACTCATATAGCGCGGATGAACGCCTTGAGAAAGAGTGTCAAGCCGATTTAACAACGTACCCTTTATTAAAAAACTTCACTAAAAAGCAACTCTACCTACACAGTGTAATAGCTTACATTGTTGGATTTTTATTAACCTGTTCTTTTATAAGTGAAGGTAGGGTGTACGATACCAATAATAGGCCTGAATATGTTGTACTTTATTTTATCGGCTTTTACTTTGCTATTTTAATTGCAGTTTTGTTTTTTAAACGTGGCAGTAAACAATCAATTACTCTGTATCAAGACTATTTTGAGTTTAAAGGCACTGGTAGTGTAAATAAAAAATTTTACTATCGGGATATTGAAGAGGTAACCGTGGGTAAGTTTGATTACACTATAGTTAAGCGTATTCGCGGAACGGTTAGTCGCCATGAAAATATTAAACTGCCATTTTTTACTCATGCAACATTTTTATTTACTAATAAAGACACGCTGACAATTAATCGTATAAACCTGTTTATGTTCCCTGAAATAATAGAAGTAATGACCAAAAGAACAGCTGTTGAAGTATCTTATTTGTTCCCACCTTTTATAAAGGCTATAGCAATTATGTTTGTAGCACTGTTTTTAACAGTACTCTCAAGCATAGTTATTGTGCAAACATACTTAGCTTAATAGGCGTTAATTGTTACTTTAACTTAGTTAAATTGGCCGTTGGTATTTAGGTCAAAAACCCTAACTAAATAAGGAAGGCTTAGCCTTCCTTTTTGTCATGAAAATTCATTTTTCGTGTTGGTGTATCAATGAGTTACAAATTACGAAAGTAAAGCAATGAGCAGCTAATATTTAAAGATAATGTCGGTGTCTCAGGGGTTATATTTCACTTTTTGTTGATGTGCTTAGGCGCATGGCTAATTTATATTAGTGTAATAGGTATATATAAAACTGGTGAGTTGGTTTTGTCCAGTATAATAATTTTATTGGGTTTAGTGCTGTGCACGCCGGTATTAAAGGTCAATAAAGTAATACTAAACGCTAAAAATAAAGATATTGTGAGTACACGATCTTGGCTTGGCTTCGTTACTAAAAAAAAGCATATTATTAATTCACAGTTATCCCTTGTTGAAGTAAGTGGCTTTACAACCGGTGAGTTTGAAAAATTATTTGATCCAGAAAAGCCGATACTAGAGCATTTTTCAATGAAGTTTTTTAGTTATCCAGAGCTCACAATGAACATGGCAACACTATCAGACATTTTAAAATTAGTTGCTTTTTAGAGGCGCATTTTGATACTGATTTGGCGCTAGTTGCAGGTAATCGTAGGCATAAATTAAGTATTGATGGTTTAAAAACTAAAAGCACAGAGTCAGCTGATATTCCTAATGATCGTTACTTTAAACAAAGCAACGGTGGTGAGTTAATAATAACAGCTAGACCCGTAACATCACCGCAATTTTGCTCGCTCTTAATGTTAATTTGGTTGTTTACATTATTTACTATTTGGTTTTTATTTAATCATGAACACCTTGTAGGAGCTCAATATTTACCAGCATTTGTTCAGTCAGTTTTATCAGTAATATTAATTGTGTTAGGGGGTTATTTAAGTACGTTAGTTATGGGCCGGAAACGGTTTAAAGTCAGTAATGAAGCCTTAATAATTAAAGCTACTGGGGCCAAAAACAAAGTTATAAAGTTAGACGATGTTTGGGACGCTGCTAAAATCGCGCGAAGGACTTACCTGTTAACTAAATCTGGCGCGATTTACTTAGATTATAACTTACCAAGAAAATACAGTATCACGATACATAATTGGTTTGCTAAATCAATCAACAAATAGGTGCCTATAGATGTGTAAGTTTGAAAGGCTGTCTTAAATTAGGTACGATAGCTTTATGAATTAAATAGAATTAGTTTTAGACAAATAATTAATACTTTTACGGACTAACAAAACAAGGATGGATTCTTGAAAACCCAACTATTATACCTTTCATTGCTAAGCGTCAGCTGTGCTTTTATCTCGCTAACATATACAACACACGTTCACGCAAAAACACTTCAAGTATCCTCACATGTAGGCACGTGGCAAAATAAAGACGAAGATGGTGACGGTGTACCTGATGAGCTCGATGCTTATCCCTTTGATGCAAGTAAAAGTGATTACGAATTAGTTAAAGAAGAAGAATTTAACAACAATCATGATTTAGCTACTATCGTACCAGAAAAGTTACCAGTTAAACTTTTTGGCCGAATTCAGCAAGCGAACGATCAGGATTATTATAAAATTAAGCTTAAAAAAGATGTGGCAGTAACCGTACTTTTATCGTCTTTAAGTCATGAATTTAAACCTGGTATGGCAGTAATGGATAGCTCTGTAGTAGCCATAGAGTCGTGGGCACCAAATTTTACTGCTGTTGGTAGATATAAGCGGGCCATTCAAGTAAAGCCGTCTGAGTCTGGCACATACTATATCGTTATTAACGATAAAGAATTTAGAGGTGAGGGGGCTTACGATTACCAATTGAATGTGTTTGTAGATGAGGATGTAGATGCAATTGATGACTCTGTAGAGCCTGCTTTTGGACTGCAAGGTTACACTCAAGATACAGATGGCGATGGCGTTTATGATGGTACTGAGTTTTATGTGTTTAATTTAGACTCAGCGTATGCTCATGATGTTGATACTGATGGCATTCCAAACTGGCTTGATGATGACTCCGATAATGATGGTATTAAAGATGTGCTTGAAGGTGCACTTGATTTAGACAAAGATGGTCTGGGCAACTTTGTAGACTCTGATTCCGATGGCAACACGGTTGCTGACAGTAAAGATGCTGGGAATGCTCAAAGGCCTGTAAATCATGATAAAGACGAATTAGCTAACTTTATTGATTTAGATGACGACAACGATTTAATTTTAGATATTAATGATCCAGAACCACTCACTTCAGCTAAAAATGCAGAATATGGAACTATTAATTATTTAGAAATTAGTAACATCTATTATTTATTAAATAGCAGCCAAGAAATTGAAGGCGTTATTTTAGCTAACCAAAAACACCGTGTTTACGGTGAAAACTTAGCAACTGGTTTTTTAAATTTTAATATTGAAGGCAGTGCAGTACCCGTTAATATAGCTGTTAATGCAAATGGGCAAGATTATGTTGATTTTGTAATGCCGCGTAATGCTACTAGCATTAGTTATAGCTCAGCAAATATAAGTACAGCACCTACAGCACTAACGTTTAATAAAAAATTCTCGCCGATAATAGCCAATCAAGGCGTTATAGAATCATCAGCAAATACTGAAGTTATTTTATCAGGTAAAAACTTTTCAGACGATACTTTAGTGTATTTAAACGAGGTAGAGCTTACCCCTTTAGCAACTTCTCCTACTAGCTTAAGTTT
Organism: Pseudoalteromonas arctica A 37-1-2; assembly: GCF_000238395.3. Lineage (GTDB taxonomy): Bacteria > Pseudomonadota > Gammaproteobacteria > Enterobacterales > Alteromonadaceae > Pseudoalteromonas > Pseudoalteromonas arctica. The sequence continues at coordinate 1,869,315 of NZ_CP011025.1, forward strand.
CACAGTTCCTACAAATGCTGAATCAGGCAAATTATATTTAAAAAACAGTTATGGAAAAAGTAACGCATCTAAAATTGCTGTATATAGTGAAACAACACTAACAATAGATGACTCCTTGTCGTTTGCTAATTCTAAAGTGGTTGCAAGTACATTTATATCTGGCATAGAAAAAACGGTCGATATTAACAATAGTGTTGCTGTCGTGCCTGTATCTAGCAATAACGCCACAACGATTACCTTATATTTTGGTGATGAACAAAAGTATTATTTAAATGCACTTTATTTAGGGCAGGCAGATTTACAAATCACACCACTATTTATTGCTGCATCTACTGCATGGGGCTTAAGTGGCGTGAACCAAACACAACAACTCGCAAAATTAAGAGCTTTATTCACACAAGCACTTAAGCTAGATGAAGTGATTGAGTTTGCAGATTATATTATAAAAAATAATAACCAATTGCCTAAATATAAAAGCAAAGAATTTACGACTTTAAAATGGGCGGCTGCGGATGCAATTACTGCTCATATTAAAAAATAAAAAGGACATTTTTATATGAAAGATAAATTAACCACACTTTTAATTACGGGGCCTTTATTAAGCTCATCTTTTTTATCAATGGCTAGTGAAGTGCCGTCTAAAGAGTATTTTAATAAACGCTGTATGGGCGCATGGCAAAACATTAAAGCCGGAGACCGAGAGGCTTTATTTGCAGAGTTACCACCTAAATTACAAAACTGGAATGAAGGTAAAACAGCATGGAAGCAAGTGGATAAAGCAATAAAAAACTACAAAGAGGATTGGGAGCAATTAAATTTAAATAATTTGAAAATAACGTTGTTAGATACCGCCGGAGAAGATCCTAATGGTAATGAATTAGTATCAGGTTTACAGAGTTCAGTAGATAAACGAATGGCTCGTTTTTACCCTGAAGCCACTCGTGAATTCACATTATTTTACACTTTTATAAATAAAGAGCGTAACGGGAGGAAATCATGCTCATTTTTAGAGTTTGATAACGAATGGTATATGTATCATAGACTACTTTGATTATTATGGACTTTATATCTGAAAAGCTTACGCATACATTTGAAGTATGTTTTGCACACAAGCGCTGGGTGCCTTATACGCGAATAAAATCGTTTTTAGGTATGTTACTAGGGGCGTTTGTCGCCTCCTTTTTTATTGATGGTCAACCGAGTTACTCAAATGCTGACCAAACACTGAATACCATGTTTGTGGTTACCCCGTTTTTGTTTTTTGGTTTGGTGCTATTGCAATCCTCGTTACAAAAAACATTTTATAACGCCGATGTTTATGTTACGCCTAGTGCCATAACCATGCCGGACTTTAAAGGTGAGCGTGAAGTATTTATCGCCTTTAAAGATATAGAGGCGATGTATATTAGTTACTTTCCGTTGACGCCGCTGCTGTGGTTTGGCTCTTACATAAGTACGCATTTAGCTATTAAATCAGTCAATGGTGAACGTTATGGAGTACATACGTTTAATTTAAGTGACTATAGAGCAATTGTTAATTACTTAACGCAAGTGCATAACGTAAAAATTAAACACCGTTTTTCATGGTGGACGTTAACCTACTTATCTCTTTTCCCAATTGGGTTTTTATTGGGCTTTATTGTTTAATTTATTTAAAAAACTAAGGAAAGGCATGAAATTAAAATATCTATCAATCCCACTACTTGCTAGTGTGTTAACTGGGTGTGGCACACAAAATGTTGTTATGACAAAAGCGATTAGCTTTGAGGCATCAAAATTTATGCGCGAAATGCTAAAACACAGCCTTTTTTGGTTGTTGAAATAGAAGGTGATGGAAAAACGGGTACCTGTAAGATTGACTTTCCAATAGGTATGCTAAAAAGCAAAAGAGCGATTAAAGGCACCGGCTCTGAACTGCGAATGCGTTGTAAATATGATGATGTTAAAGGTTATGGCACGGGTTATACACATGAATATAAACACGCAGAGTTACACCACTTAGGTGATAACAAAGCCACGTTATCGTTAAATGTAGTGCTGTATACACGCAAAGAAGATTTTTCCATTGAAGTGAAAACATTAAAGCCAATTGAGTTTGAATACACGCTCTAAATAATAAATACACAGGAAAATGTTAAATCTTAGAAATAAAGTAAAAGCGATGTCTTATAAGTGAAAAGCATACTAACAAAGAGACATCATTTAACTGCCCCAGCAAAATTCAATCAACTTATCATCAATTATAACGGATTAAGCAATGTTTAAAAAAGTGATCATATCTTTACCCTTGTTATTCAGCTGCGCACATGCGTTTGCAGCTGAGCCCAATGTAGAGTTTAACGCTAAAAATAACCAAGCAGATATATTTATAGAAAAATGCCAGTTATGGCGAAATGCCATGCGCGACGATAATAAAGAGGTTATGTGGAGCTTTGTAGAGGAAAAATATAAAGGTACGCTTAAACCTAAAATGGCTAAGAAAATGGAAAAAGTGGCTTCTAGTCATCGGCAAGCTCTCGATGAAGCTGGGGTTTATATTAAACGCGCTGAATATTTATCGACAGAAGTACCAAAAGAAGTAGCTCAAGTTTTTATAAAATGGGGTAATGGTAAAAAAATGAATTTTAGTGATAGCTGTGTGTTCGAGCTGTTGCCTGGCACGACAAAATGGGTGTTAGATATATAGCTAGCTAGGTATTAATTAAAAGTTGACTTTGTCATATTAGACCAGCGATATGCATCGCTGGTTTATTTTTTGAGTACTAAGCAAGACTCATATAATAAATAATAAATATAGCAATAAAATAAGGAGTGTTCGTGCAAGTAAAGTTAATGAGCGAATGGGTTACCAATTTTTTGGCTGTCATTTTTTCAATGACAATTATATTAAGTGTACTCAGTGAAGATATACAGTCAGTTGTAACTAACACTATTTTTGTTGCTGTGTTGTTCGCTTTTCAACGGCGACTTATACTAAAAAACAACGCATTAATAACAAAAAGCCAGTTTGCACTGCTGGGTAAAACTATTTACGTATTTAATAGACAATCGATAGACCTTTCTGCGATAACAGAGGCTGTACTTACACAAAAACGCCATAAATATGATCTCAACATTACCTATGAGCAAGGTGGAGGTCATAAAATCAGCCACTTTTCGTTTTGGCGGCAGGGAGAGCTAGTTAAAAAGTTACTTGCTATGAGTAGTGTAAAATACGTTTTTAAGACGAGCGCAAAGCAGCATACCCAGAGTGTAAATAGAGGCGAAAGAGGGAATGCAACTAAAGAAACGGTATCAGACATTTTCCACCTGAATAGCTCTCGCCCCACAGATATAAAAACACATCACAGTATCTTACGATTTGCTTTGCCGTTGCCAGATAACAAAAAAAAGATCGTATTTAGTGTCGTTGGAGTATGTTTATTTTTTGCTATTATAGTCGTTGTATCAGCACAGAACTGGATCGCGGGCTGTGTACTTTTAGCCGTTGCTTATCTCAGTTATTGGTTAACAAAGGCCCACCTATGTAATAAGTATTATTTTATTTCTGAATCACCGCAAAGTGATATTGTTGTCAGCGATAATAGTTTACTGCTGCCAGCGTTATTATTTGAAGATAGACAAGCACATGAGTTTAAAAAGGAGCAAGTGCAAAATATAGATTTAAAATGGAATTACTATGTTGCAGGCAGTTTTCTAACGGATGCTACTTTTCAAAGTCGTGGAGTAAAGCAGCCTCATGTCGTAGAGTTGACTTTCGTAACAGAGCAAGGGATGACCTTAGCTCTCAGTGGTACTGCTATTGATGGGCCTGCGTTGTTATTAGCGCTAACTCATAATCAATATCCAGTATCCATTGAAAGAACTAGTAAGCAGGCATTACCTATGCTGACTCATATTCGTATTGCGGTGATATTCGCAATTATAGGGATTATCATATCTTCAATGATACGCTTTATTTGAATTCAAATAAGTAATTAAATATCGTACTCTAATTTACTATGCTAGTTAGCAACTTTGAGATATTCCATCTGCTTATTTTTTACGAAAAAAGCTATGAAGTAAAAATTAACGACACCCACTCTAAATTTTAACATTTCGAAGTTTTAGGCTAATTTTAGTTAGTATAATAAACCCCAGTGGATTCAATCGTAATGAAAATGTCATTCGGCTGACATTTAGATAGCTTCGAGATCCAATCATTGATGGCTAAATAGTCAATCTTTCTGTTTTTGAAGCATTTAAATTTGCTGCCGCTCTTGGCTTGATTTAACAATAAATAGAGATCGAGCGATTCTTTGCTTACATCAATTCCAACATTTAATCTTATATCAATGACTCCACTTGTAGATACTGCATCATTAGTAAATCACTAAGTGCTCGGATACCATCCAGTATTAGAGAAAGTAAAATCAGGGGATAATCTACAGCTCAATGTTAAATATTACGTGGTACAACATCCTCACTGATTTTAGAGCTTGGAGATAGCTAATTATCCCAAACCTCAAGATATCAGTTCAACACATTTAACGGCGGAAGTATTTGCAAGATCAGCGCGGCAACATTAGCAAATATAGAACGGATTACATTGGCGTTTAGATATAGAATTTAAAGAAGGTGCAGCGCCTGTATTTGCAGGGTTAAGGCATATTGCATTTAATTAATTAAAGGCTGAAACCAGTTTTAATAAAGGTATGCCAGTAAAGCAGAAGAAAGTTATGCACAGAACAGCTTACCTTGAAAGGTATTGATTTATAGTGTATTTCACGATCTTCTCCTGGGCTGATTACAAAGTAGGTTCAAACTTTACTTTTTTAACAAATACGTTACTGATAAGCTATTAGGTACGGTTAATCGATTTTAACTTGCTGGCTATTATTTACGGTTATTACATTTTTAAGGAGAAAATTTTGAAAAGTATTTCTAAAGCTATATTATTTTTGAGTATTAGTTTATGTGGTTATGCACACGCACAAAATAACCTAACACTTAATTATCAAGTCACTAAAGAGTTAAATCATTTTGCATACATTAAAATAAAAGTCACCGATAAATACCTTCGTACAGACTATGTTTTACCAAATAAAACCTTTACAGAAATGACTATTAAAGATGATGGTCAATATATTTTAGATCATCAAAAAAATATCGCATACAGATTAGATTATGCTTTAAATAAAGAAAATAGTGATAAAGCTTTTACTGATATGATGAAACACGCGCCAGGGTTTACTAAAGAACAAATTTATGAAATGAGCTTAGATCCTAAAAACGACCCTAATAATTATATCGCTTACGAAAATGAAGGAGAAAACGTATTTATAGGGTATTTTGATGATGAAAAAGTCCAAACAGTAAAAACGAGCTCATTCCCAAACCAATTTCTATCATCTGCTGAATATACTTGGCTTTTAAAACGAGCACGAGAAGATACTTATTTTGGAAAAGCTTTTGTTGGTTTTTTAGATGTGCCTTTAATAGATTTTATGCGTAAATTTAAGTACGACACAAATCAAATACCGACAGAAATATCATTGCATAATGAAGGCAAAGCTGTTTTTTTAAAGACTGTTAGTAACAGTGTAATAGATGAAAGCGAAGTTGAAATAGAGCCTCAGTTTATGATTAAAGACATAACTAATGAATCGGTTCAATTTTTGAAGAATTTAGAGAGTATTGCTAGGGAACAAGGAGTAATAGAATGAAAAAAACCACAAAAAAACTCATTAGATTAATGGCTGCGTCACTTATTGGTTTAATGCTTTTGAGTTATGGGCTCTTAGCAATGACTCTTGATACTGAGTCTAATCCAATAATCAACTATATCTGTATAGGAGGAGGGTTTATTTTCTGCATGGTTATAGTCATATTTGTTGTGAAAGAAGGTCTGAACAATCAGAGCATTCCTAAATAATCCTTTAGGTTCAACGTTTGTTTATCTTGAATTAACCTTTTGCAAATACAGCTTTTTAGGTAATACATTAGTACTTTAATATGTAAAAACATTAAAATTAATAACGATAACTAATTAGTTTTGGGGTCCTTTTTAGCCATTAATGCTCTATAATATAGCGAGTAGAATTTTATGGTGAAGATAAATGTTAAAAAGGAATAATTTTTTGAATGTGACAAAAAATAATAGACTAATGCTCGTTGCAACAATAATATTTGTTCTTATAGCTTTACCATCTCTGTATTTGTTTGATCAAAAAGTAAGAAGTGATGTTTACCATTCAGCTCAAATAGAATTAAAACGTGAGCTTGAAACAAAAAGCCTTTCACTAAAAAAACACCTTAAAGATAGTGTTACCGCAATCCGCTTTTTAGATGCAACTCCTCCTATTCAAGGTATTACCCGCGCAAAAGAAAATAAACTGATTGATCCAATTCTTGGAACACCCATTGATATTTGGCAGGAGCGTTTAGCAAGTATTTTTACAGGCTTTATGCAGACTGATGACACTATATTGCAAGCTCGCTATATTACGCTCGAAGATGGTGGACAAGAAGTTGTCAGGGTTGATAGAAACCAACTCGGAGAAATTAATCGACTGCAAGGTCTGCAATTACAAAAGAAAGGCCAACGCGATTACATGATAAAAGCGAGTATGCTCGATAATAAAAGTGTTTATATTTCTCCAATTAACTACAACCGTGAAAATGGGCAGATACAAGAACCTTATATAAGCACTTTTCGTGTAGCTAAACCTGTTTTTGATGAAAAAAATAAAATTTTTGCAATATTAGTTACTAACTACTTTGCTGATAAATTAATAAAAAGTTTAACGGTTGAATCTCCACAAGGAACACAAATTTACCTAATGAATAATGAAGGTGAATTTTTATATCATCCAAACCCTCAATTACGCTTCGGTTTTGAATTTAATAAAGCAAAAACATGGACTGAAGAATTTTCCATTGCAAGTACAATGGCAGAGCAAGGCACTTTACCGCTAAGTAATTACCCAATTGCTTACACGTTAAAAAAACGTATTTCGCTTGATGGTGATATTGCGATGTTACCTTTAGAGCTTGGTGTAAGTGTTGATACTAAAACGTTGTTTGCAAAGGTGAACGAAAGGCGTCAAAACTTTATTGCAATGCTAGTGGTATTCTTTAGCGTATTTTTAGTTATTGCCTTTTTATACCAACGTTTTATAAACCGTAAGTTGTTAATTAATTCTCTAAAAGAGCAAAACAATAAAGTAATAGAAAATTCTTTGGATGCTATTTTTACAATTGAGCAAAACGGCGAAATTGTTCACTTTAATAATACAGCTAAAGAGGTTTTCGGTAATTCAATTTCAGGCATTAGCCCTGACTTTGTTTCTTTATTTGACTTAAATGAAGCCGATAATAACTGTATAGAAGAGACTATTTCAAACGGAGCAAAAATGCCGTTTGAAGCTATCTACACAGATGGTTATGGCAACAAACAATACTTTTCAATTACGCTCAGTAGTATTTTTGATGTCTACAATAACCGTTATCAGGTAGCGGCTATTTTAAGAAATATTAGCTCATTAAAAAATACTCAATCAGAGCTTGAAGGCTTAAACAGTACTTTAGAGCTAAAAGTATCACAAAGGACTGTTGAGCTAGAGCGAGCAATTGATCAAGCATTAGCAGCGAGCCAAGCAAAAAGTGACTTTGTAGCAAATATATCTCACGAAATACGCACACCGATGAATGGCGTTTTGGGTATGCTTGAAATGCTCAAAGAAGATGGCTTAAGTGAGCAACAATACCATTACTTAAAATTAGCTAATAGCAGTGCTAACTCTCTGATGAACCTGATTAACGATATTCTCGATTTTTCTAAAATAGAAGCGGGTAAGCTTGATATTGATAATCATACATTTGATGTTGTTACAGTATGTAGCGATATGATTAGCTCTTTAGCGTTACAGGGCCAGCGCAAAGGTCTTGAAGTATTCTTAGATACAAAAGATGTAGTAGACAGAATGGTTATTGGTGACAGCCATCGACTGAAACAAATTTTAATTAACTTAGTTAATAATGCATTTAAATTTACCCACCGAGGTGAAGTAAGTTTAACTGTCGGCTCTAAGTACATTACCGACTCAAAGTTATTAATGAGCTTTACAATAAAAGACACGGGAATTGGTATAGCGCCAGAGAACATAGACAAACTATTTGAAGTGTTTACACAAGAAGATTCAAGTACAACCCGTCATTTTGGCGGTACAGGTTTAGGCTTATCTATATGTAAAAAACTTGCTCAGTTAATGGGTGGTAATATTACGGTTATAAGTGAAAAGGGTGCTGGTAGTACCTTTACCGCAACAGTTGAGCTACATGTAGCACAAGAGAAAAAACTAAACACAGGTATTGAACTTGCTACTAGCATTAACGTAGCGGCATTAATAGCGCGCGATAACGTTTATAAAAACGTGTGCGATTTATTGCTACTAACCTGTAAAGTAAATGCAGAAAACATTGTAAGACTCGACTACTTTAGTGAGCATAAAGAGTTTGAAGCTGACTTATTATTGATTGACGATGAGCATCCTCAAATTGATGCGTTAATTGATTACTGTAAGCAGTTTAATAAAAAGTACGTCTTAATTTTACGCGACATGGTGACCGATAAACCGACTAAAATGATATTACCTGAGGGTAGCCACATTCTAAATAAACCGCTTACCCAAGATCAATTTAGCTATAAGTTAGCCAGCTTATTTGGTGCCAGTAATGATTGCATTATAGCGCCACCAAAAGGCTTAACAGAAGAACAAGTAGAGCCTGACCTATCTGCTTATCATATATTATTAGTAGACGATAATATGATAAACATTGAAGTTGCTAAGGCGATTTTAAAGCGCACAAAAGTAAAAATCACCTGTGCATCAGACGGTGTAGAAGCATTAGAAGCATTAAGAGAAAACACAGAGCAAGCTTTTGATGTTATTTTAATGGATTGCCAAATGCCTAACTTAAATGGCTACGATACAACAAGTGAAATCAGAAATAGTAAGGCCGGGGTAGACTACACTTACATACCTATTATTGCTATGACAGCAAGCGCAATGGAAGGTGATAGAGAACGTTGTTTAACTGCAGGCATGAACGACTATATTACTAAACCAATCAAGCCAAGAACGCTAAAAGATAAGTTAATCACCTGGCTAAGTTAATAGTGATTAAATGAGAATCAGCTGCTTATGCAGCTGATTTTTTTGGTTTAGCATCAGTTGATATATTTAACTTTGTTATGTCGGCGCTATCGAGTACGGTTTGTGTGTCTGACCAATGTAGTAATTCAATTTTTCCATCTTGCTGCTCTACCAGCGCCGTACAACTCTCAATCCAGTCTCCATCGTTACAATACATAATTCCGTCATCTACTTTTATTTTGGGATGATGAATGTGTCCACAAATAATACCGTCTACGTTTTGTTTTTTAGCTTCATGAATTGCGGCATCTTCGAAGGCTTTAATTGCTTCACGTGCTTTGTGTACGCGGGCTTTTATCCATGATGCAAGCGAGTAGTAATTACCACCAAATAGCTTTCGAATACGATTGGTCCAGCGGTTTAAAAATAATAAAAAGTCGTACCCTGCATCCCCTGCGATACTAATAAGTTTGTTATAGCGTGTCGCGGAATCAAAGTCATCGCCGTGTACGAGTAAAAAACGTTTATTAGCTTTAGTGGTGTGAATAAACTGCTGGTGGATTTCAATACCAAATAACGTTTGATTTATATAGTTTCTAAACGTTTCGTCATGATTACCGGGAATATAAATGACGCGTGTACCGCTAGCTGCTTTTTTTTGTATAGAGTTTAATACTTGATAATGCGAAGGGTGCCAATAAAACTGACGTTTCATTGACCATAAATCAATAATATCACCCACTAAATAAAGTGTATCGGATTCTACCGAGTTTAAAAAATCGAGTAAGTAATCTGCTTTACAGTCTTTGTAACCTAAATGAACATCAGATATCCAAATAGTAGGGTAGTGTTGCTTCTTAGTGTTTGCGCCATTACTCATTTTCATTCCCTAAAGTATCGAGTGTAATAGTTAAATAACCAGAACTCTGGTTAAGAGATTTACTAAGGTATTGAATCATGGTGATATTTAAATTTATTTTCTCTAGCCAGAGATTTTCAGTAAATTCAACGCAGTTAGCGCTGAAAATAGCTGCTCGAGATAGATTTATTATCCAGAGTTCAGGTTAAATATTTTAGGGAATAAAAATGACAATTATACGACAGTAATACTAAAGCTAAATAACACACATAAAATTTAGGTATAAAAAAACCGCTTTTAAAAAGCGGTTTTAAAATTACTTATAAGTATTTTTAGCTTAACCTTTAACGGCTGCTTTAATTGCATCAATTGCTGTATCGATATCAATCATTAGCTTTTCACCTGTACGGCGGTTTTTAAGCTCAACTTTGTTTTCGTCAAGGTTACGCTCACCAATTACTAGCGTAAATGGCACACCAATGAGTTCCATATCGTTAAACATAACACCAGGGCGCTCTTTACGGTCATCAAATAACACATCAAGACCAGCATCTTTTAAACCTTGGTAAAGGTTATTTGCAATATCAGGAATACGATGCGATTTGTGCATGTTCATTGGAACAATTGCTAAATCGAATGGCGCGATTGATTTTGGCCAAATGATCCCGTATTGATCGTTGTTCTGCTCAATAGCAGCAGCAACAATACGTGAAACACCAATACCGTAACAACCCATAGTCATGGTTTGGTTTTTACCACCTTCGTTTAATACACCCGCTTTCATCGCTTCTGAGTATTTAGTACCAAGTTGGAAAATATGACCTACTTCAATACCACGTTTAATTTGTAAAACGCCTTGGCCACATGGGCTCATATCGCCTTCAACAATATTACGAATATCAGCAACTTCGTAATCAGTTACGTCACGATCCCAGTTAATACCGCTGTAATGCTCGTCGTCTTTATTTGCCCCGGCAACAAAATCAGCAAGTATGTTAGCTGTTCTATCAACAATAATAGGCATAGATAAGCCGACAGGGCCTAATGAGCCAGGTTTTGCGCCAATAGCAGCAACAATATCTGCCTCTGTTGCCATTTCAAGCGGAGAGTCTACTAATGGGTGCTTTTCAGCTTTTAGTTCATTTAATTCGTGATCGCCACGCAGTACTAAGGCTACTAAACCGCGTACTTCGTTTTCATCAGGCGTACCATAAACAATTAACGTTTTAACACCGCGATGTGGCTTAACACCGTAGTGTTTTTTAAGCTCGTTAATCGTTTTAGCGTCAGGAGTTGGAAACGCTTTAAGCTCTTTTGATGCTTCAGGGCGAGGTTCGCTTGGTGCCAGTGCTTCTGCTTTTTCAATATTAGCGGCGTAATCACTGCCATCACTAAACGCGATTGCATCTTCGCCCGACTCAGCAAGTACATGAAACTCGTGCGATACGCTACCACCAATAGAGCCTGTATCGGCTATAACAGGGCGGTAATCAAGGCCTAAACGCTCAAAAATATTACAATATGCTTTGTGCATTGCTTGATAAGTCGCATCTAAACACTCTTCACTTAAGTGAAAAGAGTAGGCATCTTTCATTGTAAATTCACGAGCACGCATTACACCAAAACGAGGACGACGTTCGTCGCGTACTTTAGTTTGTACTTGGTATAAAGTAACTGGTAATTGCTTGTAGCTGCTTATTTCTTTACGTACGAAATCAGTTATTACTTCTTCGTGTGTTGGGCCAAGTGCAAATGTACGGTTATGACGGTCTGTAAAGCGCATAAGCTCTGGACCAAATTCATTCCAACGGCCAGACTCTTCCCACAAATCAGCAGGTTGAATAACAGGCATAAGCATTTCAATTGCACCTGCTTTGTCCATCTCTTCACGTACAATGTTTTCTACTTTACGTAGCACGCGTAAACCAGAGGGTAACCAAGTGTATAAACCCGAAGCGACGCGGCGGATCATACCGGCTCTAAGCATTAACTGATGCGATACGATTTCAGCATCTGATGGCGTTTCTTTAAGTGTTGCGAGTATATATTGGCTTGTACGCATGTTTTTTCCGAAATAGAGTAATTATATTCTTTTAATAGAGCTTAAGTTTACCAGCGGATGCTTTTACACTAAAGCGCTAACTGAGTTATTTAGTTTTTTTCTATGCTTGTTACTACGTTATGCTCGCCATTGACTTGCCAGCGAATATTATAATTATACAGAGTCATACCATAGCTCTGCTCGCCATCTTTTTGTTTTTTATATGCAGGGCGAGGATCTTGTTTTAAAACATTGGCAATAAAATCATGTAAATCTGGGTATTGTGTTTGCGCATTAACAAACTCAATTGCCTGAGGGCTAAATTCAACCGTCATTTGTGTTTCAGGGCGCGTGTCAGCAAAGCCAGCACTTGCATCCGGCATAGAATCTGAATACGGCAAATACGGTTTTATGTCAATAATCGGTGTGCCATCAAGTAAATCAATACCAGCGAGTAATAAGCTAAGTTGTCCGTTTTTATATTCAATACCTTCAAGTTTTACGGCGCTCATTCCAATTGCGTTTGGTCTGAATGTAGCACGGGTCGCAAATACACCTTTTCGCTCATTGCCACCCAAACGAGGCGGGCGCACCATAGCAGAATAACCTTTATCAGCCGTTTCATGAAAACGAAATAACAACCAAATATGAGTAAATTCATCTAAACCACGTACAAATTCTTCGCGATTAAAATCGGGGGCAAATATAAGCTTTGCTTTAGCTTGTGGCACTAAACGAGGTTGCCTAGGTATAGCAAACTTTTGTTTATAAGGAGATTGAATGTGGCCAATAGCCGAAATGGTGTAATCGCTCATAGTACTCGGGTACAAATAAAATAGAGCGCTATTCTACCCGCATTTAGCATTTATGGCATTAATGTAAGCAAGTTTATTGCGTATACCAATTTTATTAAAAATATGATTATTCTACTGCATTAAATAGCGCACTTACTTTGTTAAGAATTATTCACAGTTGACTGCATGGATGCAGGAGGTAGAGCAATGCAGGGAGCAATTTGTGATAACAACTATATATTATAATTTTGCCTTGTTATTGCGCTATTTTCTTAGTGCTACAATAGAACAATTATTTAATGCACTTGGCATTATAGACCAAACGGTTTAAAGCTTTTATTAGACTGGTTGGTTTATATTGATATATTTAAAAAGAGCCTAAAACAAAAAAGGTAAGCCCTTGGGCTTACCTTTTATACATGCTAAAGACTAATTAAAACATGTATTGAACTGATACAGACGCTACATCCATATCTGGGTCAATATCGTCATCAAGTTTATAACGCTCATACTCTAAACGAAATTGTACATTTGTTGTAAGCGCGTATTCAATACCAGCGCCGTAAAATGCATCACCACCATCTGTAGACGCTGATACGCCACCGACTGGTAAATCTTGTGTGTAATCTGCATCCCATTCAAGCCAACCGCCTTTTGCATACACAGAAAAGCTTTCTGTTATTGGGTAGCCTAAACGTGCGGCAAGCGATACGCCATCAATTTCAGCTTTGCTGTCTATATCACTTACTTCATCAAAGTTTTGATAAGCAAGCTCTAAGCTTAAGTACTCGTTAAATTGTGCACCAACGTAACCCTTAAGCATTTGTGCATCGTCGTCAAAGTCAGTGTCGTTGTCACTGTCTTCAAATTCAAAAGAATATTGACCGTAACCGATACCAGTATAAATACGTGGAGAATCGAAATCAGAAATGTCAGCGTGTGCTGCAGAGTTAAAACCCAGTGTTGCTAGTGCAATAGCTGAAAGAGAAAGTGTTTTAATCATTGAATAGCTCCTTTACAAAAAATAATCAAATGCTTGATTTCATTAATCAAACTTCAATTATCTACTTGCAGCGAGCGTGCCAATATTAAAATGGATTAAAAACACGCCTTAATTAATTCTTTTGTATTGGTTTTTACGGTGTTTAGCGTGTTTTATAATCAAAGTGAACTTTTGTGTAATTGAGTACTCTAAAATAAGTTGTATGTTTTACAAAGTATAATGAGTTTTTTACATAGCCTGACTTTATTTAAACTAGTAATTACACTGTATGAAGCAAGTTTTCTGTTTCAATTGCTATTTCTTTCATTTTTATAGCGTAATTTTCTAATTTAATATCTTCTTCTGTTACAGCTTTAAACGAAGGCACTTCTATTGGGTAACCCGTTTCATCCATAGCAATAAAGCTGATAACACAATGATTTGTTTCAACCATATTTTGTGTTTTTGGATCGCCACAACGCACTTGAATAAATATTTGCATGCTACTTCTACCCGTATGGGCAATTTTAGCTTCTACTTCGACTATTTGACCCACTAAAATAGGGCGTCTAAATTTAACACCCGCAACCGAAACCGTTACGCAGTAGTGACCACTCCAACCCGCAGCACATGCATAGCCTGCTTGGTCAATCCATTTCATGACGGCCCCACCATGAACTTTACCACCAAAATTAACATCGGTAGGCTCTGCTAAAAAACGAAAAACAACTTTTGACGACGGCATAGATAACACTCTTATTATTAAAACTACTATTAGCATAACGTAAAAAAGGGGCCGAAGCCCCTGCAATTTAGGATATGTTTATAATTTATATGTAAAAAAAGTGATTATATGTGTATATAACGCATAATTTAGTTACATATTAGGGTAGTTTGGCCCACCAGCACCTTCTGGGGTTACCCAGGTAATGTTTTGGCTTGGGTCTTTAATATCGCAGGTTTTACAGTGCACACAGTTTTGGGCGTTAATAACAAACTCTTTATTGCCTGCTATTTCTTGTACTTCGTAAACGCCTGCTGGGCAATAACGTTGTGCGGGTTCATCAAATTTAACTAGGTTTATGTTAATAGGGATTGACACATCTTTGAGCTTTAAATGACAAGGCTGTGATTCTTCGTGGTTAGTATTTGATAAAAACACACTTGAGAGTTTATCAAAGCTAAGGTGTCCATCTGGCTTTGGGTACGCTATTTTGTCAGCGGCGTTAGCATCAACAAGGGTTGAATGATCGGGCGTATTATCTTTAAACGTAAAGGGTAAACCACCATTAAAAATGTTTTGATCAAGCGTGTTATACGCACCACCTATAAATTTACCTAATTTGTGCATAGCAGGGCCAAAGTTACGAGATTGATATAACTCTTTATATGCCCACGATTGCTCAAACGCAGTTTGATAATGAGTTAAATCGGTATTTGCCAACTCATTTTGCAATGCTTCAAAAATAACCTCAGCGGCAATCATTCCTGATTTCATTGCGGTGTGATTACCTTTAATTTTTGCAAAATTAAGTGTGCCTGCATCGCACCCTATAATTAAGCCACCAGCAAAATGCATTTTTGGTAATGAATGTAAACCGCCCTTAGCAATAGCACGCGCACCGTAAGCAATACGTTCACCGCCTTCAAGTACGTTTTTAAATACTGGATGGTGCTTCATTCGCTGAAACTCATCGAACGGGCTTAAATGTGGGTTTGAGTAATTTAAATCAACAATTAAACCTACAACGACTTGGTTGTTTTCACTGTGATACATAAATGCACCACCATTAGTATCGCCGCTAAGTGGCCAACCTGTACCATGAACAACTTTGCCGAGCTCATGCTTACTTTCATCAATTTGCCAAATTTCTTTAAAGCCTAAACCGTAATGCTGCGGCGATGAATCTGCATCAAGTGCAAACTCATTAATTAGCTGCTTACCTAAATGACCTCGGCAGCCTTCTGCAAATATAGTGTATTTTGCACGAAGCTCCATGCCAGGCATGTAACCGTCTTTTTCATTACCGTCTTTGTCGACACCCATATTACCAGTAATAATGCCTTTTACTGCTTTATCTTCAATTATTAAAGAGTGTGCGCTAAATCCTGGAAAAATCTCTACGCCTAAGCTTTCAGCTTGCTCAGCAAGCCATCGACATACATTACCCATAGATACAATGTAGTTACCGTCATTATGAAATGTTTTTGGCGTAGCAAAGTGGGGGATTGATGTCGATTTTTGCTCGTTATTAAACCAATAAATTTCATCGTTAGTTACTTTGGTTGTAACCGGTGCGCCAAGCGCTTGCCAATTTGGTAGCAGTTCATCCAAAGCTTTGGTTTCAAAAATAGCGCCTGAGAGTACATGTGCACCCACTTCAGAACCTTTTTCGACGACGCAAATCATGCACTCTTGTTGTTTTTCTTGTGCTAGTTGCGCGAGTTTAATTGCACTTGAAAGCCCCGCAGGGCCAGCGCCAACAATTACTACATCAAATTCCATGGTTTCACGTTCGACCATAATAACCTCTTTATATATGACGGACTTATTCGAATGTTTACTACGCATTTAAATAAGGTGTACAGCCTATTTTTAACCTTGCAAATTAAACGTTACAGACTGTGAATAGTTAAAGGTTATTTTAGGTTGACGTTTACGTCAACAGGAAGTAGTCTAATTTCATAAAATAAATAAGTTGACGTGCACGTTACCTTATAGGTTTAAATAATTATGGAGTTCCTATGAAAGTTCTCGTACCAATAAAAAGAGTGATTGATTACAACGTAAAAGCACGCGTTAAAAGTGATAACAGCGACGTTGATTTAACCAACGTAAAAATGGCAATGAACCCGTTTTGTGAAATTGCTATAGAAGAAGCTATTCGCCTTAAAGAAGCCGGTACAGCCAATGAAGTTGTTGCTGTTACTATTGGTCCTAAAGCATCGCAAGAGCAATTGCGCACAGCATTAGCACTGGGTGCCGACAAAGCCATTCATATCGAAACCGATGAAAAGCTCGAGTCACTCCATATTGCAAAGCTACTCGCTAAAATTGTAGAGCAAGAATCTCCTGAACTTATAATTTTAGGTAAACAGTCAATCGATTCAGATAATAACCAGACAGGTCAAATGCTAGCGGCTTTAACTAAACGTGGCCAAGGCACATTTGCATCCAAGGTTGTTATTGAAAATGGCAAAGTAAACGTGACCCGCGAAGTTGATGGGGGCCTGCAAACGGTAGCACTTAACTTACCAGCGGTTGTTACAACTGATTTACGCTTAAACGAGCCTCGTTACGCATCACTGCCAAATATTATGAAAGCCAAACGTAAGCCGCTTGAAGTAATAGCAGCTGACTCGCTTGGTGTTGATTTAACACCGCGTATTCAATTAATAAGTGTAGAAGAGCCAGCTAAACGTACCGCAGGAATTATTGTTGAAGACGTTGCACAGCTTGTAGAAAAATTAAAAACAGAGGCAAAGGTGATTTAAATGAAAACACTCGTAATTGCAGAGCACGACAACGGTGCCTTAAAACCAGAAACCTCAAAAACTATTAACGCTGCAGTAAAAATGGGTTTTCCTGTTGATGTGCTTATTGCAGGGAACAGCCTAAGCGCAATGAGCTCACAAGTGGCCAGCATTGATGGCGTAGCTAATGTTTTAGTTGCCGATAATAGCGTTTATGAACATCAGTTAGCTGAGAGCATGAGCGATTTAGTTTTATCGCTTAGCGACAACTACAGCCACATTGTTGCAAGTGCAACGACAACAGGTAAAAACTTTATGCCACGTGTTGCTGCGTTATTAGATGTTGCGCAAATTTCTGAAATTATCGCAGTAGTGGACGCCGATACATTTAAACGTCCAATTTATGCAGGTAATGCAATCGCAACGGTTAAATCACTCGACAGTAAAAAAGTAATTACCGTACGTGCCAGTAGCTTTGATTTACAAGGCGAGCAATCAGCAGCGGCTATAACAAGCATTGATACAGTGTCTGATTCGCAATTAAGTAGCTTTGTAAGTGTTGAACAAACAGAGTCTGAACGACCTGAACTTACGGCTGCCACTGTCGTTATATCGGGTGGTCGCGGTATGCAAAACGGTGAAAACTTTGCACTACTTAATGGTATTGCCGATAAACTCGGTGCTGCGATTGGTGCGTCGCGCGCAGCGGTTGATGCAGGCTTTGTACCTAACGACATGCAAGTAGGGCAAACAGGTAAAATTGTAGCGCCTAATTTATACATTGCAGTAGGGATTAGCGGTGCTATTCAGCATTTAGCCGGTATGAAAGACTCAAAAGTAATTGTCGCGATTAATAAAGACCCCGATGCACCTATTTTTCAAGTCGCAGATTACGGTTTAGTGGCTGATTTGTTTGAAGTACTGCCACAGTTAGAGAGTGCTTTATAGCGCTTAATTAAGCAAAATTTATTCTGGTTGAAAGCCGTGGTGCTCTTTGAGTGCTGCGGCTTTTTTATTCGGTAAATTAAAGACACAAAAAAACCAGCCAATTGGCTGGTTTTTAGTATTTATAAACGGCTAACTTAGTATTAGTAAGTTGCGCTGCCTTTAGTACGAGGGAAGGCAATAACGTCACGTACGTTGCCCATACCTGTTACATAAGCAACTAAGCGTTCAAAGCCTAAACCAAAGCCTGAGTGCGGCACGCTACCGTATTTACGTAAATCGCGGTACCAGCTGTAATCTTCTTTGTTTAAGCCCATTTCTTCTAAGCGTGCATCAAGTACATCAAGGCGTTCTTCACGTTGTGAACCACCAATGATCTCACCAATACCTGGTGCTACAATGTCCATTGCGGCAACGGTCTTACCGTCTTCGTTTTGGCGCATGTAGAATGCTTTAATGTCACGTGGGTAGTTTTTAATAACTACCGGTGCTTTAAAGTGCTCTTCAGCTAAGTAACGCTCGTGCTCAGACTGTAAATCTACACCCCATTCAACAGCGTACTCAAACTTTTTACCACAGTTTTTAAGGATTTCTACTGCTTCAGTGTAATTTACCTGCGCGAAGTCTTTTTCTACAAATTCTTCTAAACGCGTAATTGCAGTTTTTTCTACACGTTGTGCAAAAAATTCCATGTCATCACGGCGCTCTTCAAGTACGGCTTTAAACACATACTTAAGCATATTTTCAGCAAGTTTTGCGATGTCTTCTAAATCAGCAAACGCAACTTCAGGCTCCACCATCCAAAATTCTGCAAGGTGGCGTGATGTATTTGAATTTTCTGCACGGAATGTTGGGCCAAACGTGTAAATTTTTGACATTGCAGACGCGTAAGTTTCGCCATTTAACTGGCCAGATACAGTAAGGAATGCTTCTTTACCGAAGAAGTCTTCGCTGTAATCAACTTCGCCTTTGTCTGTAAGCGGTAAGTTTTGCATATCAAGCGTAGATACACGGAACATTTCGCCAGCGCCTTCACAGTCACTTGCCGTAATAATTGGCGTGCTGATCCAGTAAAAGCCTTGCTCGTGGTAAAAACGGTGAATAGCTTGTGCTAAACAGTTACGTACACGAGTTACCGCGCCAATCATATTTGTACGAGGGCGAAGGTGAGCGTGCTCACGTAAGTACTCAATGCTGTGGCGCTTTGCCGACATTGGGTATGAATCTGGGTTTTCTACCCAACCTAACACAGTCACAGTGTTAGCTTGAATTTCGTAAGATTGACCTTGACCAGCAGATTGTACTAAAACACCAGTAACCGACACAGAACAACCGGCTGTTAAGCTAGTAACTTCATCATAATTATTCAGTGAATTAGGAACTACCGCTTGAATAGGATCAAAACACGAACCGTCATGAACGGCTAAAAATGAAATTCCTGCTTTTGAATCGCGGCGAGTACGGATCCAGCCCTTAATTGTTACTTGGCTGTCTACCGCAACATTGCCTTTTAATAGCTCTGAAATCGCTAAATGGCTCATCTTCACTCCAATGATATAAGTTGCCTAACTATTTTATTTTAACTGTGCGCAGCACTCGGGCATAAATTGCACATAAACGGCGCTGCACTTGAACCCTGTATCTTACCTAGTAAAGTTGAATAAAAAAACTATTGTGGGCAACTCTTTAAAAGTTTTTATGCATGCGGTTTATTTTTAAACAGTTTTTAGAGTTTAATTGCTACTATTATGATTTGTTGCTCTTAAATTTAATGATTTTGTGGCATTATTAACAAACAAATCAAATTAATATTTATTCACACTTAAAAAATCGATGCTATGAAACAAGTTTTTATTTTACGAGGACTACCAGGAAGCGGTAAGTCTTACTACGCGCAAAGCCTTGCTGACGAATTAGGTGGAGTTGACGAAAGCCAATACCTAATCTGCTCAACTGATGATTACTTTATTAATGAGCATGGCGAATATCATTTCGATAAATTTAAATTGTCGCAATTTCATAATTTAAATTTAGCGCGCTTTATAAATGCACTTGCTCAAGGTATGCCATTGGTGATTGTAGATAACACCAATATTAAAAAGTGGGAATTTATAGCTTACACTCAAGCTGCTGTTGCTTTAGGTTATCAAGTAAAAGAAGTGATAGTGGGTGAAGTGAAAGACAAATCAATGCAGCACTTATATGCTAAACGTAACTCGCATAATGTCCCGCTTAAAACCATAAGCAAAATGGCCTACATGTTTGAGTGGTAGTGCTAAATTTTAGACAGCACGTCTAAATTATTTTGAGTTATAGTATCTAAATGAGCAGTGATTTTTTCATTGCTCCAATCCCACCAAGCTATATCTAGCAGCGTATTTATTGTTCTATAGTCAAATATAAAAAACCTACTTGAGGAAAACCTTCCATTGGTGAAGGATTATTGGGGTTTGGTCCGTTCATGGGGTTCCATCTAATTAATTATGGACGTGTTACTTTTCAGCATACTTTTGTTTAATTGCTAAAATCTCTTCTTGAACTGCAAAAAAAGCATCCACTACTGCGGGGTCAAAGTGCTTCCCACTACCTTCTTTAATAATGGCAAATGTTTTTTCTTGCGAGAATGATTTTTTATAAGGACGTTTTGACGAGAGAGCATCAAATACATCAGCTATAGCAACTACGCGTGCTGCAATTGGAATTTCATTACCTTTTAAGCCATCAGGATAACCAGAGCCGTCCCATTTTTCATGATGTGAGCGGGCAATAATTTCACCGAGTTTAATAACCTCAGAATCAGAACCTGAAAGTATGCTAGCGCCTACAACGGTGTGCTGTTTCATTATTTCCCATTCTGCAGCATCTAATTGTCCTGCTTTAAGCAAAATATGGTCAGGTGTAGAAATCTTTCCGAGATCGTGCATCGACGCTGAAAATAAAATATTTTCAACTGTTCCCTCATCTAATCCTACACTGCGTGCAACGGCCTCAGAATACAAACTCATGCGTTGAATGTGCGCACCCGTTTCTTCATCTTTGTATTCAGCAGCTTTGGTTAACCTATTAATTGTTTCTAGTGATGCGGCTTTAATGCTTTGCATTGCTAGCTTTAATGATTCAGTTCTTTGAGCAACTTCAGCTTCTAATTGTTTCTGATAATTTGTTCTTAAATCGTTATAGTCTTTAATCTTAAGAAGGGACTTAACGCGCGATAATAGCTCGTTTTTATCTACAGGCTTTGTAATAAAATCATCGCAACCAGCATCAATCCCTTTAACTCGCTCTTTTGTCTCTCTTAAAGCAGTAATAAGGACGATAGGTAATAGCTTTAATAGGGCGTCTTCTCTAACACGGCGTGTTACTTCAAAACCGTTCATACCGGGCATCATTATATCAAGTAAAATAAGGTCTACAGGTTGTTGTGCTAAGATATCTAATGCTTGTTGCCCGCCAGTCGCTGTTACTGTTTTATATCCCTTGGGTTCAAGATAAGCTTGCATGAGTTCTATATTTTGAAGGTTGTCATCTACAACCAAAATTAAAGGGCTATCTTTCATTAACTGTTCCTGTGTATCAAGGTTTAAATAATTGTAGTCATTACTTTATATATAAACTTATTTGTTGAGCAAACGTGCGTGTATCTATAGGCTTAGAAATATACGCACTGTTAGGTATACACAGTAATTGGTCTATATCTGCGGGTAAAACAGAAGCGGTAACAAAAACAATAGGAATATCTGCCGTTTCTTTTTCATCACGCAAAATTTTCGCAACCTCTGTTCCAGACATATCTGGGAGTTGGACATCTAATATAATAATTTTTGGAGTTTCACGCTTTATTGTTAAAAGCGCATCTCTTGCATTCATAGCAGTGAATACTTCAAAATTTGCCATGAGTAAAAGATCTTCCTCTAGCAATAGGTTATTCGCATTATCATCAACTATAACTATTTTGGTTTTCATTATGCTTTACCACAGACTTTTGTTTAATTGGCAAAGTTATACGAACCGATGTGCCTTTATTAACACCTTCAGATTCAATAACAAACTCGCCTCCATGCAACTTTACTAGACTTTTTGCGATTGGCAGCCCAAGTCCTGTACCTTCTGTTAATCTAGAATAGGGGGTTTCTATACGGAAAAAACCTTCAAATATTTTTTCCATATTTTCAGCAGCAATACCTATACCCGTATCCCAAATTATTATTTCTATTTCTGTATCAGTATGTCGTGTTTTAACGCCAATTTGACCCTCATCGGGTGTAAACTTCACTGCATTTGAAAGCAAATTATAAAGTATCTGTTTAACCTTAAGGGAGTCAGCTTCAATTGGTGGCAAGTCATCAGCAATATCAAGACACATATTCAATTTTTTCTGGTTAGCTGTATCTGCTGTAAGCCCTGTAATTTCGTGCAATACTTGGCGTATCGGCAAATGAGAGATGGTTAGACTCATTTTGCCTGCTTCAATCTTTGCCATATCCAGTATTTCATTAATAAGTAACAGTAAATGTTTGCCGCTCACCAATACATTTTTAACATACTGTTTTTGTTTGTCATTTAAAGTGCCAAATGTTTCGTCGTAGAGCACCTCAGAAAAACCATTTATAGAATTAAGTGGGGTTCTCAGTTCATGCGACATATTTGCTAAAAACTCTGATTTAACTCGAGCAGCACTTTCCAAATCACTCGTTAGCACTTCTAGCTCTTTATTCGCTTTTACGAGTCCTTCTTGAATCGCGTTACGTTCAGTAATGTCCTCGATAGACAATAAAATAATACGATCTTTTGACTGAGTACGTTTAATTTGCCTTGCGTTGAGCAGCATTGTACGCCAACCAATTGTTTTAAAATTGTGCTCAACTTTATAATCATCAAAGCTCGTTTTTTGAGGCAATATGGTTTCTAATAATTCACGAAGCTTGGGAATGTTCCATTGATTATTACCAAGGTTGTATATTAGTTTCCCGACTGTGTCTTTATGATTAGCGCGAAAAAACTCATAAAATGAGCGGCTTGCTGTAACTACTCTTAAATGTTGGTCTAAAACAATCAGTGGTTCTCGAACCGTGTTTACAATACTTTCGGAGTATTCTAAGAGTTCTTTCTTGGTACTTATTTTATTCACTATCTAGATCCTTTGTACCATTAAGGGCTGAACAACTTTATAAACGTTTAAAGGATAATTAAGGTTCAGCAATGCTTGAATATAGCTTTATTTTTATAATACGTTCGCTAAAAGCAATGCTTAATAATGTGTTTTAATGTTTGTGTGTGGTTTTAACTAATATAAAAGGCGTAACCTGATAAGTGATATCTGAGAGGAACTATTTAACATTAATCTTTGTTCAGTAAACAGCAACAGCTGATTAATAGCAAGAGGTTCATAATTTAACCTGCATATTATTGTTGTTTATTGACTATAGTGAGTTTTTTATAGGTAAAAAGTATTGTTTTTAAGCGAGATAGGGTCTTAACGGGGAACGTATTTAAACTGAATTTTGGGTCTAAATAGTAAGTATTGATGTAGGTATTAATGTTTAAATTAATGCCTACATCAATATTTTAATCAGTCTATAGATTTATAAACCGCTAATGGGTGCGAGGTACTTAGTGATACATGCACTTCGTCGCCAGGGTTTACAACAACTTCATGGCTTACTCGGCTAGTTACAACCGTAGAGCACGCAAGTTTTACAGCACACAAGCGGCTGCCACCTTCAAAACGTACCCAAATTACTTCGCCGTTATTGCCAACACTGCTTTGTACAAGTAACACATCGTCAGGTCGAAGTAGTACATCAACGTCGCCACTTTCACAGTCAACGCCATGAGCGGGAGCATTACCAATTGAGGTAGTGGCTTGTCCTTGGCTAAATTGGCCGCTAATAAAGCTGGCTTCACCTAAAAAGCGTGCCACAAAGCGATTATTTGGGGTACTAAAGCAGCGCTCGGGTGTATCGATTTGCTGAATTTTGCCGCCTTTAAGTACACCAACACGATCGCCAACTGAGAGTGCTTCTTCTTGGTCGTGTGTTACCCAAATCGCAGGTACGCCAGCTGCTTTAAGTGCGTTTCTAATATCCCAACGAAGCATGTCTTTAAGGGCGGCATCTAAGTTTGAAAGCGGCTCATCAAGCAATACAAAATCAGGTTGGTGGGCAAGGGTGCGCGCAAGTGCAACACGTTGCTTTTGTCCGCCAGAAAGCGTAGCTGGTTTTTTATCTCTAAAATCGCTCAGTCCAAGTAGGTTTATCCAATACTCAGCAGGGGCTGTATCTTTTAATCTAAAGCAAATGTTTTGCTGTACGGTTAAGTGCGGAAATAACGCAAAATCTTGAAATACCATACCTACACTGCGTTTTTCAGGAGGTATTGTTAATTTGGGTGTAGCGCGCCATTTACCCGTGTTTATTTCGCCTTCGCTAATAGGTATAAGGCCAGCAAGGGCTTGTAAAATTGTACTTTTACCGCAACCTGTTGGCCCTACAAGCATAAGGATTTCGTTTTCACCCAGCGATAAGTTTAAATCGCTTACTACGCGGTTACTGCCATAATCTATAGACAACTGACTTACAGATAGCATTGTTTCTTAAATCCTTAATGTTCAAACTGGTTGCGTTTTTCGCCAGACATCATAATAGCTAACCCGCAGGCAGATATCACTACTAACAATAATCCAGGAATAGCAGCGCGACCAAAATAGCCCGCTTCGTATACACGCCATAAATAGGTAGAGAGGGTTTCAAACCCTGTTGGGCCAAGTAGTAGCGTGGCTTCGAGTTCGCGCATTGACTCTAAAAATACCAGTGCTGCACCGGCGATAATACCGCGCATAGTTAAAGGCAGTGTTATACGAGTAAATACTTCACGTGGACTTGCCCCTAATACGCGCGCAGACTTTACTAAGCTTGGATCTAAGTGTTCGGTGCTTGTTCTAACAGAGCCTACAGCAAGTGGTAAAAACCGCAGCATATAAGCAATAATAAGCAGTCCTAGTGTTTGGTATAAAAACGGCAACTGCAATCCACCGTAAACAAGCGCTGTGCCCATTACTATACCCGGAATACCAAAACCAAAGTAAGTAACACGCTCCATTATACGACCCGCTTTTCCACTCAGTGCGGCATGTGCAACGGGGATCGCAACGATAACGGCTACAATTGCCGCAATACCCGACGCATACGTAGAGTTCCACGCAATATTAAAATCAAATGAGGTAAAACCATCACGAGCTAACCAAAGCGAAAATATAGCCAAAGGCAAGCCAATAGCGAGCAGTAAAACAGGTGCAAATGTAATAAATATTGCACTTAACTGTAGTTTGCTTGGGAATAAAATTAACGGGCGACCTTGGCGCTCAGGGGCTGTTTTTATTTGTGATTCAACTAAAAGTAAAAAGCCAACAATAACCATCAGTTGAAGCGAAAGCATAGCTGCGCGCCCTAACGCAAAAGCGTTGTATTCAACGTAAATTACGCGGGTAAACGTATCTAAGCGCATCATTGCGGGCGTGCCAAAGTCTGATAACGTATAAAGCGCGACTAACAAAGAGCCTGCTGCAATACCGTTAACTACGCGCGGTAATATAACTTTAAATATACTTTGCGTCATCGACATACCCAGCGTACGCGCGGCATTAACCATGCTTGCATCAAGGCTTAGTAGGGATGAGCGAGTTGTCATCATTACAAACGGGAAAGTATAAAGCGTCATCACAATTGCAGCGCCTGTTAGGCCATACATTGATGGTGTTTCTATTCCTGTTAAGGTGTTTATTTCGCCACCGGGGCCAAAAGCAGCATAAAGTGTAAACGCGCCAATATAACTGGGAATTGCCAGTGGGGCTGCAAATACAACCAGCCAGAGTTTTTTAAATGGTAAATGCACATACGCGCTAATAAACGCCAGTGGCACACCAATTAAAATAGATCCGAGTACCGTTAAACCCATTAACGATAACGTGTTACCTAAAATTTGAAGATTGTGGGTGTCAAACACTGAGCTTGCATCGCTTGCAAGCACTATTAATACATAAACAGGGGTAAGCGCAACAAGCGCTGCAAGCAGCGCCATTGGATAAGAGGCAGGTATTCTCATTACAATACGCCGCTGCTACGCATCAAATCTATAGTAGGGCGTAAATCAGCAAGCTGTGTTAAATCTACTTTAGGTGGAGAAATATTAGCAAGTGACGGTAGACCCTCAGGTTGGGTAATACCATTTACTAACGGAATTTCGTACGCTTCACTGGCTAAGTAACCTTGTACTTCTTTACTTAGTAAGTAACGCATAAAGTTAGTAGCAAGCGGATCATCGTTAAGTGCTAATACACCCGATGCATTAACTAAACAGCCAGCATCATTTTGTGTAAATGCTAAATCAAGCTTAGCATCAGGCTTGCCTGATTTTAAACGCAATGTGTAATAATGATTAGCAAAACCAATATCAACTTCACCGCGTTCAACGCCCATAACAACACCTAATTCACCAGCGTATGTTTTAGCGCGTTTTTTAATCTTTTTGAGCCACTTAGCGGTTTTGTCATCGCCTTCTAAAATTCGCATTGCGGTTACAAACGATTGAAAAGAAGCGTAGGCGGGTGCCCAGCCAATACTTAAATCGCTGTCGGCAATTTCCATAATACTTGTTGGAATTTGATCTTTGGTCAAACGCGACGTGTTATATGGCAATGTACGAATACGGCCAGTTACTGGAGCCCACTCTTTATATCTAAATTGTGGTTGTAACTGAGCAGATAAATCACCTGGGATAGGTTGTGCAAGGCCTGCATCGGTTACTAAACCAATCGCGCCTGAATCAACCGCCCAAAATAAATCAGCGCGGCGAACGCCAGCTTTAGCTTCTGCAACAATAGTATTTGCTAAAGCAGCAGTAGGACCACGGCGTATACCGAGTTTAAAGTCTGGATTTTTTTTCTGGATCGCTTGCAATACGTTTTCATACAAACCACCTTCGCCTCGGCCTAAATAAAGGGTTAACTCGCCTTTAAGCTTTGGTAAATCGTCAACAGAAACTGGGTTTGCTATATCAGCGGCTAGCGCACGAGAAAGAGGCAGTGGCAATGAGCCAACCACCCCTAACGCAGCTAGGCCTTGAATAAAGGTCCTACGCTTCACTTAAAATACATCCTTACGGGCTTTTTCGGCTTTTTCTATTAAAACCTTAGCGCGGTCTAATTTTGTTTGCATATCACTGATCACATCGCGTACTTCATCTACGCTTTTGCTGTTTTTAATTGCTAGTGGCAGTGTTACGTTAAAGTCTTTTTCCAGCACTTCAACTAGGTTAGCGTCTTGTTCTATAAGTGTACCTTCAACGCCTTCAAACAGGTGTAGATAAGTATCGTGAACAATTTCAGTTGCTTCGTCTTGTAAACGCTCAGCAAATTTAGCTACTACACGGTCTAATTTGTGCTTAATTTCATCAATAGTGGCACTTTGTGTCATTTCTTTTGTAGCGGTTGCTTTTACAGTGTCTAACAAGCCTTTTTGCTGGAATTTTGCAGCAAGCTTAACAGCCCCAAGGCCTTGCCACAAGGCTATGTTCATCGCTTTTTGTTGTTTACGAACTTCCTCAGCAGGCTGTTTATTATCAATGGCCATTTTTACGCCATAAAGACCCTGCCAAATAGAAGCGTATACCGGTACAAAGTTAGTTTCTATTGCGCTGTGAAACTTAACTGATTCCCAGTATTCAATTAAATCATCAGTTTTTACAGCTTTTGCGCCTTTAGTGTCGTAGTCGCTTACCATGGTATCAACTTTGCCTACCATCCATTCTACTTCTTCTGCGTAACTTTTAAGGTTAGCTTGAAGATGATTAACATGCTCGCCAATAGGGCCGTTAGCTAATACTGGTTGAGCCATAAACGCCGAGGCTAGTAAAAGGCTTGCACCTAAAGTTTTGGCTGGTTTAAATAGTAATTTCATAGCAAAGAAGTCCAAAAAGGTAATTGTAAATGATAGACATTATCATATAGCTAATAGTTAACGAGATCAATAACCACAAACTCGCTTAATAGATAAAAACACTAAATGTAGCGGTAGGTTACAGTAAATAGCGCTATAACTTGTATTAGGAAGCGTAATGCTTGCCTTTAATGGCATTATAAATGGCATCACACAGTGTTTTTATACTGGTGTCGTCACTTATATACGGTGGCATAAGGTAAATTAGTTTACCGAATGGACGTATCCATACGCCTTGCTCTACAAAATAAGCCTGAATTTTAGCAACATCAACATTGCCAGCAGCCTCGTTTAGTTCAACAACACCAATAGCGCCTAAGGTTCGTACATTGGCAACCGCATCTAGTTCACTGCATTTATTAAGTTGTTGTAGTTGGGTGTTTAGCTGTTTTATTCGTTGTTGCCAGTTTTGCTCAAGTAATAAATCAATACTTGCGCAGGCCGCAGCACAGGCAAGCGGGTTACCCATAAAAGTGGGGCCGTGCATTAAAACACCTGCTTCACCTTCGCTTATGCCAATGGCTATTTTATCACTTGTTATAGTGGCCGATAGCGTCATTGATCCGCCAGTTAATGCTTTACCAATACACATTATATCGGGCTCTATATTGGCGTGCTCTACAGCAAATAATTTACCTGTACGGCCAAAGCCTGTGGCTATTTCATCGCAAATTAGCAGTACGTTATATTGAGTGCATAATTTACGCACGCAGGCTAAATAATCGGGGTGATAAAAGTTCATCCCACCCGCGTTTTGTACTATTGGCTCAATGATAAAGGCGGCTACTTGGTTATGGTTTGTTTTAAAGTACGCTTCAAGCTCTTGTGCTTCTGCCTGGTTAAACTCGCCCCCAAATTGACTAACCGGTGCAGGTACAAAAACGTGTTCAGGTAAAAAGCCTGAATATAAACTATGCATTGAGTTAACGGGGTCGCATACGCTCATGGCTGCAAAAGTGTCGCCATGGTAGCCCTTGTAAGGCGTCATTAATTTTTGTTTTGTTGTAATACCTTGGCTTAACCAATACTGCAGCGCCATTTTTATTGCTACTTCAACACTTACCGATCCGCTGTCGGCTAAAAACACTTTAGTTAAACTAGGCGGCGTTATATTTACTATTTTTTTGCAAAGCTCAACCGCGCTGTTATGCGTAATACCGCCAAACATAATGTGGCTCATACAGTTGATTTGCTCAATCATGGCGTTATTTATAACAGGGTGGTTATAGCCATGTATTGCGCTCCACCACGAGGCCATGCCATCGATTAATTGCTCGCCAGTTTCAAGGTGAATAATGTTGTGATTTGCATGTGTAACGGGATATACCGGAATTGGCTTAGTCATAGATGTATATGGGTGCCAAATGTGCTCACGATCAAAATCAAGGTCAATCGTATTCTTTTTAATCATATGTAAACTTTATCTTGGTGGACTTCGTTGACAATGTTACTTCAACTCGTAGACTAAGCCAATATCACCACTGAGAAAAAATAAGAGAGTATTATGGAACTTGCACCTGTTCGTCACGATTGGACCCACGCTGAGGTTAAAGCATTATTTGAAATGCCATTTAACGATTTACTTTTTAAAGCAGCATCGGTTCACCGTGCTAACTTCAACCCAAATGAAGTGCAAATTTCTACGTTGTTATCAATTAAAACAGGCGCTTGCCCAGAAGACTGTAAGTACTGCCCGCAGTCAGGCCATTATCGAACCGATTTAGAACGCGAACGCTTAATAGAAGTAGAAAAAGTAGTAGAGCAAGCACGCCTTGCAAAACAAAAAGGCGCGACCCGTTTTTGTATGGGTGCTGCATGGTCAGATCCAAAAGACAGAGACATGCCATACATTTCGCAAATGGTTAAAGAAGTAAAAGAGCTAGGGTTAGAAACCTGCATGACGCTGGGTAAACTCACTAACGAAAAAGCTCATGAGCTTCGCGACGCTGGGCTTGATTACTATAATCACAACCTTGACACGTCACCTGAGTATTACGAGCAAATTATATCAACCCGTACTTTTCAAGATAGATTAAATACCATTGACCACGTACGCGATGCCGGTATGAAAGTATGCTCGGGCGGAATAGTCGGTATGGGCGAGCAAGCAAGCGACCGTTATGGGTTACTGATGCAGCTAGCTAATTTGCCACAACAGCCAGAAAGCGTGCCTATTAATATGCTCGTTAAAGTTAAAGGCACACCGCTTGAAAACGCAGACGATTTAGATCACTTTGAATTTGTACGTACCATTGCAACAGCGCGCATTATGATGCCACACAGTTATGTGCGTTTATCGGCAGGGCGCAACGCCATGAACGAGCAAATGCAGTCAATGTGCTTTTTTGCAGGCGCTAACTCAATATTTTATGGCGACAAACTTCTTACCACCGAAAACCCAGACGCTGATGCCGATATGAACCTCATCAAAAAATTAGGCATGAACCCAGAAAAGCGTCACGACTATTCAGACGAAGCAGTAGAAGCCTCGCTTTCATCGCAAGTAGCCGACAAAGCAACCTCTGAATTGTTTTACGAAGCGTAGGCTTATATCAATGCCTTTTGATTTTATAAATGCGCATCTGCAGGCTCGCCAGCAAGATGCGTTACTTCGTAAACGCCACGTAGTGCAACACGCTACAGCGCGCACCATAACGGTTAATAATAAAACCTATCTTAACTTTGCCAGTAACGACTACTTAGGCTTTGGTGATGTAGCTGTTAACCTTAATGACTCCCACGCGTTAGGGAGTCACAGCTCAGCATTGGTTACAGGTTATCAGGCGCAGCAAAAATCGCTTGAACAATACTTATGTGAGCAATTTGGTTATGGCGCTGCTATGTTATTTAACTCAGGGTTTAGCGCTAATAGCAGCGTAATTAAAGCGTTGTTTCAAGATAAAGCAGCTGCACAAAACAGCGCTATTTTTCAAGATAAGTTAAATCATGCAAGCTTGATTGACGGTGCTCTGCATTGTAACGCGGCTTTAGTGCGTTTTAATCACAACGACATGAACCATTTACGTTCACGGCTCGAAAAATCAAAAGCGCAAAACAAGCTTATTATAAGCGAAGGCGTGTTTTCGATGGATGGCGATACCGCGCCTCTTAAAGAATTACTCGCACTTGCAAAACAGCACAATGCATGGCTAATGATTGACGACGCACACGGCTTTGGCGCATTAGGTAAAACCGGTTTGGGCAGTTGCGAAGCATTTATTACACAAACGCTTCCAGATATATTAGTCATTACCTTTGGTAAAGCAGCGGCTAGTAGTGGTGCCTGTGTATTAGGTAGTAAACAGTTTATTGAATACATGCTGCAATTTAATCGCGATTACACATATTCAACCGCCATGTCGCCGCTTATGGCAAGCCACACACTTGCGCGTATTAAAAGCATAAAAACAGCCGATGATAAACGCGATAAGCTAAATGCCAATATTGCATTATTTAAGCAACTCGCTAAAACCCATAATATTGCAGTTATGGAGTCAAACACAGCCATACAGCCCATTGTATTAGGCTGCGCTGAGCAAACGTTGCAAGCGGCAGATAAACTTAAACAAGAGGGTATTTGGCTCACTGCAATTAGACCGCCGACGGTTGCACATAACACCTCACGTTTACGCATTACTTTAACCGCTGCACATACCGAGCAAGACATAACGCACTTAGTTAAGCATTTAGTAGGTGCAGTAGCATGACTGCTCAGCCAGTATTAAAAACAGACCTAGTGCAAACACAACTTGTAAAACCGTGCCTAGTAAGTAGCGAGTTAAATAGAGAGCCAAGTCGAGAGCTAAACAAGGAGCTTAAAAAGTCCACCCAAAGTAAGTTTTCAAAGGCGGCGGCGAGTTATAACGCCCATGCAAATGTACAAAAACATGCTGCGAGTGATCTATTTGCACTCATAAAACCAGGCTTTAATAAAAATATGCTTTGTGTTGATTTAGGCGCAGGCCCACTTGTTAATACGCATACCTTACAAAGTATGTTTGCAAGCGTTATTGCCATGGATTTGAGCTTAAACATGCTACAAAGTAGTGATTTAACCGCACCAAAAATATGCGCCGATATGGATAACTTACCGCTACAAGCAAACAGTGTTGATGTAATTTACAGTAACTTTGCAGTGCAGTGGTCTGCTAATTTTTCGGCTTTAATGCAGTCACTTTACAGCATATTAAAACCAGGCGGGCAGGCGTACATAAGCACTGTGGTAGAGGGCTCACTTAACGAAATAAAAACAGCCTTTGCAGCGCTTGATTCTAACAGCCACATAAATACTTTTAATAGTGAGTTGTATATAAACCAATCAGTCCAAAATGCAGGGTTTACTATTAACAGCGCTAAAAAGCGTATTTACACCGATGAATACACAACACCTTTAAAAGCTATTGCTTCAATTAAGGCTATAGGTGCAACTACGCAAAATCATACTAATACGCGCCAAGGGCTACTTACCAAATCTGCTCTACAAAAAGTATGCAGTGCGTATCCGCTTATAAATAACAAAGCATGTGTGTCTTATCATGTGGTGCTGTTATCATTACAAAAAAGCGATTAATTGCTAAGTTAACCAAAGTTAGATTCAGATCATAAGGCAAAGTAATGAAAGAATTTTTTATAACAGGCACCGACACCGATGCCGGAAAAACCCACGTTACCAGTTTGCTATTAAAGTTACTTGCCCAACACAAAAAACAAGCCATTGGCTTTAAACCCCTTGCTGCTGGCTGCGAAATGGCGTTCGATCAACTAGTAAACGCCGATGCTCTCATACTAATGGAAAGCGCAACAGTCAGCGCTAAATACGACGTAGTAAATCCGTTTGCGTTTGCACCCCCTATTGCGCCGCACATAGCAGCGGAGAAAGTTGGGGTTAGTATTACTATTGATAAACTAAGTGATGCTTATAAAGATGTAAAACAGCAGGGCGCTAATTACATACTTACCGAAGGCGCTGGTGGCTGGGCGTTACCTATTAACAATACGGAGTATTTATACGACTGGGTTAAAGCAGAGCAACTTCCGGTAATACTGGTTGTTGGTATGAAGCTAGGTTGCTTAAATCATGCGTTACTAACCGCTGCGCATATGCAAAGTATGGGTATAAACTGCGTTGGTTGGATTGCAAACCAAGTCGATAAAAACATGGACGAGTATCAAGCAAACCTTGATTCACTCAAAGCACGTTTACCGTTCCCAATACTTGCTATAAGCCCATACAGCGAGCAAACTCCTAAATTACAAATATACAAAAGCTTGCTTAGTGCATTATCTATAAACACTTAAGTGGTTTAAAAAGATTTACTTTTTTAGGTAAATCTTGAAATAGTCAGCCTTAGTACACATATAAACATTTATAAATACATAGCTTGCTTAAAGACAATGTTACTAAGTTACTAAGGACATAACGACTATATGACGCACCCATTTATTGAAAGCTACGCCCCTGATGCGCACGTAAGCGCTGAGCCAAAAGCACTAAACTATGGCTTACCTAAAAAACGCGTAGGCATAATTGGTGGGGGTACAGCAGGCGCCACAATAGCCATTAGACTTGCTGCGTTAGGGTTAGAAACTTATGTACTTGAAAAGAAAAAGTCGTTAATTGATGGCCCTCCAATGTGCCATTTGCATGCAGGTGGCAACTTATACCGTGAAATACCCGACGAAGACTGCATAGATTTACTCAAGCAATGTATAGATATTGCTCGCCTTTATCCTCACACCATAGATGTTCGCCCCACAGTATTTGCCGTACCCAAGCGCGATGACGACGCCCCGGAGGATTTATTTCCGCGTTTAAATAAATTAGTAAAAGCCTATAGCGAGCTTGTTGAACAAGACAGCGCTAATAAAGTATTAGGCGAGCCAGAGCATTATTATCAGTTATATAGTTATGAGCAAATGCTAAAGCTTGCTAAGCAAAAACAAGTAGCCAAGCCCACGTCGTTAGATGAGTGGATGATACCCGTTGCTAAGCATTTAGATTTAAATAAGCTAAAGTTTCCGCTTATTGTTGCACAAGAATATGGTTGGAATATATTTCGTTTATCGGCCAGTGCACAACTCGCCCTTGCACAGTACAAACACGCTCACGTTTTAACAAGCACCAGTGTTAAAAGTGTATCACCAGTTATAAATACCAATAATGATAAGCAAACACTTAAGTGGCGCATTGAATACCAATCAGAGCCAAGCCTTGATGAACAACCTGATACTCAAACCGATACACAAGTCGATACACAAACGATTGAGGTAGATTACCTTATTAATGCGTGTGGTTTTCAAACCGGTATTATTGACGACCTGGTTGGGGTAGATGTAAAACGCATGGTCGAATTTAAAGCCTCTTACATTACTCATTGGCAAGGTGCTGGTGGGCAAATACCCGAAATAATTATTTATGGTAACCGTGGTACGCCAGAAGGTATGGCGCAGCTGACGCCTTACCCTAATGGTTATTTTCAAATACATGGCATGACTAACAACATTACATTGTTTAATGATGGGTTAGCTGATGCAACACTAATGAGCGCACAACCTAAACTTCCCAATAAATACCTGCATTATATTAAAGATGGCTGGGACAAAGCAGCATTGCAAACACGTAACCAAACAGCAATTGATTATGTAGCCGAGTTTGTACCCGCGTTTAAAAGTGCTAGCACACAAAATAATGCCTTGTTTGGCGGGCAACAAATCCCAGGTGATGACGACACTTTGCGCGTAGCCGATGTAAGTTTATATTCGCATATTAATTATGCGCGGGCCGAAAATGTTAAAGCATCGTCAACGTTAATAGCGGCAGATCAAATAGTGGGTGAGTTTATAAAATTGGGAATAATAAGCAGCGATTCTGCTGTAAATCATCACCGCAGTACCCACCAATGGTCGTATCTTAAACATAATAGCGGCGAAAAAATTGACGAAGTTGCACGCATATTGGCACACGAGCGTGGATTTCCAATTGATATGGCAGAGCTAAATAACAGCTTGTAATAAGCTGATTTAGAAAGAAACTTTAGTTTTAAAATTGCTGTAAAACTCTTCTTAAAAAAATTATCAATAAACACATAAATAACACTTGTGTTATGACATAGTTTGTCACAAAATAGCGCTAACGTTATGACATAGTGCGTCATGACGCAGTGATTGCTTTAACCTAATTTAATTTTATGTTCGGTGATCAAACCTATTTTTGTGAGGACAATATGAAACGTGTATTTTTGTTTTTATTAACTAACCTAGCGGTTATGTTGGTATTAGGTGTAGTGCTTTCAATAATCATGAGCGCGCTGGGCTTAAGTCATCGTAGCCTAGGCGGAATTTTACTTATAGCCACCGTATTTGGTTTTGGTGGATCGTTTATTTCGTTATTCATGTCGAAATGGATCGCTAAAAAATCAACAGGCGCGCATGTAATTACGCAGCCTCGAAACGAAACCGAACATTGGCTTGTACAAACGGTATCTGCGCAAGCACAAAAAGCTGGTATTAAAATGCCAGAAGTGGCTATTTACGACAGCCCAGAAATGAACGCTTTTGCAACGGGCCCAAGTAAAAACAACTCGTTAGTGGCAGTAAGCACAGGCTTAATGCACAACATGACCAAAGATCAAGCCGAAGCCGTACTTGCCCACGAAGTATCGCATATTGCTAACGGCGACATGGTAACGCTTACGCTAATACAAGGCGTGGTAAACACCTTTGTAATATTTGCCGCAAAAGTACTGGCAGGCATTGTAGATAACTTTATTAATAGCGATGAAGAAGAGGGCGGCAGTAGCTGGACATACTTCTTATTCGATATGTTATTCCAAGTATTATTTGGCGTGCTAGCAAGCATAGTAGTGGCAAGTTACAGTCGTAAACGTGAATTTGCAGCCGACAGCGGCGCTGCTAAACTAGTTGGTGCTGACAAAATGCGATCAGCCCTTGAGCGATTAAAGCAAAACCATCCTTCGCAATTAGAAGGCTCAATGATGGCCTTTGGTATTGCAAGTGGCAAAGGCATGGCTGAGCTGTTTTCATCGCACCCGCCACTTGATGCGCGAATAGACGCACTGCGTAAGTAACGCTTAAATATTACTTACTACATAACCAAAAGCCTGCATAAGCAGGCTTTTTTATGTGTAATATTTTTGTATCGAGAAATAATAATTACTGAGAAAGAATAATTTCAGTAATTCCCTCAGCAGAGAGTATTTCAATCCAGTAGCCGTCAGGGTCTTTAATAAATGCTAAGCCTTTCATTGAGCCATCATCTGGTTTTTTTACAAACTCTACATCGTA
Organism: Pseudoalteromonas arctica A 37-1-2; assembly: GCF_000238395.3. Classification (GTDB taxonomy): domain Bacteria; phylum Pseudomonadota; class Gammaproteobacteria; order Enterobacterales; family Alteromonadaceae; genus Pseudoalteromonas; species Pseudoalteromonas arctica. Next base: position 1,905,843 of record NZ_CP011025.1, read on the forward strand.
TTTTGCAAAGCGCTCACAGGCTTCGTAAACATCCGGTACGCTAATACCAATATGCCCAAATCCTTTAGGTTCTTGGTTACCACTGTGGTAGCCCTCAAAGCTGTCGTCGTTTTCAGTGCCCCAGTTATGGGTTAACTCAATTAGCGCAGGGCGACGAAACACCCATTCTGCTTTAGTTTTATCATCACCTTGTGGCAATTCTTGCTCGTAGCCTAAAAAGTAAAGCGTAAACTCCATACCAGGAAAATCATACTTACCTAACAGCTTCATACCTAATACATTTTGGTAAAATTCAAGCGATGGTTTTGGATCTTTAATACGCAACATAGTTTGCTGCATAACAAAGCCTTGAGTAGCTTGTGCAACTTGTTCTGGAGATTCGTTATAGTTAGACATGGTGATCCTTACTAATAATTAAAAAGCGAATATAGATATATAATGCTTAAGTTATCATAATCAACCATAAGTTAAATTTAAACTGCTTTAACTCACTACTACCCCTTTTATTCATACAGCTTTAATTTGTATGCGTGTACGGTTTAACTAAACGCTATAAGTAATTTTAAATACAAGGAGCCACTATGTTTTACGATGATATTCAGGGGTTATTACGTGTACTTACAATAGGCGTACTGGGTTATATTGCACTGGTGTTCTGGCTGCGCGTATCGGGTAAACGTACGCTTTCAAAGTGGAACGTGTTCGACTTTATAGTCACCATTGCGCTGGGCTCTATATTAGCCTCGGTGATCATTTCAAAAAGTGTTCCGTTAGCTGAGGGCATACTCGCCTTTGTCGTATTAATAGGGCTGCAATATATTATTACGTGGCTTAGTGTGCGTTCGTCAAAATTTGCAGCGCTTATAAAAGCAGAACCCACGCTTTTACTGAGTGATGGTGAATACTGCACGGCTGCACTTAAATCGCAGCGCGTAACAAAATCAGAAATTCGCGCCGCTATTCGTGGCGCTGGAATATTAGCAATAGAAGATGTAGCCGCCGTAGTGCTAGAAACCGATGGCAGTTTTAGTGTACTTAAGCAAAATAACAGCGGGTTAAAAACCGCGTTAAGCGATGTAAGCGGGCATTAAATTAATACGCTAATAGTTATATTAACTAAGGCAGGTATATTACCTGCCTTATTTTGTATTGAAGGTTATTTTTATTTAGCGTGCTGCTCTAATAAACTAAAGGTAGGTAAGCGCCATTTAAAGCGTATTGATGCCATACGTATTAAGTAACCTGCAACCAAGCTCACAATAATACTGATGTTGTCGTCTATATTGTAATGGTGTAGTGCTAAGTACAAGCACGCTACAAGTAACGATACACTCGCGTATAGCTCGTTATGTAATACCAACGGTGCTTGGCGACATATTAAATCACGCAGTAAGCCACCAAAAACACCTGTTACAACGGCTGCCACTACACAAATACCGTAATGCAATCCCATATTTAGCCCCACTTGGCAGCCAATAATACTAAAGGCAGCTAAACCCAGAGCGTCTAGGCGCATAAATATGCCTTTAAATTTAACTACCCATTTAGCCAGCCACGTAGTGACAATACCGGCAATACAGGTAATTAATAAATACTCTGGGTGTTGTACCCACGTAAGCGGGTAATTGCCTAGTAATATATCTCGTACGCTACCACCGCCAATTGCCGTGGCGCTGGCTACCAGCACTACGCCAAACCAATCCATTTTCATTCGTCCTGCGCTAAGTGCGCCAGTCATGGCTTCTGCTGTAATACCAATAATATAAACAATCGTTAATAGCATGAGATAATCACTTAAAATACGTGCGTAAAAATAAGGTGTGGATTGTATAGATAAATTAAGTAAATAACGAATGAAAAATCGTACTAAAAACGGCTAATTCAGATAGAAATAACTAATGACAAAACCTTGTGTAAACAAGCTGTTAAGCTGGTGGGTGAGTGCGTAATGGTTGATGTTAATTAAAGGACATTTGGCCGCAAATTATAAATAAAATAAGTTGAGTTTTAGTTGTTTTTAGCACGTTTATTTTATTAGGTAAAGCGTAAAAATTAACGCAATATGAATATTTGGTTGCATGGTTTTAATTTAGGAACGTATAATAACAAGTGTTAACTAAATGGAATTTGCGTAAAACGCAGCTTAAGCAGAGCAGGTGAATACATGAACAAAGGATTGTTAAAGTCGTGGAAAACCGACAAAGGTTTTGGTTTTATTAAATCAGACACCCTAGAACACGACACATTTATACACATATCAGCGCTCAAACACATGAGCCGCAAGCCCAAAGTAGGCGACACCATTTACTTTGAAGTAGCAACACAGCCCGACGGTAAAACCAAAGCAGTTAACTGCAGCATAGAAGGCGTTGCAGAGCTTAAAGCACCTTACCAAAAACACAATAACCAGCCGTACCGCATTGCCAAATCTAATTTTGCCAGTAGCTTTTTAGGTAAAGTTGCCTCAATTGCGCTTATTGCTGCACTTTGCTTTTATGCGATTAATAAATACAACACTCACTCAAGCAGCCAAACACCCGTTATTACTAATGACGATTTAGCCACCTTTGATGAACAATACCCAAAAGTCGTTATTCCAAAAATCGTTATTCCTAAAAGCACGCAAAATTTTACGTGTGATGGCAGGCAGCACTGTAGCCAAATGACTTCCCGAGCTGAGGCGGTATTTTTTATTAATAACTGCCCGAATACAAAAATGGATGGTGATGGCGATGGAAAACCTTGTGAGAACGATTCACGGTTTAAAAATTAATGGTAATTTTATAAATCATTTAGTTAACAGGTAAGGTTTAATAAAAATAGAATTAATTGCTGTGTATAAATGCAGCGTTGTAAGTTTTGCCCCATAACATTATCAAAAGTCGTTTTGGGGTTAAATTACAAAGGCTACTGAGTAGCAGTTGTAATCATATGTTATAAAAGGGTTATTCAGTTTATTTATAACAACGTAATATACGCTGTTTTGGCATGTTATCTTTACTCAATTATATGGAGATGTAATGAAACCCAGGTATCTAAAAACTATTTACGACTTAATAGTGCGTGACTATAAAATCGAACCAATCGGTAACGGTAAATTTATTCATTCTTTTAAGCCAGCTACAACAAATACCGTTTATAAGTTTGAAGCAAATGGAACCCCTGAAGTTGAAGAGGGCGAGAGATATAATATTGGCTATTATGATGATGCGAATGGTAACAAAATAATAGAAACATCTTGTTTATCAAAAAACACAGATGTTAACCCTATGCTTAGCTACCTATATGCAACAAAGCTATCTGAAGGTAAGCATAATGTTAACAAAAGTAAAAATGATGAGCGTGTTAGTCATACTGCTCAAGATGGCTATTATTGGGGAAAAAAGTATGCTTGGCGCGAATTTGGTTTAGTAATATCAAAAGATGCATTTTTCGCATATTTAAAAGAAATTAATCACCCTAAAGTTGAGTGTATAACTCGAAACCCTGATATGGGATTTAGTAACAGTGGTGAACCATCAACAGCATATAAAGAAGAAGGTTTAGCTGATGCTGTGAATTCTTTAATTTCATCAGCAGTTAAAATAACTAAAGTTAGATTTAAATCCCCTTTATATTCAAAACAATTTGTAATTAGAGGTATTGAAGCAATTACGGATAGAAAATAAACATAATATGCGTTTAGAGCGGGACAAAGGACTGTTGGTTAATTCCGCTTTACTTCATATATTATGTGTTCCGAACGCAGAACCGAATTCTTTAAAAGCTTAGCGTTGATTTAAGAAGATAGTTTAGTGATTTAGGATGATGTAGTTGTTCTACAGCCTAGTTTATTACAATGTGCCTTCTGCTAAAGTTTATATTAATTATTTTAAGGACAAGTGAGTTATGGATTGGAAGAGTGCATTGAAAATTGCTGGACCATCAGCGATTGCAGCATGGGTTTTTGTTGAACTGATTAAAGCATACTTATCTACTTCTGAAATTTTTAAAACGAATATATATTTAAATTTAGCGCTTCTTATTATCATATTCATTTTTTGTATAATTATGGGTTGGTTATGGATTGGTGATAACAAAAATAAGCTTGAACCTACAAGGAGGAAGATTGAAAAAAATGAAATTTGTGACAATGAAGTAGCTAATGATTTATCAGTTGGTAGTATAGATACGAATATTATTGACAACAAAATTTCTAATAACAAGGTAAAAGGCTCTATAAATATTGGTAGTAAATAATGAGTATACAAGACCAAAATAGATCATTAAATTCAATTTATTCTAAAAATATTTCTGGCAATGAAATTAAAGATAATGATATTGATGGAGACTTAAATATTGGAACTACGGTGGTTAAATTGCCATCATATAATATTACAGTAGGAGCTGAATCTCTTAAGGTATTAATAAATCAACATGAAAAATTAAAAGAAGAAAACCCCATTTATCTTTATGTAATTGAAGAGCTTCAAAGTAAAATTACAAATAGCGAGTCTAGACAAGTAATTGGGCTAGAAAACAAATTAATTAAAGCAAATAAAGGTGTTTTTCTTGATGAGGCCCTTATATCTAGCCAGAAAGCTTCAAAATTGATTTTAAGGTTTCAGAACATAAAGTCATACCAGGTTATATTTAATCATGTTTTAAGCCTTATTATAACAAGGTTTCGATCACATATAGTCCCTTTGATTAAAGATGGTGTAAACGATTTAACTATTAAAACAATGATTAATAACGTTATTGTTGAGCCATTAAATCAAGAGGTAAGCTTAGCTGGTGGCTATATCACTAGTGAGTTAATTGAAGGGATGTTGTATTTCCTTACAGAAAAATGCCATGTGGAGTGGGTATAATGATAGTTTATCATCCAGCTCACGATGTAAATCATTGTTCTTATCGGATATTGAATATTTTATATGCGGCTAAGGATAATAAAGTTCATTGTGACATGCTAAAAATTGTTAGTTTTTATTATGTATACCCTCATTTATTAAAGCGAATGGAAAGCTTTCCAAGGCCATTAAACTATCAAGCAAAAAAAATTAGTAATATAAGTGATTCATTTGAGTTAACACCAAGCCCAAGGAGTCTGTTTTTTGAAATGAATTCAACACACGAAGCGGCAATTTATTCTTTGTATCAAAAATCTTTAGTTAATATTGAACGCAATATTGTAAGTCTCGAAAAACAAAACCTTCCAAATGAACTAATTCAAAAATTTAAAACAGATAAACTTACAAATAGTGATCTTTTTAAAATCCTTGTTGAGTGTTTACCTAAAGTTAAATTGGATGGAAATAATGGCCTTAAGGCTAAAAGTGGATTAATGGAATATAAATATGATTAGGTCAGAATTTTTTGTAGAGCGCCTAGTAATCATAAAGTCAGGAAGTAGTGTTTATGATGAAGAGTTTCACCAAGGAATAAATGTAATTAGGGGTGATCACTCTGTTGGGAAAACAACAATATTAGAGCTTTTATTTTATGTTTTAGGCGGAGAAATTAAAGAGAATCAATGGCTCTACCCTGCGGATCACTGTGATGAAATATATTGTCAGGTTAATATTAATGGAATTTCATTTACAATAAAAAGAGATATTGTAAAGGGTGAAATTCCCCCAATACGAATCCAATATGGTTCTTATGATGTTACAAGTTTAGATAATCTAGGTTGGAAAAAATTTGGCCCTAGAAGAAGTGAATCTGGTGAACGAGTTTCTTTTTCGCAACAGTTGTTCGAGTTGTTAGGCTGGGATAATCATAAGTCTGATGATTATGCCAATTTGACAATGCACCAAGTACTAAGGTTCCTATATGTAGATCAAGAAACTGGATCAACAAAAATTTTTCGCGCAGAAGATAATCCTCGTGGTGATAGTGAAGGTATAAGAACTGCAATTGCTGAATTTTTATTGGGCTTAGATAATCTTGACACGCATAAATTGAGACAACAACTTATTTTGGCAGAAAGAGAGTTTGATAAAGTAGCTGCTGATTTAAATGCCATGTATAAAGTGTTAGGAAGTGATTCAGGCTTAACTCTTGATGTCTTAAATGCACAAGTAATAAATATCTCTGATGAGATTGTATCTTTGCATAATAAAGACGTTGACTTAAAAGTAACTACTGAACTTGAAGTCGATTCTGCAGCTAATTACAAGGATTTAGAAAAGAAAGTCGACCTATTTAGTCGTCAACTTCAGTCTTTAAATATTGAGATACAAGCAACAATTGGTGAAATAGTTGATTGTGAACTATTTGGAGACTCACTTGATTTTAGAAAAAAATCATTGCTAGAATCCAAATCTGCTTTTGATTGCATTGGTGCAATGAAATATACACACTGCCCTTGCTGCTTGGAAGAGATTAATTCTTCTAATGAAGATACTTGCCATTTATGTAATGCCCCGAAAAAAGAATCTCATCATTCGAACAACTATATGCAAATTTTGACAGAGATTGACTTTCAACTTAAAAGCAATGCTAAAGTTTTAGGTGATTACAAAAGCCATTTAGAAGGTCTGAAATCTGCACTTGTAATTACAAAGTCTCACCTAAAAAATTCTCAAAGTGAGTTACAGTCGAGTTCAAAAACTGTAGATATAGAAACTCAGGGTTTGATTAAAAGATCAAAGAAGATAGGGTATTTAGAGTCTGAAATTAAAAATATTGAAAAGCAGATTAAAATAATCACCGACTTAGATAAATATAAATCTAGGAAATCCGAGCTAATTAACACAATTACAGATCTCCGTGAAAAAATTGCAGCAGCCGGCGCATCTAGCAAAAACCGAAGAGATAGAGTTAACCTAAGAATCTGTGAAAATATGCTACCTATTCTTCACTCCGATTTACGAGATAATGGAGAGCCTTATGAAGAAGTTTTCGCGGCTGCGGAGAGTAATGATATTGAAATTGATTTTTCAAGAGATAGAACTCTAATAGATGGAAGGGTGAAATTTTCAGGTAGCTCTAACTATATAAAAAAGAACGCTTTTTATCTTGCTGCTTTACTAGAGTCATTGTCAGACCCGCTTTACAGACTACCGAGATTTTTAATGCTGGATGCCATTGAAAATGGTGGCATGAAAGCTTTTAGAAGTCATAATTTTCAACGTTCCATCGTAGAAATGTTTAAAGATAAAAAAGACTTTCAAATAATACTTTGTACTTCAATGGCTTTAGATGATTTAAATAATGATGAATATGGTGTTGGTCCCTATTACGTGGGGAATGTAATTAATGTTTAACATTTTCACATGAAATACCCTCTAAAAGCGAAGCGCCTCATAGCCTCTTTGTGAATTAACTTTAGATTACTAAGAGGGAACAAACTAGGAATGCGCTAAGCGTATACATTAAACGTAAAACATCGGCGAATTAGATCTCTAATACACGCCGATGTTTATAACTTATTTAAGTAACTACCTTATTAATAAGGTATTTAGCCTTAGTCTTGTTTACGGTTAAGGCTTATTAAACATATAGCTAATAGTAACGTAGCAATCATGCCTGAAGCGCCAGCAACACCTGATGGCATAAATCCATCACGGCCAAAGATGATTAATATAGCATTGGCAAGTATTGCAACTGTGCCTGCTAGGGCAGTAAGGCCTCCAATTACTTTGCCGCCTCTAGCGATAAAAGACAGGCCAAAAACAACGGCGAAAATAAACTAGACACCCACCCTAAATTTTTCACTTTTCGAAGTTAGAATTAACATGACACCCATCCTAAATTTTGCTCTTTTCAAAATTTAGGACTACGTTTTAGTTAGTGCAAAAAACGAGCAGGGTGTCTTATGGCAATTTCAAGAAAGCGTCAAGTAAGTTTGGTTGATACAAAATACTATCACTGTATTTCACGCTGTGTTCGTCGTGCATTTTTATGTGGAGAAGACCGTTTTACTGGTCAATCTTACGAGCATCGACGAGGGTGGGTTGAAGATAAGCTGCTTGAATTAGCAAAGGTATTTTGTTTTGATGTATGTGCTTATGCCGTAATGAGTAATCACACCCATTTGGTACTATATGTAGATGATAAGAAAGCAAACAGGCTGAATGATAAAGCGATTGTTATTCGCTGGCATAAACTCTGTAAAGGCACATTGTTAACGCAAAAATATGTACAAGGTGAAAAGCTAAGTAAAGTTGAACTCATCTTTTTCAACCAAACGGTTAAACAATACCGCGAACGCCTAGCAAGTATTAGCTGGTTTATGCGGTTGTTAAATGAAGACATTGCGCGCAGAGCAAATAAAGAAGATAACTGCACAGGACGATTTTGGGAGGGTAGATTCAAATCGCAAGCATTACTAGATGAAGCAGCACTTGCAGCGTGTATGGCCTATGTCGATTTAAATCCCATTAGAGCCAAAATAACTAACACCCCAGAAGAGTCAGACCATACCAGTGTACAAAAGCGTTTAACATGCGCGGCAGAAGGTAAACAACCAAAACAGTTACTACGTTTTGCTGGTATGCCTCGTCAGGTTATGCCCAAAGGGTTGCCGTTTGAGCTTAAATCGTACCTTGAACTTGTTGAGCTAACAGGGCGAATAATACGAGAGGATAAACGCGGGTATATTGATAACATGAACCTACCTTTGTTAGAAAGGCTTAATATCTCCCCAGAGAACTGGTTAAAACTGACTACGCAATTTACGCGCGTATTTCATGGTGCAGTAGGCAGGCCCACTTCACAAGCAAGTTACTGTGAAAACTTAAAGCGTAAACGGCGATCAAATATCAGTAACTGCGAAAAGCTACTGGCATAAAACTTAAACTACTCAGTAAAGCTATTCAGTAATAAATCACAACTGCATTATGCAGTTATTTTCATGCGTGTAATTTAGGTTTAATAGGGCTAATGACTTATTTGATGGATGAAATGAAAGTAACCCAGTAATAAAAGATAAGTTCTGAACTTTAAGAGCAAATTTATTGGCACAGTTTTGTTTGTTCAATTAAAGTGGCTGTCTAGTTTAGTTTCAGTTAAAACTGACTACGCAATTTACGCGCGTATTTCATGGTGCAGTAGGCAAACCCACTTCACATGCAAGTTACTGTGAAAACTTAAAGCGTAAACGGCGATCAAATATCAGTAACTGCGAAAAGCTACTGGCATAAAACTTAAACTACTCAGTAAAGCTATTCAGTAATAAATCACAACTGCATTATGCAGTTATTTTCATGCGTGTAATTTAGGTTTAATAGGGCTAATGACTTATTTGATGGATGAAATGAAAGTAACCCAGTAATAAAAGATAAATTCTGAACTTTTAGAGCAAGTTTATTGGCACAGTTTTGTTTGTTCAATTAAAGTGGCTGTCTAGTTTGGCATATAGCTCGGCTGTTTATTCAGCTTCTAGCGCCGCCAACCATTGTTCACTATTAGCGCCGACAACACACTCTCCGTTTACGCGCATTGATAAACGCATCATGCAACGAGTTGATACATCAGAAAACGTTTCTTTTGGTAAAAACTTAACAGAATTTACTAATGCTTGGCAGTGAGGGGCGCTTTGCTCTTTAAGGGTATAGTAAACCCACTTACCTTTTTTTTCTAAAGTGAGTAAACCTGCTTTATGTAGCATTTTAAGATTTCGAGAAACGTTATATTGCGTATCACCAATAACATCCATTGCTTCAGCAACATTAATACGTTGGCCAGCATCAACAACTAACCAAAATAATCTTAATCGGGTAGGATCTGATAACGCTTTAAGCGCATCAATATACATTTCATCCATTATGTACCTTCTTGATAATAATAAAATACCATAAAAATTTACGAACGGATTATACCAGAGCCTAAATTAAATTTCCTTAAAACTAACAGGTGCTAAGCGCATGCTTTAACAAAATTAAGTCATTAACAAAAAACAAAAGCACCACTAAAAAGTGGTGCTTACTAACTTATATAACGTATTGAAAAATAACACCGCCTGTAATTGCAGTAGTTAATATTATTAATATAAATGCTAATACAGCCTTTCTTTTTAATACCGAAGAAACCAAAGCAATTTCAGGTAAACTCGCACCCGTACCACCTATTATCAGTGCTAAAGCAGGGCCCATACCCATACCTTTTAAAATCAACACATTTAAAAGCGGTATAGCCATTTCTATTCTCAAATAAAGCGGAATACCAATTAGCGCAGCAATAATAATGGATTTTAAATCTCCGCCACCTACGTATTTTTCAACTAATTCAGCTGGTAAATAAGCAGCCGATAAACCACTAATTAATGCACCCAATAACACATACGGAATAATCCTTTTAAATAAAGATAAAGCAAATTTTAAAACATTTTTAAACTTATCAGAATTAGTACTGTGTGATAGTGCGGCATTATCTGAACTACAGCCTGAACTACAGCTTTTGCCATTAGTAGCCAGCTCTAACTCATCACCTCGTCTTACTTCATTTTTCCATGGTGATTTTGATATTAACCACCCACCTATAACGGCGGCACTAAAGGTTAGTACTAAATATATAGCTGTCACTTTAAAACCAAATGCAGCATATATCATTGCTAGTACAATAAAGTTACATAAAGGAGCTGAAATTAAAAAGCTTAAAATAGTACCTAGCGATGTACCCATAGTAGCCATGCCCAAGGTTACAGGTACAACAGCAGCGCTACAAAAAGGGGTTAACATGCCAAAACTAGCTCCCAACAGCGAGCCCCATTTATCATGCTTTGTTAATTTTGCTTGAAGTTTGTCCTGCGGCACAAACTCCCTAATCAACCCTGTCAAAATAGAAACTGCAGCAATAATTAATATTAAGCCTCCACTAACATGAATAAATTCATCAAGTGCAACCATCATTTTATCTGTATTCACAATAACCTCTAATGTGTAAAACCAAGTTTGAGGTCGCAATATAATCATATAAGCACAATTGTGCAAGTGTGCTTTTGTGTTTTCTCTAAAAATAAAAGCCTGTTTTTAAAATCTACATTAATAGCAATAGCTTATAACTTAATAAAAAGTGATGGTAATAAATTAGGAACGTGTGCTAATGCTAAATAAAGAGCATTAAAATCGGCTAAAAGAAGTTTTTTTAAAGGTAAGAGTAAAAATGAACAAAGGATTGTTAAAGTCGTGGAAAACCGACAAAGGTTTTGGTTTTATTAAATCAGACACTCTAGAACACGACACGTTTATACACATATCAGCGCTTAAACATATGAGCCGTAAGCCAAAAGTTGGCGATACTATTTACTTTGAAGTTGCAACACAGCCCGACGGTAAAACCAAAGCAGTTAACTGCCGCATAGAAGGCGTTGCAGAGCTTAAAGCCCCTTATCAAAAACACAATCAACAGCCATATCGTATGGCTAAATCTAACTTTGTCAGTAGCTTTTTAGGTAAAGTTGCCTCAATTAGCATTATTGCCGTGCTTGGCTTTGTCGCAGTAAATAAATACAACCATTATAAAAGTAGCGAGCAATTTAATAGCCAACCCCCTGTTATTACCAACGCCGATTTAGCCACCTTTGACGCACAATACCCGAACATAATGATACCAAAAAGCACCCATAATTTTACCTGTGATGGCAGGCAGCACTGTAGCCAAATGAGTTCACGAGCCGAAGCTGTATTTTTTATTAATAACTGCCCGAATACAATAATGGATGGCGATGGAGATGGAAAACTTTGTGAGAGGGACTCACGGTTTTAAAGTGAGTGGTAATTTTATAAATCTTTTAGTTAAAGGTTTGGTTGAATAAAAATAGAATTAATAGCTGTATATAAATACAGTTATTTACAATTTACCCCATAACATTATTAAAAGGCAATAATTATATCACCAAGTTATTTATAAAAAATGATTGAGAATTTACACCCAAAGGGATCGTCGACCCATTTAAGTTTTGATTCAAGCTATTATCCCCTCTAAATGCGCAGCGCCTCATAGCCTCTTTGTGAATTAGCTATAAATAATTAAGGTGGCTGGCACTTTATATATCATCACTTAAACGTAAAAACATCGGCGAATTGACATATCTAATATGCGTATGAGCCGATGTTTATATTTTTTTAAAATGAGTACCTTACTTGTAAGGTATCAAGCCTTAGTCTTGTTTACGGTTAAGGCATATTAAACAGATTGCTAAAAGTAATGTAGCAATCATGCCTGAAGCGCCAGCAACACCTGATGGCATAAATCCATCACGGCCAAAGATGATTAATATAGCATTGGCAAGTATTGCAACTCCGCCAGCTAAGGCTGTAAGGACGCCGATGGCTTTGCCACCTTTAGCTATAAAAGACAGGCCAAAAACAAGTGCTGCTAATCCCAATAATAATTTAGCTGCGTAGTAAATCATGAATGACAAAGAAACCACGCCACTAATTAAAGGTTGTGCGCCTTCTACAGCACCCGATACTTTTCCAAATGTTGAAAACAAAGTAAGACCAATGCTTACCTGTACTATGTTAAGAATCGCGCTAAATGTTATAGCCGACCATCCTAGCTGAGAGTTTTTTGCTTGCACCATAGCAGAGCCTGCAAAGGCAACAAGTAGAGTGAAAACCACTGCTTCTAGTCCCCATGAATACTGCCTTGAAAAACTAATTTCTGCACTGTAAAGGGCAGTAAAAATAGCCTGTGTTATTGCCAATACCAACAATAAAGATGCTGTAATTAGCATGGTGCGTTTAGTCGTAAATTCCATTATGTACCTCTTGTAATTTTATATTTAATGCTTTCAACAGCTGTTGCGGGTTTGAATGTATCAAACTGCTTAGTCTTTGTATTTAAATAGCGTTTATCGTTGTAGGTATAAGACAGATAAAGCTATTTAATTATTTCACTCAAACCTATAAAAATAATAGTTAGCAACAAATAGGCTAAAGCTTTGGCTGTTTAATTAAAACTTAAATCGGCAAAATCGTTTTGATTCAAGCCATGTATGCCCTCTAGGCGCAGCGTCTCATACCCTCTCAGTAAAGCAACTTTTAATTACCAAGAGAGCATTAATTTTGAGTATGTGGTTAAACGGCTTATTACTCACTTTGTTAAGATAGAAACCTAAAATGAGACCAATTACTTAACGCTGTGATAGTTTGCTCTGTAGGGGGGGCAATATAAATTAAACCTGCAATGGCAATAATTGATGACAACGTAATTAATTTATTATCAAAGTCAGCTATTTTCAGTGCGGTCCCGAAAGAGCGTTTAATTGTTACATTACTTAAATCCACACTGTACATTTCATCAAGCAATAAATGAATAAATCCTCCTAGTAAAACAAACCCACCCGTTAACCAGGCAAAGATAGCTGTTTCCATGGTTGATTGGTCATTCAGTTTCCATGCTACTTGAGTCGTTAATAACGCGCATAGCAATATAAATAGTAAAGAGTGGCAACTACCTCTATGTACTGTGATCCATTCAAAAATTGGCCTAATAATATATTTCATAAATCCGTAAACCAATAAAGGCACTACGATTAACTCGATAAAACTAATTTCAATAATGAGCTGGGTGGTTATGTAATGCAGTACCAGTAATACAGTGCTGAGTGCAAATAAGTTAAAAATAGTATCGAGTGATGTGGAGTTATCTGAATCTATATCGGGTAATAAACCGCCAATTGAGCCTAAAAACCATAACCAGAGCGCGCTTTTTAATTCAATATGTCCCGCAGATAATAAGGTGGCTGAGGCTAAGCCTGTGATGATTACGGCAGTATTAAGATGAGTATTGAAGTTTGCCATTGTATCTCTTGATGGGAAAAAGTAGGGCATTCTAACAATTGAAAAGTTTATTGTTCAATGTTCTTTAAAGATTGGGCTTAAATAACTTGAGTTCTGGATAATAAATCACCCTATAGCAGCCATTTCTAGCGCTAACTACGTTGATTTTACTTGCGAGAGGCTAACTTCGACGCGTAAATTCCCCTTGTTGTCATTGAAAATATCTGGCTTGAGAGGAGAACCCTTAAATACCATTATTATTAAAAGTGTTATTAAATCTCTTAATCAGAGTTCGGGTTAAATAGGTTTCTTATTACTTTGATTAATCGTATTTTTTACAATTGTTATTTTTTATTGTGCTTCGTGGAGCCGCTAAGTGGTAGTTTTTTGGAGAAGAATCAACAATACGAATATAAATGTGAGACCCCATATACCAAAATCAACTACTGCAAATCTAACCTCAAAAGATAAACACGCTCTAACGACTTGGAGCCGTTGGTAAATCAACCTGTAATATACATTGCTTGTTCCTATTATTGCCACTTAATGAGCGGTAGGTTATCATATTACATTCAAGGCGTTACTAGTGCTGAGTTAGGCCAGAGTATGCTTTTTATGAATCTGTATAAGGCATTTTTTTAATGCGGTTATACGAAGTGCTTTTGTGAAGGTTGACGCGTGTTTACCATTCATAAATAGGTGAAGTAGCAGCATAAATGCATACCATGCGGTGTCTTTTGATTAGTCCTAGGGGGATTTACTCTTTATTACCAAAAGGGATGTAAGGCAGAAGCCGTTACCGAGTCTGCTTGGTTATAAATTTCGTGCCGCGATTAAATCGTCTCTAGACAGAACCAGTCTTT